>NZ_KV821641.1:57546-321156 GCF_001815685.1 Neisseria sp. HMSC056A03
AGGCCGTCTGAAATATTTCAGACGGCCTTTCCATTTCTGATCATTACTAAATCAAGCCTTGCGCTTTCACCCAGTTCACAATATCTGCCTCAACGGCTTCAGGCGAACCCGGATTGTCGATTTTGACACCGTACTCATCAGCACCCAGCTCTTCCAAAATCTCCAGCTGCGAATTCAGCATTCCGGCTTTCATATAATGCCCCTGACGCGACAGCATACGCTCGAGATTGATTGCTTGAGGCGGAGTCAGATGGATAAAAGCCACCTTCCCTTCCGCACCACGCAGAATATCGCGGTATTGGCGTTTGAGTGCGGAACAAGTAACGATGGAATATTTTTCCCCATTTTTTGCCTGCTCCGTCATCCAGTCACGCAAATTGCCCAGCCAGACGCATGAGAAACTGTTACGCATTACTGCTTCGATTTCGGCAAAATTCTCGATCGAAATTTTTAGTCACATCAAAAGAATTTGAGGCGATAGCGTTTTTATACGACTCCTGAACATCCATCATACTTTTTCTTAAAAACTCTGAAAGTGCCATGATACAAAGGCCGTCTGAAAAATTCTTCAGACGGCCTTAATTCTTAAACTTCTGCCGGTGGTTGCGGTGTATCTTCATCTTCCTGCTGCGTTTTCACTTTGGCAAAACGACTGAACCAAATGCCTGCTTCGTAGAGCAGAATCAGTGGGACAGCAAGCAGGGTTTGAGAAATTACGTCAGGCGGCGTGATGATTGCGGCCACGACAAACGCACCGACAATCACATACGGACGCGCATTCTTAAGCTGTGCAGTCGAAACAATGCCCATTTTTGCAAGCAACACCACAACGACGGGCACTTCAAACGTCGTACCGAATGCGACAAACATGCCCAAAATAAAGGACAGGTATTTGTCGATATCGGTCGCCATATTGACGCCGACAGGGGTTACACCGGCCAAGAATTTGAAAATCACGGGAAATACCAAAAAATAGGCAAACGCCATCCCAACGAAGAAGAGCGTCACGCTGGACAACACTAGCGGCGTAATCAAGCGTTTTTCGTTTTGGTATAAGGCAGGGGCAACAAACGCCCAAACTTGATACAGCGTGTGCGGCAACGACAGTAGAAATGCCGCCATCAGAGTAACCTTGACCGGCACAAAAAACGGCGCGATCACATCAGTTGCAATCATGCTGGTATCTTTAGGCAGATTGGCCATTAATGGTTCGGCAACAAAGGTATAGAGCTGCTGAGCAAACGGCATCATGCCCAAAAAGCAGACGACGATACCGATGACGATCCACATCATGCGGCGGCGCAGCTCGAGAAGATGCTCGATAAGCGGTTGGACGGGTTGTTCGTGTTGAGATTCGGACACCGGTTGACTCACTTTTTACTTACGGACGCGCAGTTTGGGCTTGGCGTGGAATTTCGGGCGCATATCGCGTTTGCGGCTCATCGCCTGCTTACGCAAAGAAGTCGTATGCGGCGGAGGAACATCGGCAACAGGAGATTCGACATAGCTGACTTCTACCACAGGAGTAGGTGAAACCGAAGCCGTCAAATACTCACGCCAAGCGCGGTCTTGCTCGGACTCGGCATTTTCAGCCTCAACAAGCTCTTGGGTTTGCACTGCCCCACCCTGCTCAGAAGCTTGGGTTGCAGTTTCATTCTCAGTGCCGTTTGAAGCCATATCAGGCAAAGGATTGCCAAACTCATCCACACCGAAATCGGCAGGCGTTTTCTGTTCGGGCAGGCGTTCCCACGGCTTGAGGCCGTCTGAAATATCGCTCAGATTTTTTTGTGCATCGTTGCCCAAGTCTTTGATACCGTCGCGAAACTCAGATGCGGCGGTTTCAAATTCCTGCTTCACCTTGCGCAATTCGTCCAACTCAGCCTGAGTGTTGAGCTCCTGCTTGACGTTGTTGACGAATCCTTGCAATTTGCCGACCAAACGCCCGGCCGTGCGCGCGGCTTGCGGCAGACGTTCGGGGCCAAGCACTATCAGGGCGACAACGCCAACCAGCAGCAATTCGCCCAAACCGAAATCAAACATGGATTATGCTTTGTCTTCGTCTTTTTTGTGTTCGATGACTTCGTCTTTTTTGGCATCTTTGCCATCTGTACCTTCGTTCAGGCCTTGTTTGAAGTCATGTACTGCACCGCCGAGGTCTTTGCCGACGTTGCGCAATTTTTTGGTACCGAATACCAAAACGACGATAATCAGTACGATAATCCAGTGCCAGAGAGAGAAGCTACCCATGATAAATCCTTGAATTTGTTAAAAATAGATAATAATTATGCAGGCGTACCCATGATATGGATATGCAGGTGGAAGACTTCTTGTCCGCCGCCTTTGCCTGTGTTGATCAGGGTTTTGAAACCGTCGGTCAAACCTGCCTCATGGGCGATTTGAGGAACTTTCAACATCATTTTGCCCAACAGGGTTTGATGTTCGGCAGTTGCGTGTGCCAGTGAATCAAAGTGCACTTTCGGAATCAGCAGCAGATGCACCGGCGCGGCAGGACGGATGTCTTTGAAACAAAGCATCTCGTCGTCTTCGTAAACGGTTTGTGCCGGAATATCTTTGGTTGCGATTTTGCAGAAAATACAATTATCCATAATGGCTCCAATGGCTGTCTAAAAACGGGCATAACGGGGTTCAACCAAAAAAGGGAAATCGTTTTTGCCCCAAGAGACGGATTCCGAAACAGGTCAAATACGGGATTGTAATATAAATTCAAGATTCTTTGCGAGAAGCTTTTTCCACTAATCCCGACAAACCTTGACGGCGCGCAAGCTCGTTGACCACATCTTCGGCACGCAATCCGTGATGCGCCAATAAAACCATGGTATGAAACCACAAATCCGCCACTTCGTAAACCAAATGCTCGCCACCGCCATCTTTAGAGGCCATCAAGGTTTCACCCGCTTCCTCGATGACTTTTTTCAGAATCTTGTCTTCGCCTTTGTGCAGCAGTTGGGCGACATAAGAAGCATCGGGATCGCCGCCTTTGCGCGAATCGATGACGTTTTGAATTTGGGTAAGGATAGTATTGGTCATGGTCGGTTTCTCTTATTTTCTTTCAGACGGCCTTAAGGATGTTTATGTCCGTAAATCGCCTCTTCGTCTTTCAACACAGCATCGACTGTCTGCCATGCGCCGTCTTGCCAAACTTTGTAAAAACAGCTTTCGCGCCCTGTATGGCAGGCAATGCCACCGTTTTGTTCAACCAGCATGACCACCGCGTCGCCATCGCAATCCAGGCGCAATTCATGTACTTTTTGCGTATGTCCAGACTCTTCGCCCTTCACCCATTGTTTCTGGCGGGAACGGCTGTAATAGTGGGCAAAACCGGTTTCTATAGTTTTTTGCAGGGCTTCGGCGTTCATCCAGGCAACCATCAGCACACGGCGTGTCTGCCAATCTTGGGCAATCGCGCAAACCAAACCTTTTTCGTCAAATTTTACGGCATTCAGCAGCGTTTCGTTTATATTCGACATTCGCGTCTTTCTCCCATATTTTTCAGACGGCCTTTGGATAGCAATCACAAACGCACTTCAATTCCTGCTTCACGCATGGCCAGTTTCGCTTCGCGGATACTCGCTTCGCCAAAGTGGAAAATACTGGCGGCCAATACCGCATCTGCCTTTCCTTCTTTAATGCCATCCACCAAGTGTTGTACCGAACCGACGCCGCCGGAAGCAATGACCGGAATATCGACCGCTTCGCTGACCGCACGCGTCAAAGGCAGGTTGAAACCTTGCTTGGTACCGTCCCGGTCCATACTGGTCAGCAAAATCTCGCCCGCACCGCGTCGCTGCATTTCAACAGCCCATTCCACCGCATCCAAACCGGTCGGATTACGTCCGCCGTGGGTAAAGATTTCCCAACGGGTGTTTTCAGGGTTGACCGCTTTGGCATCCACGGCAACAACAATCGCTTGCGAACCAAAAAAACCGGCCGCTTCGTTTACCAAATCAGGATTGGTTACAGCGGCCGTATTGATGCTGGCCTTATCAGCACCGGCATTAAGCAGACGACGGATATCGGCAACTGTGCGCACACCACCTCCGACAGTCAATGGAATAAAAACTTGTGAAGCGACTGCCTCAATAACGTGCAAAATAGTGTCGCGATTGTCGCTGGAAGCAGTAATATCCAAAAAGGTCAACTCATCCGCGCCTTCATCGTTGTAGCGTTTGGCAACGTCAACCGGATTGCCTGCATCGCGCAAACCCAAAAAGTTGACACCTTTTACCACGCGACCGTCTTTTACATCCAGACAAGGAATTATTCGTTTTGACAATGCCATACTCAATACCTCTTATCCGTTATCAGGCCGTCTGAAACCGTCAGGCCAAAAATTTGCTCAACCAATCTGGCAAATGTTGCAACAGCTGAAAATAACCAATCCCCGCTATCATTGCCAAAATGCAGGAGATGATGAAATTGCTGTCGATGCGGCCGACAATGGAAAAAATCAAACCGGCAAATGCCCACACTATCCCATTGAAAATCATCCAATAGGTATCAATAATCGGCAAATCAAACGCCGTCAGCTGTCGCAGTATCACTGCAATCAGTGTAAACCACAAACTTTCGCTTAGCGGATACACTTCGCGATCGGATGACCAGATAATCCAAAAACCCAAAACAAACGCTTCAAGCATACCAATCCCTTAATAAAATAAGATATTGAGTGAGTTGTTTTTTATAATTATTTCAGACAGATTTTAAGTCTAAGGACTTTGCAAAATGCCGCTTTTGAAGGTATTTTCAGCTATACGCCAACTCCTGCGCTGTTACACCTTGCAAAGCCCTAATCTGCATAATTAAACGCACTTAGATCAAGCCAAAGAATCGGCCAGTTTTTGAGCCTGTGCGAAATCAATACTTCCCTCATAAATTGCGCGGCCGGTAATCGCACCGCTCACACCCTCTTTTTCAACGGCACACAATGCGTGGATATCGTCCAAATTCGTCAAGCCGCCGGAAGCGATAATCGGGATATTCACTGATTGGGCCAATTTGACGGTAGCTTCGATATTCACGCCGCTCATCATGCCGTCGCGACCAATATCAGTATAAATAATGCTGTTGACCCCATCGTCTTCAAAACGCTTGGCCAAATCGACGACATGATGCTCCGTTACCGTTGCCCAACCGTCTATCGCCACCATACCGTCTTTGGCATCCAAGCCGACGATAATCTGCCCCGGAAATACCTTACATGCTTCGCGCACAAATTCAGGATTTTTCACCGCGGCCGTACCGATAATCACATCGGTCAGACCCAAATCCAAATACTTTTCAATGGTGCCCAAATCACGGATACCGCCGCCAAGCTGTACCGGAATATCTTTAGCTACGGCGGCCAAAATTTCTTTAATTGCCGGAAAATTTTGAGGAACGCCTGCGAATGCACCGTTCAAATCAACCAAATGCAAACGGCGTGCGCCTTGATTGCGCCAATGCAAAGCCATCTCTGCCGGCGAATCGGAAAACACCGTCGCCTGCTCCATCAAGCCTTGTTTTAAGCGAACACAGCGTCCTTCTTTCAAATCAATGGCAGGTATCAACAGCATTTTCTTCTCCTCTACTCAATTTCAGTATATTTTACACAAATTAGCGATTTTTAGTAGATTTATGTTAAAAAGCCTCAAATCTGCCAATTTAAAAAATTACGCAGCAGCAGCAATCCTGCCTGATGGCTTTTTTCCGTATGGAACTGTGTGGCAAACACATTGTCCTTACCGACAATGCAGGCAAATTCATTCGGATATTCGCTGACGCCTAAAACAACCTCTTCATTTTTCGGCGCAAAATAATAGCTGTGAACAAAATAAAAATACTCGTTCTGCCCAATGTCTTGAAATAAAGGGTGAGGACGGGTTTGACGCACTGTATTCCACCCCATATGCGGTACTTTCAGACGGCCTCCCTGTGCATCGGTTTGATTGGGTAAAAACCGTTTTACTTGCCCTTCAAACCAACCCAAACCATCTGTATCGCCTTCTTCGCTGTGTTCAAACAATAATTGCGCACCTACGCAAATGCCAAAAAACGGCTTGTTTTTCAGGCCGTCTGAAACCGCCTCACCCAAACCGCTTGCCTTCAGCGCCGACATACAATCCGGCATGGCACCCTGCCCCGGAAAGATTACCTTATCCGCCGCCATCACTTCTTCAGGCCAAGAAGTCAGATAAACCTCGGCATTTTGATTGGACAAGACCTGCGCCGCCTGAACAGATTTCAATACTGAGTGCAGGTTTCCCATTCCATAATCAACAATCGCTACTTTCATTGCTTCTCCTCAGGCCGTCTGAAAACATTTAATGATTAATATAATAATAAGAATGATTGTAGCAAAAGATGGTTTAAAACAAAATATTGCCGATATACAAGACAAATAATAAAAGGCCGTCTGAAATCCCAATCGGTTTCAGACGGCCTTTATTCATTCACACGATGCCTTATTCTTCAGATGCAGCTTCTGCTTCTTCTTGGACAGATTCTTCGCTCAGCGTGCCTTTGGTAGAAGGCGTTTGACCCATCATGCGCGAATCGTATTCGACCGCCATGCGCAGGGCGCGGCCGAAGGCTTTGAAAACGGTCTCGGCTTGATGATGTGCATTACGGCCGCTCAAGTTATCGATGTGCAAAGTCATCATGCTGTGGTTCACAAGGCCGTGGAAAAATTCTTCAAATAAATCGACATCAAAACGGCCGATTAGGGCGCGGGTAAAGTCGATGTTGTACACCAAGCCAGGGCGGCCGGAAAGGTCGATGACTACACGGCTCAACGCTTCATCCAGCGGAACATAGGCATGGCCATAACGAGTAATGCCGACTTTATTGCCAAGCGCTTGTTTCAGAGCCTGACCCAATACGATACCGATGTCTTCAACCGTGTGATGGTCGTCAATGTGCAAATCGCCTTTGCAGGTAATATCCAAGTCAATCAAACCATGGCGCGCCACTTGAGCAAGCATGTGTTCAAGGAAAGGAACGCCGGTATCCAAGCGGTATTTGCCGGTACCGTCAAGATTGAGGCTGACGGTGATTTGGGTTTCGCTGGTATTACGGGTAACGGTAACAAAACGGCCTTCGGTTGAAACACCAGCTTCGGCTGCTTCGACAGTTTGTTTTTCCAAACGCGCCGCTTCAACCGCTGCTGCTTTTTCTTGGTCTTTGCTGTGATCACGGTTCAACCAGCCTTTGCGTTTGTGCATGCCGGATTCCAACTTCGCAGCCAGGCTCGGACGAATGCCGCGAGCAGACTCATCGCCTGCTTGTTGTTCCAAACGGCGTTTGAGCTGAGACAAAGAGGCGGAGTTTTCATAACCGCATGCGCGTGCAAGCTTGGTTAATGAGCCGGCTTCTTCAACCAGTAACAGAAAATTGGTCAAATGCAATTGAGCTTTATTCATAATGGTAGTTTCCTTGGAATCAAAGATTAGGGTAAAGGTTTTTAATAACGGCCAAAACGGCATCATTTTGCGCTGCCGAGCCTATGGTTATGCGGACACACTGTTTCAAAAGCGGATGACTGCCATGCAGTTTTTTAATCAGTATGCGGTTTTGCTTCAATGTTTCAAACAGCCCGTTCGCATCAGGAACACGAACGGTAATAAAGTTGGCTTCGCTCGGGAAAACTTGCAAACGGTTTAATTTCAACAATTCATTCATCACGCGCGAACGCTCATTTTTTAATGTATCAATGTTTTGCTGAATGATTTTATGATGTCTCAATGAGAATTTTGCCGCCGCCAAGCTTAATTGATTCATATTGTAAGGCGGAAGGATTTTGGCCAGTTCACCCATAATGCTTGGACTTGCCGCCGCATACCCCATCCGCAAGCCGGCAAAGCCGATTTTACTGATGGTGCGCATTACGACCAGATTTTTGACTTCGCCCGCCCACGGAAGGAAACTGTCATGATGAAACGCACCATATGCCTCATCGACAACCACAATGCCGGTAGCCGCGCGAATGATTGCCTCTACTTCTTCCCGCTTAAAGCACACACCAGTAGGGTTATTGGGATAGGCAATAAAAATTAATGATGGCTGATGTTGCTCGATAGCGGTCAAAACGGCAGGGAGATTTAAAGAAAAATCTGGATTTAAGGGAACGCCGACATATTCCATGCCATAAAGCGCGGCATTATGACGATACATAACGAAACTTGGCTCAATACTCAATACACGCGCATTTGGTTTGGCAACCAGCATAGTCAAAAATTGGATAAGCTCGTCGGAGCCGTTGCCTAACGCGATTTCCGCCTTATCGGGAATACCGAAAACCTCCCTCAATTCTTCATAAATACCGCTCTTGGCAGCATGGGGATACAAATGAATCGGTGCCTGCTTTGCCAAATCCGCCCATTCTGACAATAAAGATTCATACCCGGCGAAAGGATGATGCGGACACTCCATGGCGTCCAACTTAATAAAACCTTCCGGCAAATCGGCAACCTGATAGGCTGTCATTACTTTAATGTCATCACGGATAACATCAGCAACGCGATTCATGGTTTTCTATCCTCCTGAGATAAAGTGTTTATAATAGTAGCACAATCTTTACTAGATATATATATATTGATAAGACTATAAAACAAGATAAAGTTTCATTCGTTTGAAGAAAAAACAATAAATCCTTTCTTCAGCATCTTTAAGCAATATTCTTGGCTTCCCCCGCCTTTTTAGCGGTATAATTTTAAGTTTCCCAGTACGGCTTTACGCCCTCAATATTGTGAACAATACCCGCTCCCCATTACCTTATCTTACAACTTCCATAAGCCTTATCCTGCTGATTCTGCTTTCCTTGTCATGGGAATTGTGGATCGCACCATTGCGCGAAGGCGGCTCATGGCTGGCACTGAAAGCCCTGCCGCTGTGCCTGCCGTTGACCGGTATTTTGAAAAAACACATCTACACTTATCAATACAGCTCCATGCTGATTCTGATTTACTTTGCCGAAGCCTGTATGCGCCTGGCTGACACAGCCGTCGCCAGCCGGATTTGCGCCGCCGTTTCCGTATTATTGTGCATTACCTTTTTCCTCGGCTGCCTTGCATTTATCAAACAACAAAAACACACATCAAAATGACCTACCACACACTTTCAGACGGCCTGACTGAATCTTCAGTGAAAACCTTTTGGCCTTTATGGCTCAGTTTTCTTTGGATTTGCGCCATCCCTTTTCTCTCACTCTACCGAGTCGGCCCTCTGCCCAGCTTTTATTTGGAAGCCATCTCACTGAGCGGCTCATTGGTACTGACATTGATTAGCGCACACAAAGGCCTGCTGAATATCCGCCTTCCTGCACTCAGTATCGGCTTGTTTGCTATGGCCGCATTTTGGTCGCTCCAAGCGCGCCTCATGCATTCCACCTACCCCGGCATGAGCGATATTACTGCCTGGACCTTTGTCATTTTGGCACTGGGCGCATGGTCGGTGTGGGGCTGGATAGCAGCTTACGGACAGGAGCGCGTCGTCAGCATCTTTGCTTGGTCTTTATTGATAGGTGCAACCATACAGGCTGCCATCGTTTGGTTGCAATTTAAAGGTTGGTCCAACGTAGAGTGGTTGAACGGCATCATCGCCCGAAGCAGCGGCACCGTAAACGGCCAACTCGGCCAGCGCAACCATTTAGGACATTATTTAATGTGGGGCATTTTGGCGGTATCCTATTTATGGACGGTGCGCAAAATGTCCAATGCAGCAGGTTTTCTGTTCGTATTGGCATTGACTGCGACCCTCGGCCTTGTCAACTCGCGCACCATCTTAGGTTACATTGCCACCCTATTCCTGATTACGCCGTTATGGTTTTGGCGTACCCGTTTCCAACACAAACGCGCACTGTGCATTTTCCTTCTGACCGCCATCCTGGCCGCCGCTTTCCAATTCGGCATGGGCAGCCTGTTAGATTTGTTTGGCAACATCAAATACGAAACCGCTGTCGAACGCGCAGGCACCAGCGGTTTTGAAGGCTCCATGCGCCAAATCGAATGGAGCAAGGCATGGATTGCCTTTCAATCCGCACCTTGGTTCGGACATGGCTGGAACAGCTTTGCCCAGCAAACCTTCCTGATCAATGCCCAACAACAATATTTCCCCAACAATATTCTCGGCGTACTGTTTACCCATTCGCACAATATCGTCATGCAGTTATTGTCTGAAATGGGCATTGCCGGCACCTTGCTTGCAACCTTAACCCTGCTTGCAGCCGTATGGCGACTGTTGGGCCGCAACCAAACACCGGCTTCCCTGTTTTTACTGACCGCCGCCGCCGTCAGCCTCTGCCACAGCATGCTCGAATATCCGCTTTGGTATATTTATTTTCTCACCGTATTCAGCCTGATTCTGTCGCTGACACCTTCTTATCCAAAAGATGTTTCAGACGGCCCTTTATCTACCCGAATCAGACAGTGGGCAGGCGGTATAGCCGCTTTATCGATTTTAATCGGCATGGCAAACCTCAGCTGGGAATATCAAAATCTGACCCAATATAGCCGTGTAGGGAAAACCGACGATCCGCAAACAGTTCAAAATAAAATCAACGGCTTGCAGCAGCTCTCCAAAGAAAGCCCTATGCTTGCCTATTACGCCGATTTAAGTTTGAGCAAACGTGCAGACCCGACCGATGCCTACATCCGCCCGTGGGCAGAAGAAGCCGCACTCAAAGCCCTGACCTACCGCCCCTACTCCAGTGCCTATCAAGTCGGCCTCTACCTCTACCGACAAGGCAAGAAAGAAGAAGGTGCGCAATGGATGCAGGCAGTGCAATATTATTACCCCTATATGATGTATTTCTACGCCGACAAAATACGCAGCCATCCGGTATTCGCCCCCCTGCTGCCCAAACTTTTGTCCGATTGCAAAGATTTCATCAATGCACCGAAACACCAAACTGCCAAATCATGTGACAAACCCTAAACAAAACACACTCAATTGTCAGTTTGTCCTTACAGGCCGTCTGAAAATGTAAAGAGCGACAAGTTTCTATGCAAAAAAGCGCAAAAGCACAGAAAATTACGCTATCAACAAAAGCAGATTGCATGTTAAGATTGAATACAACTCTATTTTAATCGCCGCACCGCCTATTTAGTGCCACGGCGCATACAATCACGAAAAGGAAATTCCATGAGTCGCGTATTACTCGTAGATGACGATGCCCTCTTGACCGAATTACTGACCGAATACCTGACTGCCGAAGGCCTCAACGTCCACAGCGTTTCTGACGGCGAAGCCGGCGTTCAAGAAATTCTGACCGGACAATACGATGTCATCGTATTAGACTCCATGATGCCTAAAATGAACGGTTTGGACGTATTGAAAAACGTACGCACCCAAAGCACTGTGCCCATCATCATGCTGACTGCAAAAGGTGACGACATCGACCGCATTATCGGTTTGGAAATGGGTGCGGACGATTATGTACCGAAACCATGCACACCGCGCGAACTCTTGGCGCGTATCAACGCCATCTTGCGTCGTGCGCAACACAGCAACGAACAAAACAACGCGCCTAACAGCATTTCTGTCAGCGACGTTGTCCTCTACCCTGCCAAACGCCAAGCCAGCATCAAAGACACTCCGCTTGAATTGACCAGCACTGAGTTCAATCTGCTCGAAGTTTTGATGCGCCATGCCGGACAAGTTGTCAGCAAAGAGACCCTGTCTATCGAGGCACTCGACCGCAAACTGGCTAAATTTGACCGCAGCATCGACGTACACATCTCCAGCATCCGCCACAAATTGGGCGATGCTTCCCTGATTCAAACTGTACGCGGCTTAGGCTACCTGTTTGTTAAAAATTAAAGATTAAACAATCAATGAAACTGTTTCAACGCATCTTCGCCACATTTTGCGCAGTCATCGTCTGCGCAATCTTTGTGGCGAGTTTTTCATTTTGGCTGGTACAAAACACCCTTGCCGAAAACCAATTTAACCAACGCCGTACCATCGAAACCACATTGATGAGCAGCATCGTTTCCGCCTTCAACTCACGCGGAGACAGCGGTGCGCGCGAAATTCTTTCCGAATGGAAAAACAATCCGGTTTCCAATGCCGTTTATGTCATTACCGGCGACGATAAAAAAGATATTTTAGGCCGAAACATCGACAGCCTCTCCATTGAGCGTGCCCGTATCTTTGCCATCAACAACCCCGAATCTGATTTGGCACACATCGAATACGACCGTTTCGGCGAAGAATACCTCTTCTTCATTAAAGGCTGGGACAATCATCAAGCCCAACGCCTACCTAGCCCGCTCTTCATTCCCGGCCTGCCGCTTTCGCCTATTTGGCACGAATTTATCATTCTGTCTTTTATCATCGTTGTGGGGCTCTTGATGGCATACATCCTTGCCAACAACATCACCAAGCCCATTAAAATTCTTGGCGGCGGCATGGACAGAGTAGCCAACGGCGAACTCGAAACCCGCATTTCCCAACAAGTTGACGACCGTGACGACGAATTGTCCCACCTTGCCGTACAGTTCGACAAAATGGCCGAAAAGCTTGAAAAACTTGTTGCCAAAGAGCGCCATCTACTTCACCACGTTTCGCATGAAATGCGTTCGCCGCTGGCGCGTATGCAGGCGATTGTCGGCCTGATTCAATCTCAGCCGCAGAAACAAGAGCAATACCTCAAGCGACTTGAAGGCGAACTGGTGCGCATGGATACTTTGGTCGGCGAATTGTTGACCCTCTCCCGCCTGGAAACTTCCAATATTCCTTTGGAAAAAGAAAACCTCAAACTCGTTCCGTTCTTAACCAACTTGATTGAGGACAACCAAAGCATTGCCCACCAAAACAACCAAAGCGTTACCCTGAGCATTGACCCAAAAATCCCTGAAAATGCCGTGGTCAGCGCCAACGAAGGCTATCTATACCGCGCCTTTGACAACGTAATCCGCAATGCCATCAATTACAGTCCTGAAGGCAGTACCATTCAAACCCATATCGGACAAGACGGCAAAAACTGGATTATCGATGTTACCGACAACGGGCCTGGCGTAGATGAAATGCAGCTTCCGCATATTTTCACTGCCTTTTATCGCGCCGACTCCAGCGCACACAAGCCCGGTACAGGTTTAGGGCTTGCCTTGACGCAGCATATTATGAAACAGCACTGCGGTAAAATCATTGCTGAAAATGTCAAACCCAACGGCCTGAGGATGCGCTTTATCCTTCCCAAAAAGAAAGCCGGAGACAAAAAAGAAGTCTAAAAATAAGGCCGTCTGAAACTTTTCAGACGGCCAAAAACACAAATAAGGAACCATCATGAGTGCAACCGTCCAAACCGGCTACTTCTTCATGCCTGAACACATCATCCTCGTCGGCGCCAGCGAACGTCCGCACAGCCTTGGCGAACGCATTTTCAGCCACCTGCTCAGTTCCTCATATCAAGGCAAAATTACCCCCGTCAATCTTCGACACAGCAGTGTCGCAGGCATTCCCTCCTACTCCAGCCTCAGCAAAATCCCGGGCCAAGCCGATTTGGTTGTTGCCGTTATCCCGCCCGACCATTACGACTCGCTGTTCAAAGCCTGCCGTAAAAAAGACCTGCGCCACATTATCCTGATTCAAGATTGGGAAAACCTACCGCCCGAATCCTGCAAAAACGCCCGTTCCATTATTCAAAAATATCACGGCGACGAATTGAATATCACCGTGTGCAACAGCGCAGGCATCCAACTCCCCTCACTCAACCTCAACATCGGCACCCAAACCGACTATCCGGCCGGCCATATCGCATTACTGACCGGCCACAGCACCGTCAGCCGCAACATCAACCACCTGCTAAACACGCTACATCAAGGCGTATCGCGCCACATCAGCCTCAACTATGACCTAAGCCCCACCACATCCGCCGACTGGCTCAACCGCTTCGGCCACAACCGCCATACCAAAGTTGCCGTTATCCACTACAATCCAGCTGAAAACCAACGCGAGCTGTTCAGTGCCATCCGCCACTTTACACGCCACACTCCGCTTATCCTGTTGTCCACACACTACACCGACAACACAGACAAAGCCATCCTGCGCAGCCTCAGCCGCCATTGCAATTTCCAACCGGTATTCAATACCGCCGAACTGGAAGCAGCCCTAAAAGCCCACCTATCCGGCATTCCCGTCATTACCAACCCCACCATTCTGTCCGACACGCCGATAGAATGGCTGCGCACTACCGCCGATGCCTGCGAATTGACCCTCGACCTCCCAACCGAAGTACCATTCATCCGACAAGGCTGCATCGGCAACAACCCCACGCCTGCACGCATCCACCGTCTGGCGCTCGAACAATTACAAAATCCGCATACTCAAGCCCTGCTCGGCATTATTTCGCCAGATACGCCGGATGCGTACAGCATTCATCAAACTCTGGATAATTTGGCACAAAAAACCAGTAAGCCCATTCTCGTCAGCTATCGTTTTTCAGACGGCCTGACATGGTTTAACACGCCGGAAGAAGCCTTACTGACACTTTATTTCCGCAATCAAACAGCCTATTTGCAACAAGTGCAAAATACCCCTGCCCAAGCCAAAACAGGCCGTCTGAAAACACCTAAAAGCAAAAATATCGATAAAGCCATTGCATCCGGCCAAACCGAACTGATGGCGGAAGCCCTATACCTGCCTCCGTGCCAAATCCAAAAACACCATGCCGTCCAATTTCGATTCAGCCGCCATGCCATTTACGGCAATATCCTTACCGCCCATTACAACGGCCAAACCGAAGCCGCATTACCTCCCTTTACCACACTCGATATCCAGCGTTTAAGCCAGTTTACAGAACTCGACAACACGTCCGTTCTCAATCAATTCCTGCATTCCCTAAACACGCTTATCCACAACAACCAGCATATCGGCGACATTATCCTCAACTACAACGGCAGCCAATACAACAGCACCATCATTCCCGAAATCGTAGAAAAACCTGTTGCACCAACAACCAAAATTCCTAAAAAAGCCGTCCAAACCTTGGAACAGGCCGCCGCCAAAATGCAAAGCGCCGCCGCCTATCTCCAACAAAAAAATCCGGCCGCAGCCGAATTCCTACGCAACACCGGCGAAGCCGCTTCCGAACTGCTGCACCCTAAAACCGAAACGCCCGAGATACAAAACGTACTCGCACCCTACCCGAACCAAACCGATACCTTTACCCTGCCCGACGGCAACACACTTCACATCCGCGCACTAGAGCCTGAAGATGCCGAAGCCAAACAAAAATTTGTCCGCCAATTACCCGCGGCCGACCGCTATACGCGCTTCATGACCCATACCAACGAGTTGCCGCTGCCCACACTTGCACGGCTGACCCGTCCCGATTTCCATACCGAATGCGCATGGGCAGCCTTCACTTCAGACGGCCATATCGTCGCAGTCAGCCGTTACAGCCGCATCAATCGTAATGAGTGCGAGTTCGGCATTACTTTGGCACCTGAAGCACGTAAAACCGGCTTGGCCGGCAAAATGATGAGCCTGATTATCCAAACTGCCACACAGCAAGGTTACCAAACCATGAATGCGGAAATCCTCAAAGAAAACACACCGATGCTCAAACTCGCTGAAAAATCAGGATTTACCGTCACCCCATCGGAAACCGACCGCGGCCTGTATCAAGCCAGCCTCGATTTGAACGAATGGCAAAACAGCAACAAAAACAAATAAAAACTTGCATAACCCGTGTGAAATATCCTAAAATTAGCGGTTTCTATATATCCGCATTTTTCAAAAGGACTCAAAATGGTAGTTATCCGTTTGGCTCGCGGCGGCTCAAAACACCGCCCTTTCTACAACGTAGTCGTAACTGACTCTCGCAACCGTCGTGACGGCCGCTTCATCGAGCGCGTAGGTTTCTACAACCCCGTTGCCAATGAAAAACAAGAACGCGTACGTTTTGACGCAGACCGCATCAACCACTGGGTTGCTCAAGGCGCGAAAGTTAGCGACGCAGTTGCCAAACTGATTAAAGAGCAAAAAATCGCTGCTTAATCAGCCGAAACGACCATGACAGACACTCAAAAACGGGTAGCCATGGGCTACATTAAAGGCGTATTCGGCATTAAAGGTTGGCTTAAAATTGCTGCCAATACCGAATATACCGACAGCCTGCTGGACTACCCCGAGTGGCAGTTGTGCAAGGATGGCAAAACCCTGAATGTTGTGCTTGAGGCAGGTAAAATTGTCAATGGCGAACTTCAGGTTAAATTTGAAAGTATAGACGATCGCGACCAAGCATTTGCCTTGCGCGGCTATACCATCGAAATCCCAAGAGAGTCATTCGCCCCTACTGAGGAAGACGAATACTACTGGGCAGATTTAGTCGGCATGACCGTCATCAACAAAGAAAACATCGTCCTCGGTAAAGTCAGCAACCTGATGGAAACCGGTGCAAATGATGTTTTGATGATTAAAGGCAAACACGGACAAATCCTAATTCCCTTTGTCTCCAACTATATCGAATCTGTCGATACCGACAGCAAAACCGTTATCGCCGACTGGGGTTTGGACTACTGATGCTGATTCAAGCCATCACCATTTTCCCGGAGATGTTCGACAGCATTGTCGAATATGGCGTTACAGGCAGAGCAAGAAAACAAAATCTTTGGCAGTTTCAAGCCATCAATCCCCGAAAATTTGCCGATAACAAACTTGGCTATATCGATGATCGCCCCTTCGGAGGCGGTCCGGGAATGATTATGATGGCGCCACCGCTTCAAGCGGCAATCGAAGAAGCCAAAGCAAACTCGCAAAAACCTGCCAAAGTAATTTATCTCAGTCCGCAAGGTCAGCCGCTGACACATAAAAAAGCTGCAGAACTTGCCGAACTGCCCCATCTTGTTCTTCTATGCGGACGCTATGAAGGCATAGATGAAAGACTGCTGCAAAGCAGTGTGGACGAAGAAATCAGCATTGGCGACTTTGTCGTCTCGGGCGGTGAATTACCCGCCATGATGTTGATGGATGCCGTCTTAAGATTGGTTCCGGGTGTATTGGGCGATATACAGTCAGCCGAACAAGACTCGTTTTCAGACGGCCTTTTAGACTGTCCTCATTACACCAAACCCGTAGAATTCCAAGGCATGATAGTTCCCGACGTCTTACGCTCAGGAAATCATGGCTTGATTGCCGAGTGGCGATTGAAACAATCGCTGCGACGCACTTTAGAGCGCCGACCTGATTTATTGGAAAAGCGCAGTTTAATCCCAAAGGAATCCCGCCTCTTAAAAGAAATCTTGCAAGAGCAACAGGAAATCCAATCATAACTTAGGAAAAATAAATGAACTTGATTCAACAATTAGAGCAAGAAGAAATCGCTCGCTTGAACAAAGAAATCCCTGAATTCGCTCCAGGTGACACCGTTGTCGTATCTGTACGCGTGGTTGAGGGTTCTCGCAGCCGTCTGCAAGCATACGAAGGTGTTGTTATCGCTCGCCGCAACCGTGGCCTGAACAGCAACTTCATCGTTCGCAAAATCTCTAGCGGCGAAGGTGTAGAACGTACTTTCCAACTGTACTCTCCTACCGTAGAAAAAATCGAAGTTAAACGCCGTGGTGACGTACGTCGCGCCAAACTGTACTACCTGCGCGGCCTGACCGGTAAAGCAGCTCGCATTAAAGAAAAATTGCCTGCTCGCAAAGGCTAATAGCTTTCATCAAAAACCCACTTCTATGAAGTGGGTTTTTTGTTTTTATACAAAAACTCCTTGTCTTTCTTACACAATCCTGCAAGCTAATCACAATAAACACCTCACGCATAAACTTAAACAGAATCATAACTTCCCTACCTCTTTTAACCTTTATACAAAAGGCCGTCTGAAACAAAAGATTCAGACGGCCTTTAATCACATCGGGCGGTTATTTAAACCATCTTGCCAATGCCGGGATACGCGACAACAACAGTGTATCCAAAATCCAAATAACAGCGATTGCGGCAATGGCTGTTGGGAAAATCACAGCCAAAATCAAAAGCGGCACAGCCATTGCCCACCATACCGGCAATTTGATTTTCTGCGCCGGAGGAACCAAACCACGTGCTTCCGAAGGACGGCGTTTCCACCACATTACACAGCCGCTGACACAAATAAAGATAATCGCCAGACAGAACAAGACATTTGCCAATACGCTCCACCAGCCCAATGTACCCATATGCAAAGCAATGCTTGCCGCCATGAATTTACCAAACCAGTTGTAATCGTCGAAATGAATATCAGCCAGAATTTTACCACTGTATTGATCGATGTGTACCGTGCGGTCAGCGGTCGGACTAATCATATCGTAACTCATTGAGTCTTGCGACAACGTCCATACACCGGTCTCACCTTTGGGTAAATTGAGCTGATAACGGCCTTTAAAGCCAATTTCACGTGCAAAGCGGTCAACCGTCTCCAAAGTCATCGGCTCACTTGGATTAATACCGTTTTCGCCTATTGTCGTACCGGAAACCGGCATAGGCGTCAGCTCCAAAATCCATGGCACTTCTTTAGATTTACCGTCATTCAGCACATCACCATGGGTTGGCACGGAAGATACCGGATTAGGCTCCACACCCCATTTACCCGCAGGAAACTAGCTCCATGCCTGAACCGCTTTACCGCCCCAAATACCTGCCCAAGCAATACCTGACAAACAGAACAGCAACAAAATCAAAGAAACCCAAGTGCCGAATGCGCCGTGCATGCTACGCCACCATGTGCGTCCTTTGCCTGCTTTCGGCACAAGCATGGATTTTAGGCTGCGCTGTTTCGCCCACCACAAATAAATCCCCGTGATTATCATCAGGATGGTCAGCGACGCGGAAGTTTCCAGCAGATAGTCACCCACCGGGCCGATCATCATATCGCCGTGGATTTCGTCCATCGTGTGATACCAGCCTTGACCGCGCGGCATCGTATTCACAACTTTTGCCGTATAGGGATCAACGGCAACCATAGTAGCTTTATCATCATTGTTCACGCGGAATACGGCAACCATATCATCTGCGCGCGGCGCAATATATTGCACTACAGAAGCAGTTTCCGGATTCACAAACTGTCTGGCGGCCTCAGCCTGAGCCGACAAAGGCTGCACCACTGCCTGCGGCGTAATATGTATGCGTTCGCCTTCTTTACCGGTAATATTGGCGAATAGCAGCATTCCCAACCCTGTAACAGCCAGCAGGGTTAAAAACGGCGCAACCAAAAGTCCGGCATAAAAATGCCATCGCCAAACAGTCAAATAACGGCGGTTAGCCTGTTGTTCATTTTGGGAAGTTGGTTTTGTTTCCATATTTTCTCTTCATATAGTTAAAGCAGACTAATTACTACGAATTAGCAACAGGTATTTTAATCAAAAACATTCATTTAAGAAACCGTTTTTCCAATGCAGCTTTGAAATACTTCAATATTTAGTTTTTAGGCCGTCTGAAAAAACAAAATAGACAGAAAACAACACTTTACTGAAAATCCGTTTTAATCATTGCGGTTTCGGCAGAATTTGGTAGAATACAGACATTACTTATTTATTCATCAAGCCGCCAAGCTTTGGCGGCTTGTATTTTTATTTCCAATCCGGCTACCGCGCGTGGCCGGATAAAATTTTAAAAGCATCATCATGCTTTCATGGAGAACTCAATGCAAAAAATCCCTTTGACCGTCCGTGGTGCAGAATTGTTGAAACAAGAACTTCAACACCTCAAAAGCGTAGCACGCCCAGAAGTTATCGAAGCCATCGCCGAAGCACGTTCGCACGGCGACTTGTCTGAAAACGCAGAATACGAAGCCGCCAAAGAGCGTCAAGGCTTTATCGAAGGCCGCATCGCCGAGTTGGAACACAAACTCTCTATGGCGCACATCATCAACCCTGCCGAAATCCATGCAGAAGGCAAAATCGTGTTCGGCACAACTGTAACACTGGAAGATTTGGAAACTGAAGAACAAGTTACCTACCAAATCGTCGGTGAAGATGAAGCAGACATCAAAGAACGCAAAATCTACGTTGGCTCTCCAATTGCCCGCGCCTTAATCGGCAAAGAAGAAGGCGACGTTGCAGAAGTTCAAGCACCCGGCGGCGTACGTGAATATGACATCATTGCCGTGCAATATATCTAAATAAACAAAAGGCCGTCTGAAAACATTTTCAGACGGCCTTTTGCTGTATCTAAAAACACCATAATCAAAGAAAGTGAAATCTTCCCAGGAGAAACATAATGAATCTACTGTACAAAATTATCCAAACCGCTGCCGCCATGTGGCTTGGTATGCAGCTGACCGCAGGCTATGTTACTGCCCCTATCCTGTTCCGCCTCCTGCCCAAAATGCAGTCAGGAGAAATTGCCGGCATTTTGTTTGCTATTACAGCGATATGTGGCTTAGTTATTTTTGGCGCAGCCTATGCCTTTTTCAGAAAGCAACTGGCCTCACTTTCTTGGTGGATCTTGGTACTTTGGCTACTCTTAGCCTGCAACCATCTTTTGGTTACGCCGGTTATCGAGGCACACAAGTACGGGCTGGATAACTGGCTGCTGTCCCTAGTTGGAGGAACATTCGGTGTTTGGCACGGCTTGTCCAGTATCCTCTTTTTGATTTGTACGATACTGGCAGCCATCTGCGTATGGAAATGGCCGAGGCCAAACTAATCTGTCTTAATAAAAGGCCGTCTGAAAATAAACCTTTCAGACGGCCTTTTATTTTGAATCATAAATTCCCCGACTCTTCAAATATAAACCATAAAAAAATGCCCTGCATATTGCAGGGCATTTTTCACAAACCGATTAAGGTTTAGCGTAACCGTGAACACCATTGTAAGGAGCTGGGATCCAACCTTCATCAGTAGCAGGCAATTCGCCTTGACCTTCGATAGTTTGGCCTGGAGCAACTTGACGAGTAACAACGCTGCGGATTTTAACATCAACGCGACGGTCAGGTTCGATACAAGCGATAAGAGCAGCACGTTTCTTAGCTTTAGAAACTTTTTTACCCAGTTTAGCAACTTCAGCTTCACAAGTAGCAGTCATTTGAGCTTGAGATTCGCCCAGACCTACTGCAGAGATTTTGCTAGAAGCAACGCCACGGCCTACCAAGTAGTTAGCAACTACGTTAGCACGACGCTCAGACAGAGCTTGGTTGTATTCTTCAGAACCCATGAAGTCAGTGTGACCTTCAACACGTACAGTTTGTACGCTTTCGTTGCTCAAGCGTTGAGCCAAAGCGTCCAGTTTTTCTTGAGCTTCAGGACGCAGGTTATCTTTGTCGAAGCCGAACAGAGTTTTAGTAGACAGGGAAACAGTCTCGTCAACATACTCAGGAGCTTGTTGTACGGGAGCAACTGCTTCACGATCACCACATTCGACACGACCTTGGGTCTCTTTGTCAAAATAGCTGGTTTTCCAGCATTCGCCATAGTTGTTGCGGACAACTTCTTGAGATTGGCTGCTTACGACGTAGCCGTGTTTGGTGTGCGCTTCGCTGGCCATAGCGGTGCCGGAGGCAACCAAGGCAACGAACAGTGCGCTTAATTTCAGCTGTTTGGTCATTTTATTCCCTCATTAAATTGTTATGCGGCGGACTAGGAAAGCAACCGCTGCAAAGTACCAATATACAGGCCGCAGTATCAAAACAGCGACAAATCGGATATATCAGGTTGCACTATAAAGAAGCGCAAGGCAAACTGTCAATACTCGATGCCTTCAAACAATCATGAAGTGCCTGCTTCCTAGTAGTTAATCATGCCGAAAAATCAATCTTGTGTCATTAATTTAGGGCAAAATCAGACAATTCATCCACCTTAAGTTGTACAAAAACAACAAAACCCCTTTCCCTCTTCTTTCCTGAATTTCCCGTTTTCATATCGTTAAAAGATATTTCCATTAAAAACAACCGTTTTCAAAACTCGGGGCAAAACTGGGCAAAATATGTTAAATTACATGCCGTTTGTCGCACAAAATCCACATTAACAACGTATCCGGTACTGCTACCATGAAACTGCAACAATTACGTTATGCCCTTGAGGTTTACCGACACAATCTGAATGTCTCAGAAGCCGCCGATGCGCTTTTCACATCCCAGCCCGGCATTTCCAAACAAATCCGCCTGCTTGAAGAAGAATTGGGTATTCAAATTTTTATCCGCAGCGGCAAACGTGTGGTTTCCGTTTCGCAACCGGGCAAAGCCGTATTAGAGATTTCGGAACGGATTTTGCGTGATGTACAAAACATTAAAAATATCGGCAGCGAATTTACCGATCATGACAGCGGCTCGCTGACCATCGCGACAACGCATACCCAGGCGCGTTATGCTTTGCCAAAAATCGTTGCGGAGTTTGTCAAAAACTACCCTAAAGTCAATTTGACCATCAAACAAGGCAGCCCTTCTGCCATTGCGCAAATGGTCAGCAGCGGCGAAGCTGATTTGGCAATTATTACTGAACGCATTGACGATCATCCTGAGTTGGGAAAACTGCCCTGCTATGAATGGAACCATGCCGTCATTGTTCCGCACGACCACCCTCTTTTGGACTGCCGCAATCCTTTAAGCCTTGAAGATTTGGCTTCTTTTCCGCTGGTTACTTACGAATTTGCTTTTAATTCCGGCAGCAGTATCGCGCGTACATTTAATAAAGCGCATATTGAGCAACCTGATGTTGCCTTATCGGCTGCCGATACGGATGTACTGAAGACGTATGTCCGCTTAGGCTTGGGCGTTGGTTTGATGGCTAAAATGGCGTACGATCCCATTGTCGATCAAGATTTACAACTTATTGATGCGGCACACTTATTTGAACCGTCGCCTACATGGATAGCCTTACGCACTGATACCTACCTGCGCGGCTACGCGTATGACTTTATCCAGATGTTTGCACCAAAACTGACCAGAGAAGTAGTCGACCGTATTCTGTACACACCGGTTGTTGAAGATTTTTCAATTTAATATCTGACTATCACTTTCGTAACTTAACAATTATTCTTTAATTCTTGTTAAAAAGGCCGTCTGAAATATTTCAGACGGCCTAAGATTCAGATAGCGTGCGAACAACCGGAAACCATTTTCTTCAAGGTTGTCGCATCTAAGATTTTGATGTGCTTGTGTTCAACCGAAATCAAGCCTTCATGATGGAATTTAGACAAGGTGCGGCTGACTGTTTCCAGTTTCAGCCCCAAATAGCTGCCGATTTCCTCACGCGACATCCGTAAGATAAAATCATTGGCGGCAAAACCTCGTGAATAGAGACGCTGAGACAGGTTAAGCAAGAATGCTGCCAATCGCTCTTCGGCGCGCATATTGCCTAAAAGCAGCATAACGCCCTGATCTCGGACAATTTCGCGGCTCATCAAGCGGAAAAAGTGAGAACGAAGGCTGGGAATATCCTGACCGAGTTCTTCAATATGTGTAAACGGAAGCTCGCATACCTCGCTGTCTTCCAAAGCCACAGCATCACAGCTGTGAATATGGGAACAAATCCCATCCATACCGACCAGTTCGCCCGACATAAAAAAGCCGGTTACCTGATCGCGTCCATCTTGGCTGGCGACTGTTGTCTTAAAGAAGCCTGCACGGATGGCAAACAAAGAGGTAAACGGCTCGCCGGCACGGAACAGGTATTCACCTTTTTTCAGACGGCGGCTTTGACGAATAACCGCGTCCAGTTGTGAAAATTCGTTAGGCATCAGTCCGACAGGCAAACACAGCTCGCGTAAAGAACATGTGGAACACAAGGTTTTCATTTGATGTGTTGCATTGTGTGTGGCCATAACGCACCCTTAATCTGCATAGTTCTATAAATCCCTGATGAAGCCGAATAACTATTGACCCATGTCAAAGTCGGCATATCATTATGAGGCATTCTACCAAACTATCGAAATTTTGACTAAAATTTTCCCTAATTTCCCTACTTTATACTACAAGCCCGACCATGAAAATCATCCCCATCTCAAATAACACCAACACAAACAACGAATTACCGGAATTCGATCGTGACTTGATTGCCAGTTTGCCATCAAGCGGTCCCCGTTATACATCCTATCCGACTGCCGACCGCTTCCATGAAGGCTTTAAAGAAGCCGAATATATCCAAGCTTTAAGCCTGCGCAACATGGGCGCGCTCAACAAACCCCTTTCGCTCTACATCCACATCCCTTTCTGCAATACCATCTGCTACTACTGCGGCTGCAACAAAATCATTACCAAGGACAAAAGCCGTGCCGATGCCTATATCCAGTATCTGGAAAAAGAAATGGAATTGCTGGCACCGCATTTGGGCGGAAGACACCAGCTCGCGCAGCTGCACTTCGGTGGCGGCACGCCCACATTCCTGAGCGACGACCAACTCGAACGCGTCTTCGACATGATTCGTAAATACTTCCAGCTGATTCCCAACGGCGAATACTCCATCGAAATCGACCCGCGCAAAGTCAGCCGCGAAACCGTCCTCAAATTGGGCAAACTCGGTTTCAACCGCATGAGTGTCGGTATTCAAGACTTTGACCCTAAAGTGCAGGAAGCCGTCAACCGTATTCAAAGCTACGAAGAAACCAAAGAAGTGATTGATGCCGCGCGTGAAGCCGGATTTAAATCAGTCAGCGTCGATTTAATTTACGGCCTGCCGCACCAAAACACCGAAAGCATCAAAACCACCATCGATACGGTCTTATCCCTCGATCCCGACCGCCTTGCTCTCTACCACTACGCCCACCTGCCACATATCTTCAAACCGCAACGCCGTATCGACACCAATGTTGTCCCCGGCAGCGAAGAAAAACTCGATATGCTGCAATATTGCGTTCAAACCCTGACCGAGCGCGGCTACGTCTTCATCGGTATGGACCACTTTGCCAAACCTGACGACGAACTCTCCATCGCCCTCAAGGAAGGCTTCCTGCAACGCAACTTCCAAGGCTATTCAACCTATGCCGACTGCGATTTGGTAGCGATCGGCGTGTCCTCTATCGGCAAAATCGGCAGCACCTACTCCCAAAACGAGCGCGACATCGATGCCTATTACGCCGCACTCGATGCCGGACATCTGCCGATTATGCGCGGCTACCAGCTCAATCAAGACGACATCCTGCGCCGCAACATCATTCAGGATTTAATGTGCCGCTTCTCGCTTGATTATCAAATTTATGAAAGCGTGTTCGGCATTCCGTTTAGCCGCTATTTTGCAGCCGAACTGGAAGATATGAAGCAACTGGAAACCCTCGGCTTGGTCCGTCTCAAACCACACAGTCTGACTGTTACGCCGAAGGGCCGTTTCCTGATCCGCAACATCGCCATGGTGTTCGACTACCATCTGCGCCATAAAGAAACCAAAGCCAAATACTCGCAAACTGTGTAAACAGGAATGGACAAGGTCGTCTGAAAATTCTCAGACGACCTTTGTTTTTATTTTCAATACTTTCGGGTAACATAAAACCATATTTTCCGCTTTATCAGGATTCAAAGTTAATTTGTATAGGCGCGTATCCTATGATTACCGAGCAGCAAAACGATATCCTCAGCATCAATCAAGTGCAGCTTCTCCTTGCTGAAAAACGCACGGCACTTGCTATCATGCGTACGGGCATTGCCGTTTTCGCACTCCCTTTGTCTATTTTCAGTGCGCTGATTGCGACATCGAAATGGTACGAAGCCGTCGATGTTTGGCCTTTGCTCTCACTGGTCAGTCTGATGAACATCAGTTTGATTATTTTCTCGGTCTATCTGATTACCCGCTCACTCCGTAGAATGCATCAATACGACCGAATGATTGCCGATATCAAATACAACAACCAGTCTTTACGCAAACTGATTAAGTCATAAAGTGCAAATAGTTGGAGCTAGGCATAAGGTCGTCTGAAAATCAAAATATAGAGGAACTCCAGATTTGTATTAAAACATGATTCTGCCAAACATACCGTAATTGTTCTTGAAGACCTTACTGTACACTTTGCTCCCTCGTTTGGAATCGATACGATACCATTGCAGTACAAGATATAATCTGCGATATATTTATGGTTTCTCTTAGGGTTTTTATGCCTAGGGTGGCAGATATAAACTTATTGAAATGACCAACTCAATTGGATATTGGTAGAAATCCTACCGGATACACTTGCCGTGTTTAGACAAATACGAATGCAGTCTGAAATTTCGGTTTGTCCGGTCTCTTATCTCAAACGCTTTTAAAATATGGAACAACCCGATTTTTTCCCCATCCCCAGTCCCTGTATAGGTGTCTGCGAAGCCAATGCCAAAGGTTATTGCAAAGGCTGTCTGCGCAGTCGGGAAGAGCGCTTGTACTGGCTCCAGATGACCGACAGCCAAAAGCATCAAGTCATGCACCTCCTGTCCCTCAGGAAGGCCAAAATCCGCAACCGCAAAATGGAAAAACCCGAAACGGGTGAACATCCGGTTCAAAACCTGCTCGATTTCTAAATCGCCCTTGCCTACCGCACACCACAATAAGGAAAAACATGAAAAAACTGCTCGCCTGCCTGCTTGTGCCATTGACCGCCCTTGCCTTGGGTGCCTGCAAACCCGCCGCAACTTCACCCGAAAGCAAACCTGCCGAACTTAACTGGCAGCAGCCTAAACTGACCAGCAATGTTTGGAAAATCAGCAAAGAAGGCCAACCTGATTCCTACCTGCTCGGCACCATCCACATGGGACGAACCCATCAAACCCTGTCTTCCGATGCAGTCAAACTATTGCAATCCACCGACCAACTGACCACAGAAGTTGACCCATTGCCGGACAGCAGTCCGGAAACGAAAAAAATGTATCAAAAATACTTCAAAGAAGTCATGAGTACCGAACCGCTCAGCCGCAAGCTCGGCAAAACAGATTTCCGTCTTTTACAAGAAATCTATTCACAAAATGAAGAAAGCCGACCCATCGCCCAAATTGCCGACAAACTCCATCCATGGGCGGCATTCATTTTTGCCGGCAGTACATTTCCCAAAGGGTATAGCTCAGAAACCGGTGCAGATATGTTGCTGACCAACGCAGCCGCCGACATCAATAAGCCGCGTGGTTCATTAGAAAGTTTGGATGATGTTACCGCGATCTTCAAAGCCCAGCCTGAAGAAACCATGCTCAACTTTCTGAAAGCCAGTATTAAAACCAATAAAGAAGAAACCGAAGATATCAAAAAACTCCATCAAGCCTATTCAGACGGCCGCTTTGAAGAACTCATCCCACTTTTGGAAGAAACCGAACAACGCACCCTCAAACTTGTTGATACCAAATACGCCAAAGCCATGTCCGATTGGCTGAAAAACGACCTCCTGATTCGGCGTAACTTGGCATGGCTGCCTGAAATCCGCAAGCAATCCGCCAAACAAAGCACCCTCTTTGCCGTCGGCATTGCCCATTTACCCAGCGAAAAAGGCTTAATCGAACTATTGCGTCAAGAAGGCTATCAAGTAACGCCCGAACCCAAAGTCCTGATTTGGCAATAAATCCCAATCAAACAACAAGGCCGTCTGAAAGTCTTTCTTTCAGACGGCCTTTATTTAATCTCTATTAAATGAAGCAGTAAGCAATGTTGAGCGTAACAATCAATCGCCTAATGCCGCTACCATCACCGCTTTAATCGTATGCATCCGGTTTTCTGCCTGATCAAACACAATGCTGGCTTCGCTTTCAAAGACTTCTTCCGTTACTTCCACACCATTCAGGCCGAATGTCTCATAAATCCATTCGCCGACCTTGGTTTCGCGATTATGGAAAGCAGGCAGGCAATGCATAAACTTGACTTGCGGATTTTCCGCCACCGCCATCAATTCGGGGGTAACGCGGTAATCTTTCAGCAAATCGATACGCTCTTGCCAAGCCTCTTTAGGCTCGCCCATGCTGACCCACACATCGGTATGGATAAAATCCACGCCTTTCATGGCTTTCTGCGCATTCTCCGTCAACAGAATCCGTCCGCCGGTCTCTTTGGCAACAGCCTGCACCGTTTCGATAATGTTTTCAGACGGCCACAAACTTTTCGGTGCACCGATACGCACGTCCATGCCCAGTTTCGCAGCCAACACCAGCAACGAATTGGCCATGTTGTAACGCGCATCGCCGACATAGGCAAACGCAATTTGGTTCAAAGGCTTGTCGCTATGTTCGCGCATCGTCAGCGCATCGGCGAGCATTTGAGTCGGGTGAAACTCGTTGGTCAAACCATTGAACACAGGCACGCCTGCATACTTGGCCAGCTCTTCCACTACATCCTGTCCAAAACCGCGATATTCGATACCGTCAAACATCCGCCCTAAAACACGCGCCGTATCCTTAATGCTTTCCTTATGCCCGATTTGGCTGGCAGAAGGCTCCAGATAAGTTACCCCTGCGCCTTGGTCGCGTGCGGCCACTTCAAACGCGCAACGGGTGCGGGTTGATGTTTTCTCGAAAATCAGGGCAATGTTTTTTCCCTTCATCCGCTGCACTTCGCGCCCTGCTTGTTTAGCAGCTTTCAATTCGGCGGCAAGGTCGAGATAGGTGGTAATTTCTTCCGGCGTAAAATCCAAAAGTTTTAGAAAATGGCGGTTTTTCAGGCTCATGTCTTATTTCTCTTTTTCTAGCGTGGGCGTTGCCCAACATTTTTCTCCATGCAGATTTTTCCGGGCTTCCCCGACCTTCTGCTACTCAATTTTTTAACGTGCGAAGCCTGCCCGAAGCGCGGCCCCTTATCCTCTATCAAAACTCAGAACAAGGCCGTCTGAACTTCGCCTCGCTCCAAGGCAAGCAACGACTGTTTGCGGTTCAAGCCGCCTGCGTAGCCGGTCAGTTTACCGTCGCTGCCAATAACGCGGTGGCAGGGAATCAGGATAGACACCTTATTCTGTCCGTTTGCAGCGGCAACGGCACGAATGGCTTTAGGATTACCCAACTGCTGCGCCTGCTCCTTGTAGCTGCGCGTTTCGCCGTAAGGAATGGTCAGCAGCGCATTCCACACCTGCTGCTGAAAAACTGTACCTATCGTTTCCAAAGGCGTCGCAAAAACTTTCAGACGGCCTTGAAAGTATAAATCCAATTCTTGACGCAAAAGTTGCGTTTGCTCATTTTCTTGGAAAATAAACTGCCCGCGCAAAGCTTTTTGGACAGCCATGATTTCCTGTTCCATATGTTTCTGCCCGATAAATTCCAGCAGACACAAACCCTTACTGCCGAACACCGCCAACATCTCGCCCAAGGGCGTGGCAACCGCGGCCGCAGTCAGTTCGTGCGGACTATCCGGATAACGCGTTTCCAACAGTCGGACAGCTCGGTGGATACGGACATATTCTTCAGGCGTATAACCGATACAGTCAATAAAATCCTGCTCAAACTGCTTAGTTTCGTGTTCAGTAAGACGCTCGTGCAGCAAGACTTCGAGGTCGGCAGGAAAGTCAGTTTCCAACTGTTCGCGGATGTCATTCCACTTTGATGGAAGCGCATTTAAAGAAGGCAGAGTAATCATCTGCATTTACTCCCGATAATCAACAAACCCCCAAACGATTACCCGACGGATCATAAAATCCACCATCCGGTACGGCGGCTTTAAAACTTATGTGCAGGTTGGCTGGAAGTTTCCACCTACCCTATCAATGAAACTCGCCCCAAAAATTTATAAAATCCAAAAATTGGAATTATAGAATTTTCTTTAAAACAACAAACTCTTTGTCTTTTTCTATCTTAAATTTTCCCAAGACCCACTCGCCGCTCTTTTTAAACTCTCCGTTTTCTCCACAATCGCCTCTTTGCTCAACCTTGGTCGCTTGCAGAATCACTTCGTCATCACTTACAAATCGATAAAGACCTTCTGAATGCGGAAAACATTCATTACCGCATTCTGCTGAATAACTGCTGCTAAACCTGCCGTCTTTATCAAACTCAATGTGCGTTCCATAAATGTGATTGTCAGAGCCGGCTGTTTCTACCCGACTGAGATAATATGCGTTTTTGGGCGCATCCATGGGTAACTCGTCAATATGCCACAATCCCACCAGTACATTTTTTTCTAAAATTTTTCCTTGATTAATTGAAACTGCTTGAGGCTTTGGCTCGGACTCAAGACAACCTGTCAAAGACAATGACAATCCCAATACAACAAGGGCAGAGATAAATTTCGGCATGGGGAAACCTTTAGTGAAGAAATCGATTAATGACAGTCAAAGCATTGCCCCAATGTATGCCAATTTTGATGGGGCAATACCCTTTCTGCCGTTTTCAGACGGCCTTTTTCACTTCAACAATCGCGTCAACATACCTTCATACACTGCCGACAGCTTCGGAATATCTTCCAAACGTACGTTTTCGTTGATTTGGTGGATGGTCGCGTTAGACGGGCCTAACTCGATGAGTTCTTTGGCAATGGCCTTGATGAAGCGTCCGTCCGAAGTACCGCCGGTAGTGGACAATTCGGCCTCAATGCCACAAATCTCGGCAATGGCTTCACGTGCCACGTCGGTCAGTTTTCCAGCCTGAGTCAGGAAAGGTTGGCCTGAGCAAGACCACTGCAAATCGTATTGCACGCCGTGTTTGTCCAAAATGGAGTGAACGCGTTGTTTCAACCCTTCTTCGGTGGACTCGGTAGAGAAACGGAAATTGAATTTGACGTTCAGCTCGCCTGGAATAACGTTGGTCGCACCTGTGCCGCCGTTGATATTGGAAATTTGGAAACTGGTCGGTGGGAAGTATTCGTTGCCCTCGTCCCAGACTTCCTGTGTCAGTTCCAGCAAAGCCGGGGCAAAAGTATGCACGGGATTGATTGCCAAATGCGGATAGGCAATATGGCCTTGCTTGCCTTTGACGGTCAGGTTGCCCGACAGCGAGCCGCGGCGGCCGTTTTTCAACATATCGCCCAATTTATCCACGGCGGTCGGTTCGCCGACGATACAGTAATCAATCAACTCGCCGCGCGCTTTCAACACATCGACAACTTTGGTCGTGCCGTCCAGCGCATCGCCCTCTTCGTCCGAAGTAATCAGGAGCGTGATACTGCCTTGATGATCAGGATTTTCGGCAACGAAACGCTCGCAGGCGGTAACGAAGCAGGCAATGCTGGTTTTCATATCCGCCGCGCCGCGACCATACAGACGGCCTTCACGCTCGGTCGGTTCAAACGGAGGCGAATCCCATTTTTCAATAGGACCTGTCGGCACGACGTCGGTATGTCCGGCAAAGCAGAACACCGGAGCCTGAGTACCTCGGCGCAACCAAACATTCTTGGTGTCGCCAAAATGAAGCTCTTCTACGGCAAAACCGATTTTTTGCAGGCGTTCGGCCAGCAGTTGTTGGCAGTTTTGGTCATCCGGCGTAACGGACGGGCGGGAAATCAGCTCTTTGGCAAGCTCTAAGGATTGAGTTTCGGTCATATTTGTTTGTTCACTTTGAGAAACAGGCCGTCTGAAACGTTCTGAATATGATTTTCAGACGGCCTTGAGTTTATTATGGGCAATTTGTCTTTCTACGTCCTGAGTTATTTTCCATGACAAGCTTCATAAAGCGGCAGTAAGTCTTCCACTGTTTCCGCTATCCATTTCGCGACATCCTGCTTGCCCAAATCATCACGTTCGATGTGTTTCCCGATACAGAAGAAATCTTTGTCGTCTCGAAGCTTTCTATCGCCGTCGCTTTGTTGGGCGACGATACGATAATCGTCATATTCGCTTTCCGCACCATGCCACATATCGAAGGAAGCGTATTTTTCAGTATCAAAATTATCCAGCCAGCGGTTGTAATCAGGCAGCGCAATGGGGGAAACATCGGCTTTATAGCAATGCCAGTCCAAGCTGACACTCAAACGGCGGCGATTCAGCAAAATCGATAAAATCGCTGCGGAATTTTTATATTGTTCGTATTTGAAATAGGCAAAGAAATGAGCGCGCACCTGCCAGCCGTTACACCAGCGTTCGATATGCGGCGGCGCAAACGGCGCACCCAATTCGGCGGCAACCTGCTGGATCAGCTGCTGCCATACCTGCCAGTTTTCTTTATAGTCTGCCTTGATTTGCGGAATGCTTTCAGGCTGGTATTTTTTAAGCTGGGAAAACTGGAAAAAAGGGATATTGAACAAATCACAACTTTTTGGGGTCAGCATAGTGTATTCCTTGAGACGATTGTTTCAGACGGCCTTATTTGCGGCGGCGTGCGGCCATAATTTCACCGATTTCGGTCAATTTTTCTTTGGGGATAAAGGTTTTACCCATATCAAACAGCGGCTCTTCAATCGCCAGATGAACATCATATCCTGCGACAAAACGTTTGAATGCTTCGGCATCAGGGATATAGGCATTGTCCGCTTCAAGCTTGGCAAATTCAGCCGCTACGCCGTCCCAGTTGCCATGCAGGCTGACATGTTGGCGCAACAACTCGTCAACGCTTTCTTGAGCTTGCGGCGCATATTGCAACAAAAGCGGAAAGAAGTTTTCTTCTTCATCTTCATGGTGCAACGGCGCGGCAACGTTGAAATACTGGGCAATTTGGCGGATGGTTTGCAAAACAACCTGATTGCAGCCGTTTTCGGCGATATAGTCCGACAACATGGCAACCTGATTGCAGAAACGGCGCACTTTGCCGTGGCAGGCGTACAGCATTTCAATAGGTTCGGCAAAAGTAACGCTTTTGGTTTCAAACGGATTCATAGGATTTATTCTTAAATTAATGTTTCCAGATTATAACAAAACAGCCTGCGCAAGGCAGGCTGTCTGTTTTCGAGCTTTAGGCGGATTAGTCAACCAAAGTAACTTTACCGTTCATCAAAGCGCCGTGACCTGGGAAGGTGCAAGCGAATTTGTATTCGCCGTCAGCCAGTTTGGCTGGATCCAGAGTCAAAGAAGATTCTTCGCCGCCACCGATCAGTTTGGTGTGGGCAATAACGCGTGCATCACCAGGTTTAACGTAGTCAGTGTCAGCTGCGCCAACGCCATCTTTGAAAATACCGTCCATGTCTTCAGCTTTACCGATGACAATGTTGTGACCCATGCTGGTTTTAGGTTGGGTACCGGTGTGTTTCAGGGTGATGGTGAATTCTTTACAAGCTTTGCTTACTTGGATTTCTTTAGTGTTGAACTGCATAGCGTCGTTGGCTTCAACAGTAGTCGCGCAGTTGCCGGCAGCAGGAGCAGCGGCAGCGTCGGCCGGAGCGGCTTCAGAAGCAGGAGCTGCATCAGCAGGTGCAGTAGTTTCTGCAGGGGCAGCTTCGGAAGCGGCAGAAGCAGCAGGGGCTTCAGCAGGTTTTGCAGCTTCTTGAGAGCATGCAGCCAAGCCGATAACGGCAGCGGAAATCAGAGCCAGATAAGCTTTCATTGATGTATCTCCTAATGATGAGAGTTTTGTTAAGTTCTATTAACAGCACTACACGAATATATTAATAAAAGGCAAACGCCAAACTAAAATTTATCCGCATAGCGTGATGTGAAATTCAGGCGTTATTTTGCTACAAACCTCACACGAAATCAAAGTTTCAGGCCAAGTTTACATCAGTTTACCTAAAAGAAAACAGATACTTTCTAGGTCGTATTTCTTTAGTATTAGATGCTATCAGCCGAACGATATAAGTTTTAACATTTATTAACTGTAATCTCATCTAACATAATTTTAACGGCTATGCTTGCGTACCAATTCTGCCAATGCCGCCGCCAATTCGGGATGCTTGCCTTCCAATTTAGCTGCCGCCTCATCGAAACTGTTTAAAGCTGCCTCGCTCAATCGCAAACTATTGGTTTTCGGTTGAGTCGGAGGCTTGGGAACTACCCTGACCACCACTTCCCTTACGCCTGCATGCAATGTTTGCAACTTGGGCAACATGGCAGGCAGGATCATTTTCAAACGCGAAGCAGCCATATTGTTGGCGGCAAGCAAGACCAATCTTCCGTCTTCTACGCAGGCCGTCTGAAAATGCGGATGCAGGTTTGCCGGCAAAACCGTTTTGATTTTTGCATCCAATTTCCGCCATTGTTGCGATTGTTGCAACAAGCCCGCCAATAAATGATCGCGTTTGCCTAATTGTGCTAAATCCATAGTTTCAGACGGCCTCTCAGTGAATTAACCAAACAATTACAATTGAAATACAGCAAAACCGCCTTTATTTCAAACAGCATTACCGCGTTATATAGGCGCTTGTGTTAAAATCCCAGTTTCGCCCACTATTATATCAAGGCGCAGGAATTATTCATGCTGACAAACATTGCTAAGAAAATCTTCGGCAGCCGCAACGACCGCCTGCTGAAACAATATCGTAAATCCGTTGCCAAAATCAACGCGCTTGAGAAACAAATGCAGGCCTTGAGCGATGCAGAATTGCAAGCTAAAACAGCCGAATTCAAACAACGTCTCGCCGACGGACAAAGCCTGGACGACATTTTGGTCGAAGCCTTTGCTGTCTGCCGCGAAGCATCGAGCCGTGTATTGGGCATGCGCCACTTTGATGTACAGCTGATCGGCGGTATGGTCCTGCACAACGGCAAAATCGCCGAAATGCGTACCGGTGAAGGTAAAACTCTGGTGGCCACCCTTGCCGTTTACCTGAATGCATTGTCAGGAAAAGGCGTACACGTCGTTACCGTCAACGACTACCTCGCCTCCCGTGACGCAAGCATTATGGAGCCGTTGTACAATTTCTTAGGCTTGAGCGTCGGCGTGATCGTCGCCGATTTGCAACCTTTCGAACGCCAAACTGCTTACGGTGCCGACATTACTTACGGTACAAACAACGAATTCGGCTTCGACTACCTGCGCGACAATATGGTGACCGACCAATACGACAAAGTTCAACGCGAATTGAACTTTGCCGTAGTCGACGAAGTGGACTCCATTCTGATTGACGAAGCACGTACGCCGCTGATTATTTCCGGCCAGGCAGATGACAACATCCAGCTCTACCGCGTGATGAACTCCGTTCCTGCCCACCTTATCCGCCAAGAAACCGAAGAAGGCGAAGGCGATTACTGGGTAGATGAAAAAGCACACCAAGTCATCCTGAGCGAAGCCGGTCACGAACACGCCGAGCAAATCCTGACTCAAATGGGCTTATTGCAGGAAAACGATTCGCTCTACTCTGCCGCCAATATTTCCCTGATGCACCACCTCATGGCTGCATTGCGCGCACACACCCTGTTCCACAAAGACCAACACTACGTTATCCAAGACGGCGAAATCGTGATTGTGGACGAATTTACAGGCCGTCTGATGGCCGGCCGCCGCTGGTCCGAAGGCTTGCACCAAGCCGTTGAAGCCAAAGAAGGCGTAGAAATCAAACGCGAAAACCAAACGCTCGCGTCTATTACCTTCCAAAACTACTTCCGCCTGTACAACAAACTGTCCGGCATGACCGGTACGGCCGACACCGAAGCCTTCGAGTTCCAAAGCATTTACAACCTCGAAACCGTCATCATCCCGACCAACCGCCCTGTACAACGTAAAGACTTCAACGACCAAATCTTCCGTTCAGCCGAAGAAAAATTTGAAGCCGTCGTCAAAGACATCGCCGAATGCCACAAAAACGGCCAACCGGTTTTGGTTGGTACAACCAGCATCGAAAACTCCGAACTGGTTTCCCGCTTGTTACACGAAGCAGGTCTGCCGCATAACGTTCTGAATGCCAAAGAACACGAACGTGAGGCATTGATTGTGGCCCAAGCCGGTAAAGTCGGCGCAATTACCGTTGCCACCAACATGGCCGGCCGCGGTACCGATATTGTCTTGGGCGGCAACCTCAAACATCAAATCGAAGCCATCCGTGCCGATGAAACCTTGAGCGAACAGCAAAAACAAGCGCAAATTTCCGCCCTTGAAAGCGGTTGGCAAGCCGAACACGACCAAGTTGTGGCCGCAGGCGGTTTGCACATTATCGGTACAGAACGCCATGAAAGCCGCCGTATCGACAACCAATTGCGTGGTCGTGCGGGCCGTCAGGGCGACCCCGGCTCCAGCCGTTTCTATCTGTCGTTTGAAGACCCATTGTTGCGCCTCTTTGCGCTCGACCGTGCCGCCGCCATCCTCAACCGTCTGGCACCTGAGCGCGGCGTTGCCATCGAACACGGCCTGCTGACCCGTCAAATCGAAGGCGCACAACGTAAAGTCGAAGGCCGCAACTTCGATATGCGTAAACAAGTTTTGGAATACGATGACGTCGCTAATGACCAACGTAAAGTGATTTACCATCAACGCAACGAAATCCTGACCAGCAAAGACGTCAGCGATTTGACCCGCGAAATCCGCGCCGACGTTATCAGCGACTTGGTTGATTACCATATCCCACCTGACAGCATGGAAGAACAATGGGACATTCCGGCACTGGAGCACCAACTTGCCGCCGATTTCCGCCTGCATGTCGATATTAAAGGCTGGCTGAAAGAAGACAGTACTTTGGACAACCAAGACATTAAAGAACGCCTCATCAAGCGCATCGAAGACGAATATGCCGAAAAAGTCGAATTGGTCGGCAAACAGGCTATGTCAGACTTCGAACGCAATGTTATGCTGCAAGTTATCGACAACCAATGGCGCGAACACCTCGCCGCTATGGACTACTTGCGCCAAGGTATCCATCTGCGCAGCTATGCTCAGAAAAATCCAAAACAGGAATACAAACGCGAAGCTTTCGCCATGTTTGAAAACCTGTGGCGCAGTATCAAACAAAACATTGCCGCTTTGCTGACCGCCGTTCAAATCGAGCGCAACAGCGAATACGACCACACTGCCGCACAAAGCGTCAGCGATGTTCAAACCGTCCACTCCGATGCGCCTGATATGGAAGAATTGCTCGGCCAATCGCAAACAGATTTGGTTACCGAAGCGTTTGACCCTGACGGCACAGACTTCAGCCCTGAAGCGCTTGCACAAAACGGCCTGATTGTTCACCGCAACGATCCTTGCCCTTGCGGCAGCGGCCTGAAATACAAACAGTGCCACGGTAAATTGAACTAAGCAGTCATCTCAAAAGGCCGTCTGAACAAGTGTAAAAACGAAATCAAAGATTCTCGTTTCACCGTTCAGACGGCCTGAGAATTATCCAAACAAGCAAAAAATTTCCAAACCCAATTTCAAAAGAGTATCCCTATGGCAGGCAATACCTTCGGACAAATCTTTACCGTTACCACTTTCGGCGAAAGCCACGGCGCAGGCTTGGGCTGCATCATTGACGGCTGCCCGCCCGGACTAGAATTGAGCGAAGCGGATATCCAATTTGACCTTGACCGCCGCAAACCCGGCACCAGCCGCCACGTTACCCAACGCCGCGAAGCCGACCAAGTCGAAATCCTCTCCGGCGTATTCGAAGGCAAAACCACCGGCACACCCATCGCCCTCCTAATCCGCAATACCGACCAACGCAGCAAAGACTATGGCAATATCGCCACCAGTTTCCGCCCCGGACATGCCGATTACACCTACTGGCACAAATACGGTACACGCGACTATCGCGGCGGCGGTAGAAGTTCCGCTCGCGAAACCGCTGCCCGCGTTGCAGCCGGAGCAGTCGCTAAAAAATGGCTGAAAGAAAAATTCGGTACGGAAATTACCGCCTACGTTACCCAAGTCGGCGAAAAAGAAATCCAGTTTGAAGGCTACAAATATATTTCCCAAAATCCTTTTTTTGCAGCAAACCAAAGCCAAATTGAGGACTTGGAAAACTATATGGACAGCGTGCGCAAATCATTGGATTCTGTCGGCGCAAAACTTCATATCGAAGCAGCCAACGTCCCTGTCGGCTTGGGCGAACCGGTTTTTGACCGCCTCGATGCAGAAATTGCCTACGCCATGATGGGCATCAATGCTGTCAAAGGCGTGGAAATCGGTGCAGGTTTTGATAGCGTAACGCAACGCGGCAGCGAGCATGGCGACGAGCTCACGCCACAAGGCTTTCTATCCAACCACTCAGGCGGCATCTTGGGCGGCATCAGCACCGGACAAGACATTCATGTGAATATTGCCATCAAGCCTACCAGCTCTATCGCCACACTGCGCCGCAGCATTGATATAGAGGGCAACCCTGTCGAACTTGCCACACACGGCCGCCACGACCCCTGCGTTGGCCTACGCGCCGCTCCGATTGCAGAAGCCATGCTGGCCTTGGTATTGATTGATCACGCTTTACGCCATCGTGCGCAAAATGCCGACGTTCAGGTAAATACACCGGACATTACCAAACTGAAGAAATAACCGTTTATTTCTGAATATTCTCAGAAAAATTTAGCCAAATCACAGTCTTTATACTACAATAGCACCTTATTGCCGTATGACGAAAATACGGATTTATATTAGAGGAATACAACCGCAATGGCACAAGAAACCGCTTTGGGCGCTGCGCTGAAATCTGCCGTCCAAACCATGAGCAAGAAAAAACAGACAGACATGATTGCCGACCACATCTACGGCAAATATGATGTATTCAAACGATTCAAACCGTTGGCCGTTGGTATCGACCAAGACTTGGTTGCCGCCCTGCCCCAATACGACCCTGCACTGATTGCACGCGTACTGGCCAACCACTGCCGCCGTCCACGCTATCTGAAAGCCCTGGCTCGCGGCGGCAAACGTTTTGACTTGAACAACCGCTTCAAAGGCGAAGTCAGCGCAGAAGAACAAACCATCGCCCAACAGCACCCAGCCGTTCAACAGGCATTGGCTGCACAAGCCGAACGCCAAGCCGCCAAGGCTACCACTGAAGCAGAAGCGGCTCCTGCACAAGCTGAGATCAACGAAGCTGCTGAATAATGTTCAGACGGCCTGATAAGGCTCATACTAAATAGAAAAAACCCCAGTTCAATACGACACTTAAACGTCGATGGATTGGGGCTTTTTATTGCCTTAACCTTATAGTAGGCTGATTAAAAATAGCTTTGTTTATATCCTCACCAAGCCAAGTTTTGAAACCAAAATCTTTTCTAAGCTATTCCCAATAAGGTATTTCTCTATTACCTTGGTTATTCTTGTATCAGTTCAAACATTGAACAACATGATTTATGCATCGTTAAAATAAACTAAAATCTACCCCTTACAAAAATAAGCAAAGGCCGTCTGAAATCGATCTTTCAGACGGCCCTTTTAAATCAAATAATCAATTAAAACACTGCTTGCAAAATCAAATAGCTGACAACAGACAAAATGGCAGCAGCAGGCAAGGTAATAACCCAAGCAAGGCCGATCGGTTTCATCAATTTCCAGTTGGCATTGCGGTTAACCAAGCCGATACCCAAAACTGCACCCACCAAGATATGGGTACTGGAAACAGGCAAGCCCATAAATGATGCGGCCATCACGACGGCAGCAGCAGAAAGCTCAGCAGAAAAACCTGACGCGGGGTGCATTTCTGCCAAGCTGGTGCCAACGGTTTTAATCACTTCTTTGCCGACAAACCACAAGCCGACGATCAATGCGATACCAAAAGTCAACATGGCAATAGGCGGCACGGCGTTTTGAGCGGTAATGCTGTTGGTACGCAACACATCCATAATCGCGGCAAACGGACCAATCGCATTGGCAATATCGTTCGCACCATGGCTGAATGCGAAACCGCAAGCGGTAAATACCTGCATCCATGAGAACATTTGGAAAGTCGATTTATCCAAATCTTTGCGTTTCAAACTTTTGGCAAATACAAACGTACCCATCCAAATAGCCGCGCCAATCATGAAAATGGTCAGGAAGCTGTTGACGTTGCTCATACCCAAATGCAGATTTTTCAGACCTTTGAAAATCAACATTGCCGCAATCATCATGCCACCGACAGAAGCAATAAACGGCACCCAGGAATGCAGGGCTTTGTAAGAATCTACTTCACCCTTACGGCTGTCAAAGCGGTGCAGACCGCGATAATACTCAGACTGCAATTCTTCAGGATCAAAGTCCGGCTCATCATAGATTTGGGCATCATGCGCCATTTTGGTGGCGTATTCGACTTTTTCAGATTCACTCAAGGCTTCAAAAAACAGGCGGTGCTCTTCTTTATAGGTTTTCTTCTCCAGCTTGATGCCTTTGAGCGTATTATCGGCCCAAGAGTTGTAGTCCAAAACGTTTTTCTTAATTCGTGAAAACAACAGATAGGAAACGATGCCGCCCAAAACCGGAGACAATATCCAAGACAAGGCAATTTCGCCCAACTTGTCCCATTGAATCAACGCAACAGAATCCACACCGTTCAATGCCGCCATACACAGAGCACTACCGACGATACCGCCGATAATGGCATGTGTAGTGGAAACCGGCAGACCTTTGTGCGATGCGAAAAGCAGCCACAATGCCGCAGCCAAAAGCGCAGACATCATAATGAAGACAAACTGCATCGGATCCAGATGCATGCCATTCAAATCGACAATACCCTTACGGATAGTATCTGTTACCTCGCCGCCAGCAATCACTGCGCCGCTGACTTCAAATACTGCCGCAATCAACAAGGCTTGCGGAATGGTCAAAGTGCCGGAGCCGACACTTGTACCGAAAGAGTTGGCAATATCGTTGCCACCCACATTAAACGCCATGAAAACGCCGAAAAAGGTAGCAAGGATAAACAGGCCGGAGTGGTTGTAGTGGGTATAACCCAAGCCCCAATAAATAAAATAGCCGACCATGCTCACAAGCATAGCGGCAAAAACCGTATTAATCAGCTTCAAGTTCGCACTCGACTGAGTTTGAGCCATGGAAAGTTTCCTTTTGGAAAACATGTTGAGTCGCGTTATTTTAACCTTTTTGTAATCTTTCTTGCACCAACTATTTACATTAAATGCCGAAATTCCCGTAAAAACGTCAAAAGGCGTTAAAATGTCATTTTACCTTCTCTTTCTGTAACCGAAATGCAACCCCAATACTATATCGGCATCATGTCCGGAACCAGCATGGACGGCGCCGATGCCGTACTGATTCAAATGCAAGGCAAGCAATGGCAACGCGCCGTTGCCCACAGCTTTCTACCCTATTCAGACGGCCTGCGCCAAGAATTGTTGGCACTGCAAAATATAGGCGAAAATGAATTGCACAGAAGCAATATCCTGGCTCAAACACTCAGCCGCCTATACGCCCAAACCGTCCAGCAACTATTGGCAGAACAAAACCTGTCGGCCAAAGACATTGCCGCGATCGGCTGCCACGGACAAACCATCCGCCATGCGCCTGAACACGGTTACAGCATTCAACTGGTCAACCTCCCACTATTGGCCGAACTAACCGGCATTTTCACGGTCGGCGACTTCCGCAGCCGTGACCTTGCCTGCAACGGTCAAGGTGCGCCCCTCGTTCCAGCTTTTCACGAAGCGCTGTTTCAAGATGCGAATGAAACCCGTGCCGTACTCAACATTGGCGGCATTTCCAATATCAGCATCCTCCCGCCCGACACCCCTTCTTTCGGCTTCGATACCGGCCCCGGCAATATGCTAATGGATGCATGGATGCAACATATTTGGCAGCAGCCTTACGACAAAAACGGGGAAAAAGCCGCACAAGGCGAAGTCCTCCCTGACCTGCTCGCTTCCCTGCTCGACCATCCTTACTTCAGCCGTCCTTATCCCAAAAGTACAGGCCGAGAGTTGTTTTCCCTAAGCTGGCTTCAAGGCCGTCTGAAAGGTGATGAAAAGCCGGAAGATGTGATACGCACATTGGTCTTTTATACCGCACAAACCATTTTTGACGCGACCAAACAAGCTGCTCCAGCAATTCATAATCTTTATATCTGCGGCGGCGGCATCCGCAATCCGGTTTTGATGCAAGACTTGGAAACCCTGTTTTCTCCCGACACCAAATTGCACAGCACAGCCAAGCTCCATCTTGACCCGCAATGGGTTGAAGCAGCCGCTTTTGCCTGGCTTGCAGCCTGTTGGTGTAATCAGGTCCCAAGTAATCCCCACCATGCAACTGGCGCACATTCACACCGAATCTTAGGCTCAGGACATTACGGCAACTAAAGTTGAACAAATAAAAAGGCCGTCTGAACATTTTCAGACGGCCTTTACTATATTAGCCTTTACTTATTCTTCTTCCGGCAAACGATTAATTTTTACACGGGCAATCCGTTGTCCGTCCTTCTCAACCACTTCAAAACGCCAGCCATGATAATCAATGAAGTCGCCCACATCAGGAATACTTTGCAATTCTTCCATAATCAAACCGGCAACGGTATGGAAGTCCGCGTCTTCCTCTTGAGCAGGCAGATTTAGCTGAGAAGCCAATTCCACATACTCCAATGCACCATCCACAGACAGCGTTTCATCCTGACTGGCCGGAGCAGCTTCTTCTTCCTCACGCTCGAATTCCTCGGGGAATTCACCAGCGATGGTTTCCAACAAATCTTTCATGGTCACCATGCCCAACACCGCGCCAAATTCATCCACCACCAACGCATAATCCGCGCTGCTTTGACGGAACAATTCAATCGCATTCAACGCCGTCGTACTGTCCGGCAAAATCAATGGTTGACGCAAGGCCGTCTGAATATTGATTTCACCCGATTCAAGCAGTTGGTTCAGCAAATCTTTTTTACTGATATAGCCCAAAGGCTCATCTACACCCGCCTTACCGACAACCAACAAACGGCTATACGGCGTATTTTTCAACTGCGTATTTTGTTCTTCCCGACTTTGGGAAATATCCAATTTCTCAATTTCCCGACGCGGAATCATCACGCCCATAATCGGACGCTCCGCCAAAGTCAGCACGCTGCGAATCATGGATTTTTCGTTTTCTTCAAAATGCTCGTCATCGCCGCCATTATCGCCTGCTTTTGCCAAAATGCTTTCGCGGATACCCATCATGCCCAACACATTTTCAGCAGTACGCTTACGCCAAGAAGTGCTGATGTAGTCATTTTTGCGGGCATTCTTTTGCGAAACCTGATTAAACAGTTCGATCAAAATTGAGAAACCGATCGCCGCATACAAATAGCCTTTCGGAATATGGAAATGGAAGGCTTCCGCAATCAGACTGAAACCAATCATCAACAAGAAACCCAAACACAACATCACGACGGTCGGATGCTTGTCGACAAAAGCAGTCAACGGTTTGCTGGCAGAAATCATCACCGTCATCGCCACAACAACCGCACCCATTGCCACCACAATATGATCCACCATCGCCACTGCCGTAATAACAGAATCGATAGAGAAAACCGCATCCAAAATCAAGATTTGCGCCACAACGCCCCAAAAAGCAGAATGCTTCTTCTGCCCTTCAGCAACAGCAAATTGATTGTGTCCTTCAAGTCGTTCGTGCAGCTCGGTAGTCGCTTTATAAAGCAGGAAAATACCGCCGGCAAACATAATCATGTCTTTACCGGAAATCTCCAGACCGCCCAACTCAAACAAAGGACGCGTCAGCGTCATGATGTGCGCCATAAAGCCCAGCATGAAAATCCGAATAACAACGGCCAAACCCAAGCCCGTTATCCTCGCCCTATCACGTTGCGACGATTTAACCTTGTTTGCCAAAATCGCTACGAAAACAAGGTTATCAATACCTAAAACAACTTCCAAAACCAGAAGCGTGGCAAAGCCTATCCAAGTATGCGGCTCTGCCAACCAACTGAAATCCATAATGATTGTGTTCCTTTAAAATACAAAAAGGCAGCCGTTCCGCTTAAAACGGACAGACTGCCAAAGTTCGGACATAAATAAAGGGAAAGAAGCGGTATAACAACTACTCTGCTCTGCGTCTTTCATGAAAAATTTATGCCTCGGTCAAAAATAATGGCAAACAGTTTATCAGTTTGACGAAAGAAAGGCAAAGTCTGGCAGCATATTTTCTTTTAAAAACAGCCTATACCATCACTTACCAGCTTTCAGACGGCCTTTTCTTACTTGATAAAACCATCAATCGGCGCATAACCCAAGAAATCTGCCTGATCATTCAATATCACAACCCATTCTTTACTGCGCGCACTGGTAAATGGCAAGAAATACAATTCTTTTCCATCGTTTTCCAGCGAAGCCTGTTTAAAAATTGACTCCTCACTCATGCCACGGGCTTTTGCCAAGACAAATAACGGTTTCATTGCCTTACGAATTTTCTCACGTTCCTGCTGCGAATCTGGCAACCACCAAGAAGGCCTCATACTCGGTTCAACACCTTTCAAAGACAAATCAAGACTTTGGTTAGCTTCATCCGGACCCGTTGCTTCACGCAACCCAACACGACGCGCGCCAAACCAAGATAAATCCTGCAAATCCTTCGGGGCATGGCTCAAATCATTTACATCAATTTCTGCAGCAGTTACCACATTTATTCTATCGGTTTCAAATGCGGCAACCACTGGACGCGCCAAAGATACACTGTACAAACCATAAATTAAAGCAGCCAGCTGAATCATGCCGATTAAGGAAAAATCAACAATCCTTTCTTTAAGTTTCTTGCTCGGACTGGCAAGAATCAAAGTCAGCAACGGGCCGCAAACAATATCTACTGAAATGACCAGTTTATATAAAGCCAATCCACCTGTCAGCTCGGCATACGGATAAGGATACCAAACTCCAAATACCAACAAAGCGGCCAATCCTGCCAAAATCAGACTAATCAACAAGTGCCATGCCGCATTTTTTAATGCGAACCGAAAGCGTGATGAAGAATGTAATGTATGTGAGTTTTCCATAGATAACAATAAGATATTATTTTTCTATAAATATTATGTATAGCTTAAAAAATAAATGAGATATTTAAATATGCTGGTAGGCCGTCTGAAAATTGAAGCATTAAGTACAACCATCTCACCACGCATTATCAATATGTTAAAAATACTAATAAATAGATAAAATAAAAACCACCATGCAACATGGTGGTTTTAAAATTTGGCTCCCCGACCTGGGCTCGAACCAGGGACCTGCGGATTAACAGTCCGTCGCTCTACCGACTGAGCTATCGGGGAATTAAAGATGGAATTATATAGAAAATATCAGAAATCTGTCAAGCAACAATCTATATAAAAACAAAAATATTTTTAGGGGCTGTACTAGATAACCAGAATAAATTCTGCTTTACTAATTGTTTTAAAATAGAAATTTGAACTTTTATTTCACCATGGTTAAAACGCCATTCACATTCCTTCAAATACAGCTCAAAATGCTCTTTGGGAATGCCGTTAAACTTACGTAAGTGGCGTTTTGCCTGATTCCAAAAGTTCTCAATTCCGTTGATGTGATTTTGTCGATCAGCAAAATGTGTGCTGTGATTAATGCGAAAGTGGCTAAACTCACTCACATCAAGTACGTCATAGCTTTTGTAACAATCAGTATAAACAATACTGTCAGGCTTTACTTGCTCACGTATCATCGGCAATAAAGTGGCAGTTTGTGTATTGGGCACAGCAACGGTGTAAACCTTGCCGTTGCGCTTCAGAAGTCCGAATACAGCCACTTTGCCGGCTGCACCGCGACCGCGTTTGCCTTTGCGCTGCCCGCCAAAATAGCTTTCATCAACTTCTACTTCGCCATCAAACATTTCCAGATGCGGGCTGTTATGAAAAATTAGTACACGTAAACGATGAAAGTAATAGGCTGATGTGTTTTTATTAACACTGACTAATTGCGCTGCTGTGCGTGCGGTAACACCTGCAATAAACAGCTCAATCAGTTTGTTTTGTTTGTACTGACTTAAACGGCTTCTTCTCATAGGGATTATTCTAACCTAAAATTAGATTTCCCTAGTTATCTAGTACAGCCCCTATTTTTATATCTTTTTAATTTATAAAACTTTTATAAGATTTCAGCAATTTGTTTGGCTGCACGTTTCGCATCTAACAAAATCAAGCCCAATTTACCGCTTTCTTTTGCCATCAATGCCAACACTGCATTTTCACCTGCTTGGCTCAACAGAATATAGCCGTTTTTACCTTTAACCATTACCTGATCCAACTCACCGCAAGCCAACTCACGCACGGAACGATTGCCCAATGCCAAAAGCGTTGCCGACATCGCGCCTACACGGTCTGCATTCAGGTGGGAAGGCAGCATGGTTGCGATCGGCAGGCCGTCTGTAGAAATAACTGCAGAAGCAGTGATATCAGCAGAGGTATTGTTCAAATCGCTTAATACAGAGATTAATAGTTGTTGCATAGTCGCTCCATTCTAAAATAAATATCGGTCAGGCAAAAATCAACGGCTGCCGTATCGGTGGTACAGCACTTTAACCAAAGTAACAAAAGCCTCTTTATTTAAGTCAGGCATTCCACCAATTACCAAAATCAGCTTGGTCATGCCAATATACAGAGGGAAAAAGGTCAATTCACTTTGGCCTGATGGATCACAAATACCCCATGCGCTATTATTGATATGCAGGTTATTGCGAATCAAAAGACGGTGATTGTCTTCCATTTTGGCCACTTCGCTCGCCAAAAGGCCCAACTCTTCCGCAGCCTCGTGATGAAAATTGGCATTGGCAAAATACAAACCGTTTTCATCAGCCAATAAAGCTTTGCCAGAACTAGACAACTGTTCCAACAATGTAGGCAATTGCTCGTCAGTCAAATGGATATCGTCTGTGCTGATTTCCTCATCACCATACAAGAATTCCAAGCGTTGGAGACGGTACAGCAGATTCAAAGCGGTATTGATGTCGCTGGTATCCGCCCACGCCAAGATTTTTTCGCTGCTGATGGTTTCAGACGGCTCTGCACGCAACAGACCATACAATAAAGTTCTGCTGGCACTGGGCGTATCACTTGAAACAGCATAATACGCACCCGCCGGTGTAATCTTAGGATATAAATTTGCTTGTAAAGAGAGTGTCGCTTCCATCTTATACCTCTAATCCGGGGTCAATTGAGAACAACATGGCAGTAACCAATTGTCTTACATCGTCTTTTCGACGCGCATCAATCTCAAAAACCGGTACATTAAAATTATTCTGTGCTAAATATTTTTGATAAACATCCACGCTTGGTAAGGATCGGATATCCATCTTCGTCACCCCTACAACCAGAGGCGCTTTTTTCAGCAACTCCCGGAATGCATCCAAGAAGAATTGCAAGTCTTTCAATGGATTGCTTCTTGTATTATCCAAAAGAAGCACCAAGCCCATACTGCCTTGGCTCAGAATTTCCCACATGAAATTAAAACGCTCCTGACCAGGTGTACCATACAGGTGAACCTTAGTTTCCTCATCCAAATGAATGACACCGTAGTCCATCGCCACAGTCGTGTACCCCTTACGGACAAGTGTAATATCGGATGCGGATGCATCGGTTTGAACCGGAGGTTCATCAGATAAAGCTGAAATTGCAGTGGTTTTACCTACGCCAACAGGACCGGTAAAGATAATTTTATTTTCTTTCATGACGTGTCCTTTACGATTTACCCAGCAACTTACGCATCAGGCGTTGCAACAGGCCGCGAGGTTGTTCTTTCGACGGACCGGCAATTTTTTGAGCCTCTTTGCTCATTGCTGTTTCAGGTACGTCTTTGCTATTCACATCAATCTGTTCGTTCAATGAAGGCGTATTGTTCGCATCAGTTGCAAACTCTGTATCTGTCGCCAAAAAGCCTGTCATATATGTTGCCGATAAATAGTTCAAAATATCAGGCATTTCTAAAGGCATGACTTTATAGAGGATGTTCAGATTAACAGACGTTTTCGTCAGAAATGCCGACAAACGCATAGATTCTGGAACATGTGCCAAACGGGTTAAGTTTGGCCACCGCTTGAGTGTAAAGACAGTTTGCGGCGTCATCGGATAAATCAGACGGCCTGATGCAGTCCAAATAGCCATTTGCCACAAGCATGACATAATGGTGACTTTGGCTTTTTCTTTCCATTGAGGATTATCAGGAACAGCCTTACACACGACAGCCAAGTTATCGTTCTTACACAATTTCTCCAACTCGTTGGCACTGACTGTCAACAGTACTCGCTGGATGCTAGGAAACACGATTAATATCGGCTTGCCTTCATGCAAGACAGCAATATCTTGGTGTCCTTGACTGGCAAATTTTAGCGCGCCCAACAAGCCTTTATTTGGATTAAATCGGCGAATGGTTGCTTTTCTTGTGCCATCTGAATTTGATTGTCTTTTATTCTCTTCAGCCGCTTGTTGTTCAGACGGCTCAAAAACATTGCCGCCTTGAGCCAGGCTGCGCAAAACAGGAAACAAGGTATCGAATTTGACCGGCTTAGCCAAATAAGGAGTCGTTACTGTCGGCAACTCGGAAGAAAACATAGCCACAGGTACTTCCGGATAAGTTTTCTTCGACTCTTTCCAAGCTTCTAAACCTGCCGGAGTATCGGTATCAACCAATACCAAATCCGGTTTTTCATCAGAGTCAGGGGAAACGATGACGTAATTCGTCGTATTGTGCATTTTAAATGCCATACGGAATACCGCCTGCTGTTGCTCGCCCATCTCCTGTAACATAACCCGTATGGTTTTAATTTTTGGTAAATGATTATTCATCACTCGTACTTTCTACGATTATCTTATTTTTTTGAATATTGGTTCATTCGTTGCAAGAGACGGCTCATTGCCAAGACAACCTCTTCAGGCAGGCTGACAACACGCTCACGCAACAAGCGCAGAAATTGTTCTAAACGTCCCCAATCTTCAACGCGTTCGTACAAATCAAACAAGATAATGTACAACTGCGATTCTTGAGGATACTGCAAAACAGCCTGTTCCAAAGTACCGATGGCCAAATCCAATTGACCATAAGCCAACAAAGATTCCACTTCTTTCAGAGCCTCATCAGCTGGTGAAGAGCTGGCGCTGATAACTGAAGAGTCTTTTTGAACCAACTCACGATATTTGGCTTTCATCTGCAAAGAACTTGGCTGAATGTAACCGCGTTTCAAGCCAATCTCTTTAATTTGCTGTTCAGACGGCCCTTTTTCCAAATCATCAAAAATTTCGTGATAACCAAGGTTATAACCCCAACCAAGCATACGTTCTTTTACTTGACGGCCATATTGACCCAAAGAGTGGTAAAGCTTCCACAGATGCTTGGCAAACTGCCCTACTTCTTCATTCTGATAATCCAGACGCAAGGCATCGATAATGAGACCAGCGGGCTTCGCAGAAGTTTGGATTGCTTTGTTGTATTGATGCAAAGCAGTCTCGTAGCTAATCTTGTCTTTCAAGATTTTTGCACTACGCTCCGGTTTGGCAAAACCAATAACCGCGCCCATCTCTTCAGGGCTGATTTCGCCAAAATCTTTCTTGCCTAATACGATAGGCGCACGTTTGCCCATGCCTGGAACGACAATGCGCTCAACCGAGTCGTTCTCAAAGGCAATATGCTCGTCGGAAGCAACTTCCAAACCGCTTTGTTCGCCAATTTGACGGTCCACTTCCTGCATATTCCAACCAAGATGATGCTCGGCAAAAACACGCAGGCGCAGGTTAGTAGAATCCAAAGCCAGACCGGCTTTCAGGTATTCGGCTATGCTGTCTTCAGAAAGGGAGGCACTATGACGCTCAAGCGTATCCGCCAGCATGTCGATATTGCCGACACGCAGATTCAAACCGATTAATTCATGAACCAGCTTTTCCGGAGCACCGTCTTCCAAAGTATTGAGATAACCGGCCAAAGACTCCGCTGCTTTGCTCTCATAGCCGAACTGTTTATAAACCTGATATTCGGTCAACGGATCGACTTCTTGTGCGGAAACAGAAGCTGTTGCATCGTTTGAGCCGCTTCCACCCCATTCCCAGTCTTGATTATCCGCATTGGAAACTGTCTGGTTGACTTTCTCAATCCAGTCGTTTCCATCCTCAGAGGAGGCTGTATGAGCAGCAGACGTACGGCCGCTTTTTGATGCATGTGCGCTTTGTTTATCTGAATTGTTACTTTGTTTATGACGAACAAAAACCAACACCAGCAAAAAAAGCACCAGCAAAAAAATAGTTAAAAGTTGATAGTTCAAGAACACCTCCCGGTCTTGTGCTGCAAACTGCATTTATTAACATCTGTTGCTTTACACGCAACTTCAACGTTATTAATTCCCCAAACGAATGATGATAACATGAATGCACTCATTTTTACATTAAAAACCCTACTCACATAAAGGACTTGATACCAATTTACAACTCAAACACACCGATGGATTCAACATGCGAGGTTTGCGCAAACATATTCATGATTCCTGACGCCTTAAACTTATAGCCCTTATCAACCAAGACACCGGCATCTCGTGCAAATGTTGATGGATTACACGAAACATACACTATCTTCTGAGGCAAAAACGGCTTGTGTAGCGATTTGACAACAGCATAAGCCCCGTTTCTCGGCGGATCCAGCAACATCTTGTCAAATCGCCCCCACGACTCAACAGTCTTTTCATCGGTATCGAATAAGTCTGCAACAGAAAACGTCATATTCTCGGCACAACGATTCAGACGAGTATTTTCCCTTGCCCTATCTACCAGATAATCGGCACCTTCAATACCGACAACCGATGCGCCACTTTTTGCCAGCGGCAAACTGAAATTGCCCAAACCGCAAAACAGATCGGCAATCCGCTCCCCTTTTTGAGGGTTTAAAAGTCTGACAGCCCTTGCCACCATCACTTCGTTCAGCTGCGCATTAATCTGCGTAAAATCACCAGGCTTATAAGGCATTTCCACATCAAATTGAGCAAAAGTATAGTTCAGGGCAGGCGCGTTCTCAGGGTAAAACGGCAAGGACTCGGCATGATCCTGCAACCATATTTGCCATGCCTTTTCAGCACCCGACAATATCTTATCAAACCAATTACACAATTCGCTTAATATTTGTTCAAACGGTTGATTTACGAAACGAATGTTGAGTACCGTCACATTTTTCCCGCAATAAAACTCAACAAATTTCACTTTTACACCGTCATCATGCAGCTTTTGCAGCAAATTGCGGACATCAGGCAATCTATCGGACACATGCTTAGGCAAAATATGGCAATGGCGGATATTGACGACATCATGGCTTTTTTTGGCCTGAAAACCGAGTTTCAGACGGCCTTGCTTATCCACCGAAACACTTAAACGTGCTCTATCGCGATAATACCAGGAGTAACCATATAAGGGAGGTAAAATTATCTCCGGCTTGACCTTACCTATCCGTTCCAACTGTTCTTCCAAAATCCGTTGCTTTAATGCAACTTGCGCTCCGAAAGAAACATGTTGAAGCGAACAGCCACCACATGTATCAAAATAGCAACATGCGGGCTCGACACGTTCGGAAGAAGCCTTCAAAACCTTTTCAACTTGAGCCTCGGCAAACTGCTTTTTCTCTTTATGTATGACAAACGTTACACGCTCTCCAGGCAGCGCACCGCCGATAAATACGGCCTTCCCATCAACTCTGGCAACACCCCTGCCCTCATAATCCAAAGAAAAAACTTCCGTTTCTTGATACTGTTCTTTCACACCCATACCGTTTCCGTCACTCAGCCGCTCCCCGACCATTTAACTGTCTTCCAATACCGAAAGCGCATATTTTCTCACAAAAACACAGAGTTTCAGGTATCATGCGCCAAAAACTTTCATTTCAAACCCTACAAAAAAAGACGACATGAAAAAAATACTATTCGGCCTGACAGCCGCCCTTTTAACTTCAGCCGCTGCTGCAAACACGCTTATTCCAGACGTCTCCCCCGCCTCTTCCGGACAACACGTCGTTATCAATATTACGCAACAGCGTTTGTTCCTCTACGACAACGGCAAACTGAGCAAAATTTATCCTGTTGCCGTCGGCAAAGCCATGACCCAAACCAATCTGGGCGAACATAAAATCGGCGCAAAAGCCTACAACCCAGTTTGGCATATCCCTAAATCCATTCAAAAAGAACGCAATGACGGCGTAAAAAGCGTACCGGCTGGTCCAAATAATCCGCTGGGCCCCGTATTTGTCCGTCTTGGCGACCCTAAATTAAGCCTTGGCATTCACGGCACCAATGCCCCTGCCAGCGTACCCGGCGTCCGCAGCCATGGTTGCGTGCGCATGAAATCGCCTGACGCATTGGAATTCGCCAAAACCATCGCAACAGGTTCTCCTGCCTCCGTTATCTACCAAATGGCAAGCCTGAACGAAGATGCCAACCAAAACTTGTGGCTGGCTGCCTATCGTGACCCATACGACAAGAAAAACCTTGATACGGCTGCCCTGAAAAAAAGCATTGCCGCCTGGGCAAAAGCGCACGGCAAAACCATTCCTGCCGCACGTGTGGATGCAATCCTGAAAGGACGCACCGGCGCAGCAAACTGTCTGACCTGCGCCAAAGGTGTGAAACTCAAATCGCCTTTGAAGTCTTTGGCATGGACCAGCGGCACGGATGCTTACAGCAAACCTAAAGTCATGCCGAAACCGGCTCCTGCTAAAGATGTGGTATTGCCTCAAGGAACTGAAATCGAAGTCGATGCTACCGACGATACAAACAAGGCAGCATCCGAACCGAAACAAAGCGTTCGTCCGACTCCGGTGAAACCGGCAAAACCTGCTGCCAAACCGGCAACCACTCCGGCCGATGCTCCTGCTTCCGCGCCTAAAGCCGCTTCCGAACCGGCTACTGCCCCAGCCTCTTCTCCTGTGAAAGATGCTCCGGCAAGCAGCGAACCGGTAGATTTGTTGTTCTAAGCAGAACAAAATACATAGCCAAAGGCCGTCTGAAATGAATTTTTCAGACGGCCTTTTCGTACAACTGGATATTGAAAATATATGCTCTCTTAATTCAGACGGCCTTTTTACTTTCCAAATATTCCGACAAACCGCGCTCGCGCAAAATACAGCTTGGGCATTCATGACAACCACCGACCACGCCGTTATAACAGGTATGCGTATGCTCGCAGATATAATCCAACGCACCCATTTCATCCGCCAATGCCCATGTTTGCGCTTTGGTTAAATACATCAAGGGCGTGTGAATTTGAAAAGCGTAATCCATGGCCAGATTCAGCGTGACATTCATCGACTTGACGAACACATCGCGACAGTCGGGATAACCCGAAAAATCGGTTTCGCACACGCCGGCAATGATATGGCGTATTCCCTGCCCTTTGGCGTAAATAGCGGCGTAAAGCAAAAACAAAGCATTGCGTCCATCTACAAATGTATTGGGCAGGCCGTCTGGAGCTGTTTCAATGTATGCCGTATCATCCATCAAGGCATTGTGTGTAATTTGTTGCATCAGGCTCAAATCGAGTACCGTCTGCTTCACACCCAAATCTTGGGCAATCCAACGCGCTCGCTCCAATTCGATGGCGTGGCGTTGCCCATATTGAAAAGTGATGGCCTGCACATTTTCACATCCATATGTTTGAATTGTCTGAATCAGGCAGGTTGTTGAATCCTGCCCGCCCGAAAAAATAACGAGGGCCTGCTGTTTTTCCATAGTAAATTCCTAGTTTTGTTAACGCGGGAGGTTTGCGAACCGCGTGATTCGAAGATTGACGGATTATAACGGATTTCATCTATAATCACGGCACTTCATTTTCTTTTATATAGCATAATTATGAGCATCTACGCCCTGAAACCAAAATTCCAAAACCTTTTGCGCCCCATTGTTAAGCGACTTTATCAAAAAGGCATTACTGCCAATCAGGTTACTCTGTTTGCCTGCGCCGTTTCTATTTTGATTGGTTTGCTTTTAGCATTGTTTGCAGGTGTATCCACATTATTCTGGCTTTTGCCGATTTGGTTGTTTGTCCGCATGGCGCTGAATGCAATGGACGGCATGCTGGCACGGGAGTTCGGCCAGCAATCGGCATTAGGCGGTTATTTGAATGAAATCACCGATATTGCCGCCGATGCTGCTTTGTATCTGCCTTTTGCCTTTATCGTTCCCTTCGGCGGCGTGCAAATCGCCCTGTTTATTTGTCTGGCGGCAATGACTGAGTTTTGCGGCGTTTTGGGACAAGTCCATGGCAACGGCCGTCGTTATGACGGGCCATTCGGCAAAAGTGACCGCGCATTCTTTATCGGTGCATTGGCCGTATGGTATGCAATCGACGGTAGCTTCCATTCGACTTTCTATATCCTTATGTGGCTGGCCTGCGCGGCATTGGTTTATACCTGTTACAAACGTGTCATCAATGGCTTGAAGGCCGTCTGAAACCTGTCCGCATTCTTGGGTTAATCACCGTTGATTAGAGTATTTAAACCCATCTCCTCGTTTTAATGAAAACAAAAAGGCCGTCTGAAACCATAAAGTTTATGGTTTCAGACGGCCTTTTATCCAGTAGCCAAGATAACTTACTGTTTACCCAGTTGACTGTAATCTACCAACATATACTTGGCAGTAATTTTCTGCGAAGCATTGCCTTCATCGCCCATCAGAATCATCTGCGGCTTGCCGTTAACGGTAATCGAATCGACGGCCTCAACGTTGGTGATGTGTTGCAGATTAGGCAGAGAGATTTTTTGCGGTTCATCGGTCGGATTACCGCTCCAAGTCCACAGTTGCGAGAATTTCTGTCCATTCTCATCCTTCACTTCATTGGCAATCACGTAAGTTTTCAACACAGGATCATAGTTGAGGGAACGGATACCGCCGCCATCAATATCAATCACGGCCACTTCATCAAACTCAGGCTTGGCATTGTGCTCAAACACATCTTTCGGATTGCTGATAAACGCAACCAAAGCCATGTTGTTGAACTCAGGATCACGGAATCCCAAAACAAGACGTTTTTTCACCGGATCAAACGCCATGCCCTCAATATTGATTTCTTCAAAAGAAACTTCTGCCTTGGTTCGCTCGCGAATCAAATCATGCAGCTTGTGATCGGTTTCCAAAACCTGCGTCAGATTGTCGTAGCTGGTCAGCCCCAACACGTTGCCGTCTTGGATTTTAAAGCGCATCAGGTGTTCGCGGTCAGGCGAGCGGTTGCCTTTACGGGTGCGCGAGTGTGAAGTCAGTGCGTAGATAAAGCCTTCATCGTCGCGAGCCAAAGCCTCCAAATCGCTGAGACGACGTTTGAAACCGGTAATCACGCGTGTATCCAATGCCTCGTCTTCCACAAACCTGCCGGTTTTATCAATGCTGATGATACTGAACGCATGGTTGGGTTCGTCTTCCGCGATCAGCAACTTACCATCCGGGAGCTGTTGTACGGCAGAAGGCTCAAATACTCCGTTAAACATATTGATACCCAGCGAACGCAGCTCTGCCGCATTGTTGGCCGGAGGCGTCAGCAATGACGGCAATGTTTTCACGCCGATAAATGCCGCCAACGAAGCCAGCAAGCCCCAGCGGAACACCGCATAAGATAAGTTAATGTATTTAAACTGTTTATCTGCCAACAAACCAAGCCAATAAAGATGATCGCTCATCTTTTGATAGATTTGTTTACGGTCGCCCATAATCTCCTGCATCATTTCCCAATATTGATCTTTTTGCAGTTTTACACGGTCTTCATAAATCAAAATATTGGGTTGGCTGCCGCCAAAAAAGCGCGTTTCGGTACTGCTGAGACGGGTTTTCAAATCCCGCAGCTTAGAACGTCCACGGACAAAATCCTTCAACCATGTACGCGCCGCCTGCATTTTGCCGATACGTTCCGGCGAAGCAGAAAGCAATGCAAACACGATAGACGCTGCGGCAGTAATCATAAACGTACTGGCCGGAATCAAAAACTCGGGCGATGATGAAAAAATAAACGCGCCCGAAATCATCAGTGCAGAAACAATAAAACCATTCAGCGAAATCATAATGTTCGCTTTAGTTGCCGCCAGCGCCAACAATTCCATCTCCGAGCGTACGGCGTTGCGGAACATGGTTTCCACGCCCTTATTCGTACCCAACAGATCAGACGCATTTAAATCCTCGGCTTTATCTTTTTTCTTCTTCGCCTTGTCTTTTTTACGTTTGGCCTTCTTCTCGTTTTTTTCAGACGGCATCTCAGGATGTTCAACTACTTCCTGACCTTCTACCGCTTCCTGAATTTCTACCGCGTCAGCCACAACCTCAACTTCGTTTTCAACAACACTGTTTTGATTGTGATCCCAAAAATCACCATCCTGTTGGGATTCGGCAGCTGCGCCGTCGTTTAAAGGTTGTTCTTGGTCGCCTATCTGCTTCGGCTGACCATCTTCCTTCCAATCATTCAAACTCATATTATGACTCCCAACATCAAACACTTTGAACTACATGGAAAATAAAAAACATATTTAGTTCATTTATTTTAGATAATTTACATGCCGTTTACATTCTTTAAATGCCTAAATAGCAAACTGTCGCAGGACCAAAAGCCCTACGACAATCCACTTTATATCGAAATATTAATAATCGATGCGTTCTTTAATAATTTTCAAATCAGGGTAAGACAAAACAATGTCGTACTCACGGCCATCTTTAAAAGCCTCAATATCCAATACAGGCTGACCTCGACGGCTATCGGCTTCAACATCGTGAACTTGATAGCCGCGTTGTTCCAACATTTTTACGGCTTTAGCACGGTTTTGCTCGAAGTTTTTGTCGCTGTAGATTTTGTGTTCGATGTAATCGCTGGCACCGGCAGTAGCAGCAGACAAAGCAACGATGGCAGTCAATAAGAATTTTTTCATGTTTGATTTCCTTTTTAAATGTGTATTCGGGTTTCGATGGATGTATTAAAACATGACAAAATTAGCAGTTAATTAGTGCTTGGTTAAACACAGTAAAGGCCGTCTGAAAACTGTTCAGACGGCCTTGATTCTTAATCATCAAATTTCAAACGTATTGCACAAATGTAAATCCGGAGGGTTAGAAACGATGAAAAGCCTGCAGCGAATATTCACCCAACAAATGGACAAATCATGAACAAATTTTGCGAAATCACCTTCTGCCAACAAATCGGCAGCAACCAACAACACAACCAAGATGCCCTTTTTAACGGCGAACAAGTGTTTCAATATAAACTCAAAACCGCTGAAACACGTCTTGAAACCCGTCCACGCTTTATCATCGGGATAGCCGACGGTATTTCCAATAGCAATCATCCCGAAAAAGCCAGCAAATCAGCCATGCACCTATTAAGCCGTACAGCCAAACTCAGCCGTCAAACCATCAATCATGTACAAGCCGCTTTATCTCAAGAGTTGGCAGAGGATTATTTTGGTTCATCAACCACTTTTGTTGCCGCAGAAATCGACCAAACCACCGGCCAAACCAAAATCATCAGCGTAGGCGACAGCCGCGCCTATTTGATTGATACACAAGGAACATGGAAGCAACTGACCCAAGATCACTCGATACTCTCCGAATTGCTGGATGGTTTGTCGGATAAAAAAGAAGAAGGGTTCGCCACCATATATGGCGGCGTTTCTTCTTATCTAGTAGCAGATTATTCCGAATTCCAAGACAAAATGTGCCATATCGAACTTACGCTTAAAGCAGGAGAAAGCCTGCTGCTTTGTTCAGACGGCCTAAGTGATGCTCTTTCAGAAGAAATAAGAGAAAAAATTTGGCAACAATATGATAACGATAAGTCCCGTCTGACTGTGTTTCGTAAATTAATTGCGAAACAAAGAGTTTATGATGATATGTCGGTAGTAGTTTGTAAGATTATCCAAACACCCTCTATCCAACCTTTTAACAATCACTGTCATCCGTTTTAAGTGAAATTTGAAACCATCTTTTACCATTTCTCTCCATCATTGCATTCGTCCGATATGTCATGATACTGTTCAAAAAACATGACTATTAGGAGTTTCTCATGTCCGAACAGCAAAAATACTTTTCTACCCAAGACGGTACTTCGCTTTTCTACCGCTATCGCCCTGCTGCCGATGGTTCTTCCGACAAAGCCATTGTGCTGTTCCATCGCGGACATGAGCATTCTGGCCGGATGATGTTTGTGGCGGATGAACTGGGTTTCAACGATTTTGCCTATTTTGCTTGGGATGCGCGCGGTCATGGCTACAGCCCCGGTGAACGCGGCGATAGTCCGAGTATCGGCACTTCGGTTGCAGACGTAGATGATTTTATCCGACACATCCAAAGCGAATACGGCATCAAACCTGAAAACATCTGCGTGATTGCGCAAAGTGTCGGTGCGGTATTGGTTTCTACTTGGTTGCACGATTACGCACCGAAAATCCGTTGCGCCGTATTGGCTTCGCCTGCGTTCAAAGTCAAACTCTATGTTCCGTTTGCCCGTACCGGTTTGAAAATCATGCAAAAATGGCGCGGCAATTTCTTTGTCAACAGCTACGTCAAAGCCCACTATCTGACCCACAATGTCGAACGTCAAAAAAGCTACGACAATGATCCGCTTATTGCCCGCGCTATTTCTGTACGCATCCTGCTGGGTTTATATGAAGCGGCCGAACGTGTGGTTACCGATGCACAAGCCATTACTACGCCTGTACAACTGTTGATTTCAGGCAGCGATTGGGTTGTTCATCACAAACCGCAACACGATTTCTACAACTGTTTGGGCAGCCATATTAAAGAACGCCATATCCTGCCCGGTTTCTACCACGATACTTTAGGCGAGCAAAACCGTGAAATCGCGTTTGTTGAAATGCGCCGTTTTATCCGCGAGCGTTTCAATCAGCCTTTGCAACAAGTCGATCTGACTCAAGCGCACTTATTTGGAGACAGCCGTCGCGAAGCTGACGAACTGGCTACACCTTTGCCTGTTTGTACGCCTCGCGGCGCATTTTGGGCAACATATCGCGCCTCGCTCAAACTGGGTTCGCGCTGGAGTGAAGGTTTGAGAATCGGTCAAGAAACAGGTTTTGATTCGGGTAGCACGCTGGATTACGTCTACCGCAATCAACCGCAAGGCAGCAATGCTTTCGGTGTATGGGTGGACAAATACTATCTCAACGCCATCGGCTGGCGCGGCATTCGCCAACGCAAAGTCAATATCGGCAAAGCCATTCAGACGGCCTCAGCCAAACTGCGTGAAGCAGGCAAACCGGTACACGTTTTGGATATCGCGTCCGGTCATGGCCGCTATGTATTGGATGCCCTAACTGCCGACACATTGCCTGATTCCGTACGCTTGCGCGATTACAGTCCGATTAATGTTGAAGCCGGACGCAAACTGATTGCCGAGCGCGGCTTGCAAGAGACGGTAACCTTCAATGAAGTCAATGCCTACGACCGCGCCAATTATCACGATTTACAGCCACGTCCAACGCTGGGCATCGTCTCCGGCCTACATGAATTGTTTGCCGACAACGATTTGATTTTGAACTCGCTCTACGGTTTCGGCGAAGCTATTGAAACCGGCGGCTACCTGATCTACACCGGCCAGCCGTGGCATCCGCAACTGGAAATGATTGCCCGCGCCCTGACCAGCCACAAAGCAGGCAGCCCAAACTGGGTAATGCGCCGCCGCAGTCAGCAGGAAATGGATCAGTTGGTTGAAAAAGCCGGTTTTGAAAAAATCCATCAATGGATAGACGAAGACGGTATTTTCACCGTGAGCTTGGCAGTGAAGAAATAATAAAGATAATAGCAAAAAAAGGCCGTCTGAACCTTGTTCCGGTTTTCAGACGGCCTCAATGATGCTTAAATCGTTCGCTTTGAATGAAAGATTGATGTAAACAGATTCGTCGTTTTTCATGATGAAGTGGTTATGCTTTGTCAATACCTATGACTTCAGAAGTCGTCTAGTTATTTCTATTGAAATAACAGCCAAATATGAGTTTTATTTGGTATTACTCCACAAAATAAAAAAGTGATTTTTGGAATAGACTATCCGGAGCCATCATTGCATCACTTTTAAAGTAGAACATATATCTTACCTATTCCGAAAAAATATACGATATACCAATATACAAAGAAATTCTCGGGAGCGCTTGCTCAAATTTCAATAAGTTGAAATCCCATAATGCTAAAGTTACTTACATTACTGCTTGTTTCCACATTTTCAGCTATCTGCCATGCTGCTGCGGTTGACTGGACACCATTATTGCAATCTATGAAACGAGATTGTACTTTTGATTTAGAAGCCCTGCCTTATGAAAAGTCTGAAATAGACAGACTACCTACGAAATACCGTACATCCGTTCTCCGTAGCCATAACAAGCAGACGGCATCAGGAAGTGAAGTATTAATTATCGAATTGAAAAATTCTGTTGCTTTCGGACAACCCTTATCTGCTTTGACCATCGAATCCAATGAAAGATACGGCTACGTCAAAATGAAATTTTCCCCAAATGCTGATGTGCCTAGGCTTATTGCCTTATTTACAACACCGATCAATAGACAACGCGGAATATTGGCAGCAGGCAAGATACAGAATTTTTGTATCAAAGGAGCACACGGCACGTTGAAACAATACCAATCTTCACAGCATCACTGGCGAGCCGTTTCAACAGATGGTCCGTGGCAGGAATTCCGCTACCATCCAAAAGAAAACGCTTTATCCTGCCTTCGCTCCGATCAATACGGCGATGAATTGAGATGTCCAAAATAAGTCCATGAAACCCACCCTCAAAACCTCCCTGCTCAAGCTGATTTTAGTCGGTATCCTGTTTTACACCAGCTACGGCCTCTCCAACCATTACGCGGCGTCGCTGGACTATGTGCCTGAAATCGCTTTTACATGGGAGAGCAATATTCCGTTTTGGGCATGGACGATTGTGCCTTATTGGTCGCTAAACCTGATGTATACCGCGGCATTTTTTCTTTGCCGTGATACACATGAACAAAACCGATATGTAGCGCACCTTGTAGCCGCCCAACTGATTGCAACTGTTTGCTTTGTACTGTTTCCGCTGCGTTTCGGGTGGCCTAAACCGCCTGCCGATGGGTTGTCAGGCTGGCTGTTTGATTCATTGGCTGCATTTGATTTGCCGTACAACCAAGCACCATCTTTGCATATCGCGTTGGCGATTATCGTGGGTGCATTTTATTGGACGCGCTTTCCCAAAATCCGCCTGCCGCTTTTCTTATGGCAAAGCCTGATTGCCTTGTCGGTATTGACGACTTATCAACATCATTTTATTGACGTGCCGACTGGAGCATTGCTTGGCTGGCTGGTGTTGTGGGCTTTCCCGCGTCAGATGACTTCGCCGTTAAGACTAGGCTCAAGTGATGTACGCTCAAGAAAGATTGCGTTGCTGTATTTTCTTGGCGCGTGTTTGATGGCTTTACCTGCGCTGCTGGGTGGCGCGTGGCTGTGGTTGATATGGATTAGCGTGTCTTTGCTGATGGTGGCCTTTGCCCATTTGACTGGAAATGCAAACATATTCCAAAAACAGGCTAACGGTAAATTATCGGCGGCAGCAATGGTTTTACTATTGCCTTATCTTGTGGGTGCATGGCTAAACATGGCGTATTGGTTACGCGGTAAGGCGAAAACGGCACAAGTCCGCAATGATGTATTGATTGGCAGCGTTTTGGGGATTTCAAACCATCTGCCTGCCGTATTGGATGTATGCGCCGAATATCCCTGCCGTAGCTATCAAGGAGAATATCGCTCCCTGCCTTTACTGGATATGGTAACGCCGTCTGAAAATGATTTGGTTCAGACGGCCTTGATATTGGAAACCTTGCGTCGAAAACACGGCAAAGTGCTGGTATGCTGCGCTTTGGGTTATGGAAGAAGTGCCGCAGTGGTGCTGACGTGGCTGCTGGTCTATGGTGGCTGCAAAGACTTGGCGCAAGCGAAGGCCGAACTCCAACAGGTTCGGCCGCAAATGGTATTATCGCCGGCCACTGCCAAAGCAGTCGAAGCTGCTGCCAACCGTTTAAAACAAGGATAATGATGAACAACGCAACCGACAGCCGTATTACTGCCCACCTGCTCTCTACCACACATTATGTTGCCGCCTGCAACGCCTTGCTGCTCGCCTTGTCGGCAAAATATGGCGGCGCATGGTTTGCGGTGCAACTTGTCTTGGCAGCGGTTTTGCTGTACTGCCATATCCGCATTCACTTCGACCACCGCGTGTTCCAAGACTTTGCCGACAACCACTACTCTCCTGAAGACTTCGACCAATCCTTACAACAAAACAGTTTACATCAAATTTCAGGCAGCCGTACGTTGACCCAACGGATAAACGGCGCACTTTCCTTATGGCGCAAAAGCTTATACCTGACCGCCGCACAATTTTTAATTTTGCTTATCCAAAGCATTTGATTATTTTTGCTGATTTACCCAAACCAAATCCTTAGTGGTATCTCACTCCCAAAGGCAGAAACAATGAAAAACTTCCTCAAAAAACAACTTGCCTGGCTGACCGACCAAGCCTTGTGTCTGTCGGTCTCTTTTCTTACGGGCGTCCGTCCTAAAAGTCCGCACGAACTGACATTCAATCAGCACCAAAAGGTCTATTATGCCAATCACGGCAGCCATGGCGATTTTGTGCTGGTGTGGATTTCCCTACCCCGCCGCTGGCGCTTGTCCACGCGCCCAGTCGCCGGTTCGGATTACTGGCTGACAAGCAAACTCAAACGCTTCATCATTCAAAACGTTTTCAACGCCTTGCTGATTCCGCGCCATAGCGATAATCCGCAAGCAATTACCGAACAGATGAAAGACGCACTGAACGCAGGCGATTCCCTGATTATTTTCCCTGAAGGCACGCGTAATACTGACGACAACACTATCCTGCTGCCGTTCAAGTCCGGCATTTATCATCTGGCGAAAAGCAAACCCAATACCGAATTTGTGCCGATTTGGATAGACAACATCAGCCGCGTACTGCCCAAAGGCAAAATCCTGCCTATCCCGCTTTTGTGTGAAGTCCATATCGGACAACCGCTTACCTTGCAGGAAAACGAAGACAAAGACAGCTTTTTGACACGCAGCCGTGAAGCGTTGCTGGCACTCAGGCCGTCTGAAAACGACCGCAGCGAACTTCGCCAAAATGAATCTGAAGTTCATCAAAACAAAGGAGGACAAGCATGAGCCTTTCTACGACTTCCCAACAAATCATTGTCGAACAGGCCGCCGCTCATCTGACTCCGCAAGCCAGCTATATTTTTGTCGGCGTATTTGCCGTATTGTGTTTTGCCAGCATCATCGGACAATGGCTCAAGCGCAAAAATGGCACAGATAATGCCACCATCGCCAACCTTAACGCCCGCATTTACGCATGGTGGCTGATGACGCTGGTGTTGCTGGGCGCGTTTTGGTTCGGAAAAATCGGGACAGTTGTACTGTTTTTCCTGATTTCATTTGCCGCACTACGCGAATTTATGACCCTCGTCTATCGCCGCCGCAGCGACTATTACAGCATGGTGATCTGCTTTTACCTGCTGCTGCCGGTGCAATACTATTTCGTCTATAACGGCTGGTACGGCATGTTCAGCATTTTTATTCCGGTTTACGGCTTTTTGATACTGCCGATTATTGCCAGCCTCAGCGGCCAAACCGCGCACTTTTTTGGAACGCGCCGCCAAAACACAATGGATGGCGATGATTTGCATCTTCTGTCTGTCCCATGTTCCGGCGCTGATGTTTCTAGACTTGGACGGCTTCGATAATAGCAACAATATCCTGTTGCTGATCTTCCTGATTGGCGTGGTGCAAGTATCGGATGTATTGCAATACGTTTGGGGCAAACTGATTGGCGGTGCAAAAATCATGCCCTCGCTTTCCCCGTCCAAAACCATTTCCGGCACTGTCGGCGGTATTTTATCGGCCACGGCCATTGCCGCGCTGATGGCACCGATTACACCGTTCTCCCACGGCCAAGCAGCCGTTATCGGCTTTATCGTCTGCCTGATGGGCTTCTTTGGCGGCCTGGTTATGTCTGCCATCAAACGCGATTACGGTGTCAAAGACTGGGGCAATATGATACGCGGACACGGCGGCATGCTTGACCGCGTAGATTCAATTTGTTTTGCCGCACCCGTGTTTTTCCACATCACCCGTTATTTCTGGAACGGCTAAACTTCAGGCCGTCTGAAAGCTGTTTTCAGACGGCCTTGAATGTCTAAAACTACCAGCCCTGCCGATTCGTTATACAATACGCGACATTGTTATTACATACACACAACATGAACAAACCCTCTCCAATCTTTCCCATTTTTCTTGCTGCGATTATCTTCGCCCTCATTGTTTGGTCAGGCATCAATCCCCATGACCGCGCAGTCTGGTACGCCGAAATCGTTCCCGTAGCATCCGTATTCTTCCTTTTGGTTGCCACCTACCGCATTTTCCGCTTCAGCAACCTGGCCTACTTATTCATGAGTTTTTGGCTGATCATGCATTCCATCGGTGCATACTACACTTTTGCCGATGTACCGTTTGAATCCATCAACCGCTTTGTCGAGCCAATTTTGGGCGAAAACCGCAATCATTACGACCGTATTGCCCATTACATCATCGGCTTTTATGCCTACCCGATGGCTGAATGGCTGCTGCGCCGCAAGCTGTGCAATTTGCCGTTGGCCTTATTTTTCTCCCTGTTCTTCATTATGAGTGTGGCCGCCGCCTATGAAATCATCGAATGGCAATATGCCGTCATCGATGGTGGAGAGGCCGGACTGGAGTTCTTGGGCTCTCAAGGCGATATTTGGGACGCGCAAAAAGACATGCTTGCCGATACTTTGGGCGCGTTAACTGCTCTGTTTATTTTTGTATTTACCCGACCCGATAAACGCTTGGGTTTCTCTTAAATCTACCCCTTTACAGCAAAAGGCCGTCTGAAACCAGATTTTCAGACGGCCTTTTTCATTTTTCTATTGGTATGTTGGAACATTGGTTGACAATAATTGGAGCAGGTTGTCGGTCACCCATTTGAATGTAATGGTTTAGATACCAATATCAAAGTGCGGCTACTGCCAATATAGAAAGCTTCATTAGAAACAATTTTGTCGGCCAGCCTGATCTAAGATTTGCCGACAACGGTATAGATTCTATGCGTATGATGATGCGTATAGAAGATCATGACACCTTTTTTAACCACAAATTGAAAGTAATACGAAATTGGGAACAATCACCCAAAACTACTCGACAGCATCGAATAATCTTTCGGTGAGTAGTTCCTGAACCGTAGTACATCTATTTTAAATTGAATAATCTAGGTTTAAAACAAAAGGCCGTCTGAATGTTTCAGACGGCCTTTTGTATGTTTTTCCATACGGTTTTATCAAATATAAAAAAGCGTACCTTTCTAGGTACGCTTTTTTTCAATCTGACTCAAAATTAGAATTTCGCGCCAGACTCGTTTGCCATAAAGTCTACAGCTGCTTTAACTTCATCATCACTCAGGCTGCCATTACCGCCTTTAGCCGGCATAGAATTAAAGCCTTCAATAGCATGTTTGTGCAAAGTGTCTTTACCTTGCTTAATTCGAGGAGCCCAGTCTTCTTTTTTACCTACGACAGGAGCGCCTGGAATCATACCGCCATGACATGTTTTACAGTTGGCTTCAAAAACAGCTTTGCCATCTACCTTAACCGGAGCCGCTTCTGCTTTTTCAGCAGGTTTGGCTTCAGCAGCCGGAGCAGCTTTAGCATCTGAAGCAGGAGCGGCAGATGCTGCGCTGTCAGCTGCAGGGGCTGATGCTTCGGCTGCTGGAGCAGCTTGAGCAGGCTCAGCTTTTTTAGCAGGAGCTTTTTTACCGTCTTTGTTAGACATACCCCAAACGTAAGCAGTCATGATGTGCAGCTTGTCTTTGTCGAGGAAGTGACCCCAAGCAGGCATTTGGCTGCTGCGGCCGTTGGTAATGGTTTCGGTAATCGCTTTTTGAGTACCGCCCCACAACCATACATCGTCAGTCAGGTTCGGACCAAGACCTTGGATACCTTGACCTTTGTCGCCGTGACAAGTGAAACAGTTGGCAGGTGGGCCGCTAAACAGGGCTTTACCGCGTTCTGCACGTTCTTCGTCGTATTGACCTTTAGGTTTAGAAAGAGACATAACATACTGTGTTACGTTTTTCACGCCTTCTTCACCCAAAGCAGGACCCCATGCAGGCATGGCGGCAGTACGGCCTTTTTCAATAGTTTCCTGAATTTTTTCAGGTTCACCACCCCACAACCAGTCGTCGTCAGTCAGATTTGGGAAGCCTTTAGAGCCTTTGGCATCTGAGCCGTGACATTGGATACAGTAGGTATTGAAAAGGTTTTGTGCAATAGCACGGGCTTCAGGATCTTTAGCCACTTTTTCAATCGGCATATTGGAAAATTTAGCATACACTTTACCGTATTGCTGATTGGCTTTGGCAACTTCTTCTTCATATTGACCATGGCTGCTCCAGCCCCACAGGCCTTTGTAATCGCCGATACCGGGATACATAATCAGGTAGCCGACACCAAACAGCCATGTGCAGACATAAAGCCAAAACCACCAACGTGGCAGAGGGTTGTTGTACTCCGAAATACCGTCCCACTCATGACCCGTGGTTTTTACTTCTTCGCCTTTTTTAGGGCGTTTCACAACATTTTGCGAAAGCAGAAGCCAAGCCAGGCCGATGAAGCTGAGCACGACGATAACGGCAATATATATATTCCAGAAACTACTGGTAAATTGGGATGTTGTGTTCATTATTTTGCTCCGTGATCACGGACTGACTGAGCTTGATCGTCCTTTTCAGACGGCCTTTGCTCGTCATTATCGAAAATACTGCTGGCTGCATCATCATAGTTTTTCTTATTGCGTCTATTGAACACAATATAGAGGACTAAAATAAAGCTGATGAATACCCAAACAGTAAAGAGCGAGCGAGCCCAGTTAGCGTCCATGATGTTACCTTACGTTTTTCAATGCCAAGCCCAAGCCTTGCAGGTAGGCGATAACAGCGTCCAGCTCTGATTTATTGGCCAGCATTTCAGGTGCTTTGGCAATTTCTTCATCGCTGTAAGGTGTACCCACTTTACGCAGGGCTTTCATATGCGCCACAGTTGCCTCGGCATCGACTTTATTGCGTGCGAGCCATGGGAATGCAGGCATATTAGACTCCGGCACGACGTCGCGCGGGTTCAGCAGGTGGATGCGGTGCCATTCATCGGAATAACGGCCGCCGACACGAGCCAAATCCGGACCGGTACGTTTAGAACCCCATTGGAACGGATGGTCATAAACAGACTCACCGGCAACGGAGTAGTGGCCGTAACGTTCAGTTTCTGCACGGAATGGACGAATCATTTGAGAGTGGCAGTTGTAGCAGCCTTCGCGTACGTAAATATCACGACCGGCCACTTGCAAGGCGTTATATGGTTTCACGCCTGGCGCAGGTTCAGTAACTGCCTTGGAGAAGAACAGCGGGACGGCCTCGATCAGAAGGCCGACGCTGACTACAAGCAGGGTGAATACAATCAGTACACCGACTTTTTCTTCAGCTAATTGTTGTAATTTCATTTTGGTAGCCTATCTTTCTTGTCATTAGTGGTGTTGAGTTTGAGAAACCGCAGGAATCTCAGCATCAACTGCTTTACCACTGATAGCAGTACGGTAAACGTTATATGCCATGATGCACATACCGCTCAGGTACAGCAGGCCGCCGGTGAAACGAATCATGTAGTAAGGCATGGTACGTTTTACAGATTCGACAAAGGAATAAGTCAGTGTGCCGTCTTCGTTCAAAGAACCCCACATCAGGCCTTGCATCACACCGGCAATCCACATCGCGGCGATATACAGAACCACACCGATGGTTGCAATCCAGAAATGCGCTTCAACCAATTTGGTGCTGTACATTTCGTTTTTACCGAAGAGGCGAGGGATCATGTAATAAACGGAACCGATGGTTACGAAGCCTACCCAACCCAATGCACCGGCGTGAACGTGTGCAACAGTCCAGTCAGTATAGTGGCTCAGAGCGTTAACTGTTTTAATAGACATCATCGGACCTTCGAAGGTAGACATACCGTAGAAGGACAGAGATACGATCAAGAATTTCAAAATCGGGTCGGTACGCAGTTTGTCCCATGCACCAGACAGAGTCATGATACCGTTGATCATACCGCCCCAAGAAGGTGCGAACAGGATCAAAGACAATACCATACCCAAAGATTGAGTCCAGTCAGGCAATGCGGTGTAGTGCAAGTGGTGAGAACCTGCCCACATATAAGTGAAAATCAAAGCCCAGAAGTGAACAACGGACAAGCGGTAAGAGTAAATAGGACGGCCTGCTTGTTTTGGTACGAAGTAGTACATCATACCCAAGAAGCCCGCAGTCAGGAAAAAGCCCACCGCGTTATGACCGTACCACCATTGAACCATCGCATCGATTGCACCAGCGTAAACGGGGTAAGATTTCATCAGACCGGCAGGGATGCTGATGTTATTGACGATGTGCAACAGTGCGACAGCCAAGATGAAGCCGCCGTAGAACCAGTTGGCAACGTAAATGTGTTTGATTTTACGTTTGGCAATCGTACCGAAGAATACGATGGCGTAAGCAATCCAAACCAAAGCGATCAGGATGTCGATAGGCCATTCCAATTCAGCATATTCTTTAGCTTGGGTATAACCCATAGGCAAGCTAATAGCCGCAGCCACGATGACAGCCTGCCAACCCCAGAAGGTAAATGCAGGCAACCAACCGCCAAACAGACGGGTATTACATGTACGTTGAACAACGTAGTATGATGTACCAATCAGACCGCAACCACCAAATGCAAAAATAACCGCATTGGTATGCAGCGGACGCAGGCGGCCAAAGTGGAACCAAGGTCCAATTTCAGATAAATCAAGGGATGGAGCAAATAATTGGGCGGCTACAATTACACCGACCAACATGCCCACAATACCCCAAACTACAGTCATGATGGCGAACTGGCGCACCACTTTGTAGTTATAAGTTTGTGTGTCCATGGAAGTCTCCATAAATTATGGGTATAAAAAATTTTTATCTCACCCCAACCCTTACGTTTATGAAAAGCGCAATACAGCTAAGGCTCAAATTTTTCTAAATTTAACATAGACACCACAACATGCCAAGCAAAATTACATTCCATATTGCATAAAACCTTTAGTGAGGCATAATCTCATTTCTTTTATAATCAATAAATTATTTAAACATATCCAATAAATCGGGCACAGTATTTTTTCAAGCCCCCTTTTTCGTACAAATTTATTGATATAGATTAAACCTAACCTTTTAAAACACTTATTCTTAATAAACTTTAGCAAACTATACGATAGCTATGATTAATTACAAAATTACCCCTAACTTTCTGTCTCATGAATGGCACATCACCTTATCATTCACCCAACCCAATGATTATGAAACAGAAATCAGCCTACCAAACTGGGTTCCCGGCAGCTACCTCATCCGTGACTTTGCCCGCCACATCACACACATCAGCGCGCGTTGCAACGGCAAAACCCAGCCACTGACGCAAACCAGCAAAAACCATTGGCAAACCCCGGCCCTCAGCGGAGCGTGGGAAATTTACTACACCGTCTACGCATTCGACTTATCAGTTCGCGGCTCGTTCCTCAGCACCGAGCGTGGCTTTTTCGATGGCGCATGCCTCTTCTTAAAAGTACACGGACAAGAGGAACAACCGCACCAAGTCGAATTTCCTACCCTGCCACACACATGGCAAATAGCCACAACCCTGCCCCAAATTTCAGCGACCACTTTTCAGACGGCCTCATATGCCGAGCTTATTGATCACCCCGTTGAAACAGGCATCATCGAATTCCTTGACTTTAAAGCACAAGGCATTCCCCACCGTATTGCATTAAGCGGTATCTACCCCGATTTCGACCGCGCCCGCTTCCTCGCCGATATTCAAAAAATCTGCGAAATCGAGTTGGCGATGTTCCCCTCCCCTGCCCCGTTTACCGAATACCTTTTCCTACTACATCTGGGCGACAACCTCTACGGCGGACTGGAACACATCAGCAGCACTGCCCTACTCGCCGACCGCCACAGTCTGCCATCTTACGACATGGGCGAAGCCGACAAAGCCTATACCGAATTACTCGGCCTCTTCTCCCACGAATACTTCCACGCATGGAACGTCAAATCCATCAAACCGGCTGTCTTCGCACCTTACAATCTCGACCAAGAAAACTACACCGAGCAACTTTGGGCATTTGAAGGCATTACTTCCTACTACGACGACCTCTTTCTAGCCCGAAGCAAAACCATCAGCCCCGAAGCCTACCTTACCCTGCTTGCACAAGGCATCACACGCGTACAGCAGACACAAGGCCGTCTGAAACAAACACTTGCCCAATCCAGTTTCAGCGCGTGGGACAAGTTCTACAAACAAGACGAAAACAGCCCCAACGCCATCATCAGCTACTATCAAAAAGGTGCACTGGCCGCACTTTGCCTCGACCTCATCATCCGTGAAAAAAGCCAAGGCAAATACACCCTCGACAGCGTGATGCAGCAACACTATCGCGATTGGTGCAACACCCATCAAGGCATACCCGAAAAACACTGGCAAACCCGTTGCCAAGAAATGACCGGTTTAGATTTAGCAACCTTCTTCCAGACGGCCTTATACAGCACCGAAGACCTTCCGCTCGCAGAATGTCTGCAAAGCGTAGGTGTCAAACTCGACTTCATCCCCCTGCCACGCCAGCACGGCGGAGCATTTACAAGCGAACCCCAATCGGTTGCCCCCGCCAATGATTTGGGCGCACGTTTCAAACAAAACGGCGACCACGCTATCCTGACTCATGTATTTAATGGCGGCAGCGCAGAAAATGCCGGACTCTGCCCGCAAGACAAAATCATCGCCTTAGGCGGATATGCCTGCAACGACCTTGCAGCGCAGTGGAGCAAACTGCCTATCGGCACGCGCACCACCATCCATTTCTTCCGCCAAGGCCTGTTGCGCGAAACTAGCATCACAGTTCAAGCAGCAGAAGCCAATACTGCCCTGCTGCACATTACCGATCGCCCAAAACTCGAAAACTGGCTTTATAATGACTAAATCTTATTTTTAACCAACTATCTCTACACAAGACAATTTGAAAATATCTCACTTGAAAGAACAGCCATGAAAAAACTTCTTATCGGGACACTTGTCCTATTTATCAGCTTGCATTCCGCGGCTGAACCTACCACTACCTCGACAGAAAAGCTTCCAACCGAGAAGCTGAGCAAAGAAGTTGCCGTCTTCTACAAAAACCCTTCTGATACACGCGCGGTTAACTTACTGGACGGCATAGTCAAAGCCAATCTCACGCGCCATACCACTATTGCTTGGGCCAGCCAAGTCTTACAAAAGTATCCTCAAGTCAGCACAGCTTGGTGTAACAAAATTCGTACTTACCACGATAATGCACAAACTTTTGCTGCCTATACTCTCGCAATGACAGGTACACCTCAAGCCCAAACATGTCTTAATAGCCTGACATTAGATGCCGCACTTAAAAATGAAATTGAACAAATCAAAACCTTCCATCCACTTCAAGAACCAATGGTTTCTCCTGCATCACTAGATTTTCTATGGGTAACCTACTATGCAACCGGCAATCCTAAAGCTGTTGAACGCATTCTCGACTACATTATTAAAGCCCAAACAGCAGCCGAACAGCATCCAAATCATGTAGACCTCATGCTTGCTTCTGCCATTTGGTCAACTCGCTCCAATATGGAGCAAGACTCGACGATCGACAATATTGTCCGTAAATATATACAAAACCAATCCAAAGCAAATAAAAAACTATTGGAACAAGCCTTATTGAAACCTCAAAAGCAATAACATCCATCATCAAACTTAGAAAAGGAAAAACTATGCCCATCCGTAAACTGACCGACACCCTCTATATCGCCCCCCAACTGACCGAATCCGATGTCCAAGAAGCCGTACGTCTCGGCATCCAAACCGTCATCTGCAACCGCCCGGACGGCGAAGAAGAAAACCAACCGGCTTTTGCCGAAGTGCAAAACTGGTTTAAAGAGACCGGCATCAACCAATTCTCACACCAGCCCGTTGTTGCGCCTCAAATCAACGCAGTCGATGTTGCAGCCTTCCAAAATCTGTTGCAACAATCTCCGGCTCCTATCCTTGCCTTCTGCCGTACCGGCACTCGCTGCTCCCTGCTTTGGGGTTATCATCAAGTACAACACGGCGCATCTGTAGCCGAAGTAGTTGCCGCAGCCGAACAGGCAGGCGTCAATCTCAGCAACTTTGAAGCCCGCCTGCAAGAAGCCAAAAATAAAGGTTTGGCTTAATACTTAATTTATATAGTAAGTAGCAGCCTTTAAACCAATCAGGCCGTCTGAAACCCATTTTTCAGACGGCCTAATGACTTTTATTCACAATCAAACCTTATTTTTAATTTATTTCCACTATCCTAAAAATATATTTTCTAAATCAAGCCCGAATTGACCTGTATCAATACCCCAACCCTATTTTCATTTATAATGCCTTTCAATGCTTCAGGGTCAAGCCCTAATCCTCCAGTTTTCCTCTATAAGAGCCAGCTCTCTTATTAAATGATTTTTCTTTCCTCTTGATGTGTGTGTGTTTGGGTGTGGCCGAAAGCCACCCCCTTTTTTTTATACCTACCCTCTTTAAGGCCGTCTGAAAACTTTCAGACGGCCTTTCCTTTCCCCTCACAAAAATAGTATAAAATCCCCTTATCGTTCAAACCACAAACTCAAAATACCATGGTCAACAAACTCACTCCCCCTCCAAGCCTACCCGATCCGCAAGACCTCCGCGCCGTTATCGCTTACAACATGCGCCTCTATCGCGTCAATCACGGCTGGTCGCAAGAAGAACTGGCACGCCAATGCGGACTCGACCGTACCTACGTTTCCGCCGTTGAGCGCAAACGCTGGAACATCGCCCTTTCCAACATCGAAAAAATCGCATCCGCACTCAAAATCGCCCCTTACAAACTCCTCCTTCCACCGCAAGAAATGCTCCGCCAAATGACCGAGCCTGCGGATACCCAAGCCTAATTCACAACCAGATACCATCATGACCGCCGCCCAACAAGCCATCCAAACTTACCAGCAGCAAAAAGTCGCAGCAGAAACTGCCTACCGCCAAAACAACCGCCCTACCGCTTACTTCCGCGACCATATCGCCGCTGCCGAAACCCTGCTACAAACCCTCTGGCAAATCCACTTCCCCGACAGCAACGACATCAGTCTCATTGCCATCGGCGGCTTTGGGCGTTGCGAACTCTATCCCCATTCCGACTGGGACTTAGCAATTATTTCCTCCACTCCTTTTTCAGACGGCCTGCAACAGCAAACCGCCCAATTTATCCAAACCCTTTGGGACGCACGCCTCAATCCGGCCATCAAAAGCGGCAGCATAGAAGAAATCCTCCAAAGCACCCAAAACGACATTACCGGCGAAACCGCCTTTCTAGAAGCACGCCACCTACAAGGCAATGCCAACCTTACCGCCCAACTTCTAAACAAACTCAACACACGCCGCGACACAGCCGCCTTTATCGAAGCCAAACTCCTCGAAATGGAGCAACGCCATACCAAATCCCAAGGTACAGGCGCACAACTCGAACCCAACATCAAAACTTGCCCCGGCGGCCTGCGCGACATCCACACCCTGATTTGGACAGCCAAAGCACAAGGCATAGACAGCAACCCCACCGCCCTTGTTACTGCCGGCGTCCTCACACGCACCGAAGCCGGTATGTTGGCCCATGGCTACCGCCGGCTCGCCAACATCCGCATTCATCTCCACCTTACTGCCGACCGCCCCGAAGACAGGCTGCTTTTCGACTACCAGTCCCAAGTTGCCGAAAGCTTAGGCTATACCCAACCCGACATCCGCGGCCGAAGCGAAGCCCTAATGCACACCTTCTACCGTGCCACTAAAGCCATCAAACAACTCAACGGCATCCTCATTCCGGTTCTTAAAAACCATCAAACCTCCAGCCGTCCCCAACATATCCACCCCATCGACAGCCACTACAAACGCATCGGCCACCAAATCGCCGCCAACGACCTTGCCCTGTTCGAGCAAAATCCCGAACACATCTTCACCATCATTCAAACCATGCAGGAGCAAAACATCACCACCATCGAGCCGCAAACCCTGCGTGCATGGTGGGCGGCCACACGAAAAATCAACACCCGTTTCACCCAAAATCCAGAAAACCGCCGCCGCTTTATCCAATTCTTCAAACACGGCACCGGCCTTACCCAAACCCTCCGTTTTCTCAACCTCTACGGCGTACTTGGCCGCTATCTCCCCGCATGGGAAAAAATCACCGGCCTGCTCCAACACGACCTCTTCCATATTTACCCCGTAGACGACCACATCCTGACCGTCGTCCGCAATATGCGCCGTCTCGCCATCGAAACCCACAGCCACGAAATGCCCGAGGCCAGCGCCATCATGCAGGCCTACCCAAGACCGCATGTCCTCTACACCGCCGCCCTGCTGCACGACATCGCCAAAGGCCGTGGCGGCGATCACGCAAAAGAAGGCATCAAAGACGCACAACAATTCGCCGCCAACCACTACTACACCGAAGAAGAAAGCCACCTCCTCGCATGGCTGGTTGAAAACCACCTGCTCATGTCCACCGTTGCCCAAAAAGAAGACATCCAAGATCCCCATGTCCTCCAAGCCTTTTGCCGCCGTATTCCCACGCGCGAATACCTCGACGCACTCTACCTGCTTACCATTGCCGACATCCGCGGCACCAACCCCAAACTTTGGAACACATGGCGCGCCAGTCTGCTCCAAACCCTCTACCACAGCACCGCCGCCGTTTTAAACAGCAAACACCACGATCCCGAACGCCTCCCCAACCGACGCGAACAAGCCTCGACCGATCAGCTCACACGCGCGGCCGTTCCCCTCAAAAACCAACAAAAACTCCGCCGCATCCTCGGCAGCGCATACTACGTCCGCCATCAGACGCGGGAAATCCTCTGGCACACCGCAAACCTCGCCTACGACACCCAAAGTCCGGCCGTCCGCAGCCGTATCCTCCCCCAAAGCAACAGCCTTCAAGTCATGGTATTCATGCCCAATGGCGACCGCCTCTTCGCACGCCTCTGCCGCATCTTCAGCAGCCACCGCTTCGACATCCAAGCCGCCCGTGCCTTTATTACCGAGCACGACTACATCCTTGACACCTTTATCCTGCAACTTCCCGACAATCTCCCGCCCGAAGAATATCCCGACCGTCAAAGCGCACTCGAAGCCGAACTCAACAGCTTCATCCACGGCAATACCACCGTCCAAAAACAAAGCGGCCGCCCGCACATCAGCCGCCGCATCCGCCACATTCCCATTCCGCCTACCGTAATCATCACCCCCGAAGAAGATTATCCCGGCTGGCACACCATAGACATCACCGCCGTCAACCGCCCCCATCTCCTCGCCGATATCGCCGAGACCTTCTTTGCACACAACATCAGCCTGCGCTACGCCAAAATCACCACCTTGGATCAGCGCATTGAGGACAGCTTCATTACCTACAGCCCATCCCTACAAGACCCGCAAACCCAAAACACCCTAAAACAGGCATTGATCGAAGTCTTGACCCCATAAAGGCCGTCTGAACATCTTAAAAACATAGGGTGAGCATTTTTTGCTCACCCTAATCGCACCCAAAAATATAAACATCTTGAATATACCCTTCTAAAACACTCAAGAAATCCAAAGCCTTAAAATTCGAAACCAGAACTTCCTTCTGACACAAAACTACATTCAAAAATCATAACCCATATGAATATAATTCTAATGGGAAAATTTCATTCACCTATTACGCCAAACCCTCTTCAAAAATCCTTCCTTCCAAATTTTCTCCTTATCCGTATTCAAACAAAATACGCATAAAAAATAAAACCCATAAAAAACAAAAAAATAAAATCACAAAATATTAAACTCACCTATTAATCCATAAAAATACCGTCTATCTAAATCAATTAACATATTATTGAATCAAGCTTAATTTCTGACGAAAAACGTCACATACCCAAACTTGCACACACTCTCTGTCACAAAAAACACAAAACTGACAAAAAACGTCAACCCCCTAATTTCCCTAAAATCCTGAAACTTTCAAACAAAACCTCACAAAATTTAAAATTAAAAAATAATCCCAATAAAAACAATAAACAAAAAATAAAAAATAAATTTTCTAATCAGTTTTGCACACTTGGCACACTGACTGCTTGTAATAACACATCCGATAAGGCTCAAGCCTCAAAGCAGCAAGCCCGACGGAAGCTGTATATTCCTTCTTACTTATGGTTTACTCATAATACATAGTGCCAAGCACATTACGGATTTTTTACTTAAACACAATTATTCACACTTTAAAACTGGAATTTTAAACAATGAAAGCAATCCAAAAAGGTTTCTCCCTGATCGAATTGATGATCGTCATCGCGATTCTCGGCATCTTGGCAGTTATCGCCCTGCCTGCATACCAAGACTACACTGCACGTGCCCAAGTTTCTGAAGCCATCTTATTGATGGAAGGTCAAAAGTCTGCTGTTGTTGAATACTATGCAGATAAAGGTAAATGGCCTACTAGTAATACAGAGGCTGGTATTGCAGCTGCTACCGATATTAAAGGTAAATATGTTGAACAAGTAGCAGTCGGTGGTAACGGTGTTATTACTGCCAAAATGAAAAGTAATAACGTAAATAAGGAAATTGAAGGCAAAACTGTATCCCTTACTCCTCATGCCACTACTGCCACTGCCAGTGCTACTCCTGGTACAACTGCCAGTGCAACTGCTAACGGCTCTTTTACTTGGACTTGTAGTACTCCAGGCGGAACAGATGGCGTAGCTACAAAATTCTTGCCTTCCTCTTGCCGTCCTGATGCTACTACAAGTAGTTCTGGAACAGGTGGTTCTGGAACAGGTGGTTCTTGAACAGGTGGTTAATTTAAATATCTAACAAAAGATATTCGACTCAAAGCAAATCCCATAAGGATTATGGGATTTGCTTTATAAAATAAAAATAAGAAAACGACATACTCAAAAAAATGAAAAAACTACGCAAAGCCCAAATCGGCTTTAGCCTGATTGAGTTGATGATTGTTATCGGCATTATCGGCATTTTGGCAGTAGCGGCTCTTCCTGCATACCAAAACTATGTTGCCAGAGCACAAGTAGCAGAAGGCATTATGCTGGCCGGCAGCATGAAAAGCTATGTTGAAGAAGCCTATGCAAATAAAGGCAGCTTGCCGCTTGACCTCAATATCAAGCAACTCGCTTCAGACGACAATAAAGTCGGTAACTATGTAAAGATTGTCCGTATTGAAGATAACGGCACTATTGTTGTCGCCATCGGTAATCAAGCTGCTGTTCCTGTGAAGAATACCGAAATCCACCTGACACCAAGTTTTGCAAAAACAGGTGCTACTAAAGGCACAACAGTTTGGTCTTGCGGTGGCACCATGGATACACACTTCCTTCCTGTATCCTGCAAACAGAGCCTGTAAGCTTATTTCCCAAAACACAAAAATACATTGCGAAGAAAACACCCCAAACAAAGCCAAATACAAACGCGGAAAACGAATCAAAGCAAAAGAACAAAACTCTCCAAAACACGGTCATTAAGAGCCTGAATGATCACATTACGAAAATAAATGCCGTCTGAAATTCATTTTCAGACGGCCTCTTTATATCCAATCCTAATATGACATAAAACTTTGGTCTTGATTAGTTTCAGACGGCCTTCATCTTTTCACCACTACATAAAACAAATTCGCAACACTCCTTATAAGACAATTTGTCGCCTATCTGAACTCAATATATAATTTAACCATACAAGTCTTTATTTTTAAGTATTTTTCATTTTTAAAACATACATTACCTACACTGGGAGAACCATCATGCCTCATCTAAACTTGGATAAAACGGATTTAAAGATTCTGCAGGTTTTGCAGGAAAATGGGCGGTTGAGCAATGTTGAGCTTTCTGAAAAGGTGGCGCTCTCCCCTTCTCCCTGCCTGCGCCGTCTCAAACAGCTTGAAGATGCGGGCATTATTCAAAAATACGCTGCCCAGCTTTCTCCCGTATCTTTGGGCTTGGGCTTGCAGGCTTTTATCCGTGTATCGATTAGCAAGGCAAAAGATGCGCGCGAGGATTTTTCCGAATCTGTCCGCGCTTGGCCGGAAGTATTGAGCTGCTTTGCTTTAACGGGTGAAACCGACTATCTGCTCCATGCCTTTTTTACCGATATGAACGCGTTTTCCCATTTTGTTTTGGATACGCTGCTTTCGCACCACGGCGTGCAAGATGCGCAATCGAGTTTTGTGTTGAAAGAAATTAAAAACACGACCGCTCTGCCTTTGGTTCATTTGGTTCAGGATTGATGATTTAAAACTGATAAAGGCCGTCTGTTGTTCAGACGGCCTTTTAAATTCCAATGGTTTGCTTTAACACCCATACACTTGTATACTTTTTAAGAATAATTCACATAAGCTTTTACTATGACTGACACCGCCCATCTCGATATCGATACCGTTTCAGAACATACCAAGCAATGGCTGGAAAAAGCCGTTATCGGGCTGAATCTCTGCCCGTTTGCCAAAGCGCCGCACGTTAAAAACCTGGTTCGCGTCGTTGTCAGCGAAGCCCGTCATTTGGACGGTTTTCTTGAAGATTTGGATCGTGAATTGCAGCTTTTGGGCAATACGCCCGCTTCGGAATTGGAAACCACTTTACTGGTTCATCCGACGCTATTCCCTGATTTTGAAATCTTCAACCAAGTGCTGGAAATTGCCGACGATGCCGTTGTAGAAAACGAATTGGAAGGCATTGTCCAAATTGCACCGTTCCATCCTGATTTCCAATTTGAAGGCACGGAAGCCGACGACATCAGCAACTACACCAACCGCTCGCCCTACCCGACCTTGCATCTGATTCGTGAAGACAGTATTGCCAAAGCCGCTGAAGCATTTCCTGATGCCTCGGCAATTTTCGACCGCAATATCGCGCTGCTGGAAAAAATGGGGAATGAGGGCTGGGATAAATTAGACATTCCGCGTTGTCCATTTCCGCATCACAAGCCGTCTGAAAACAAATAATTGGTGACGGGAATATGGTTCGCTATTTATTGATTTTTTGCGGCGCATTGTCGCTCGTCTTGGGCATTATTGGCATTTTCCTGCCATTACTGCCGACTACGCCTTTCATTTTATTGACCGCCGCCTGCTGGGCAAAAGCTTCGCCGCGCTTTCACAATTGGCTGTATCATCACCGCCATTTCGGTCCAATCATACAAAACTGGGAAAATAACGGCGCCGTGCCGCGCAAGGCAAAGTTCTTCGCTATCGGCATGATGGCCCTTTCTTGCCTGTTTATGTTTTGGCAATTTCCGGAACGCTGGTGGATTGGTGCCGCATCATCAGTCTTCTGTAGTTGCGTGGCAGTGTGGATGTGGTTACGGCCGGAGGCATAAAATAAAACAGGTGGGCATTTTCGCTCACCTGTTTTTTATTTTCACACCCAATTTATCCATTAAAACAATCAGCAAGAACCAAAACACCCTATTTCATCCTCATTTTTCAGACGGCCTCCATTTATTCAATCAAATGTAAATTTTAGCTAAAATTAATTCAAAGTATTTTTTCGATAGCATTCTTTTCAAGATTTCAAACTCCTGTTTCAAAATCATTTTTTTACTACTTTCGACTACTTCCCTCCCTTTTATTTCTTTATTTGTATCAACATTTCTTTTGATTCCAACACTCTAAACCGTCCCTTAACACTTGCTTTGCGTTATACTTTCCCCTGACACCACCGCGCAGTTCGTCCGGATATTTTCAGACGGCCTGAATATTTCACCGCCGTGCTTTCTCAACGAAGTTTCTCACGGCGCAACAGAATAAAACGGAAATACTATGCGCTATCTCTCATTTCTACTGCTTTTTGCCGCCCTTCCTGCTGCGGCATCCGATTTTGACGGCTCATCCGCAAGCCTGCTTTGGGGTCTGCCGTTTGCGCTGATTCTCTTGTCTATTGCACTCGGACCTCTGTTTTTCTCCCGTATTTGGCACCATCACTTCGGCAAAATTACAGCGTTTTGGACACTGCTGTTTTTAACGCCATTTATCGTAACCTTTGGTTTCGGAGCTGGCGTACATACCGTTGCCCATGCTTTGGTTGAAGAATATATCCCCTTTATCCTGTTGCTTTTGGCGCTCTATACCATTTCAGGCGGTATTTTTGTCAGCGGCGATTTGCATGGTTCGCCTAAATTGAACACAACCCTGTTGGCAGTCGGCACGGCTTTGTCTTCCATCATGGGAACGACAGGCGCGGCGATGTTGATGATTCGTCCGCTTTTGAAAGCCAACCATAAACGCCACTACCGCGTTCACATCGTGATTTTCTTCATTTTTTTGGTGGCGAATATCGGCGGCGGTCTGACTCCTTTAGGCGATCCTCCTCTGTTCTTAGGATTCCTGAAAGGCGTAGATTTCATGTGGACGGTCAAACACATGCTGATTCCTGTATTGATCAGTTCTGTGGTTTTGCTGGCCGTTTTCTACATCATCGACAGCCGACACTTCAACCGTGAACAAAGCGAACACCTTGCTCCTGCTCCTTCCGATAAAGAAGACAAAGTCAAAATCTACGGCAAATGGAATTTTCTGTTACTGGCCGGCGTAGTCGGCGCAGTTTTGCTGTCCGGTTTGTGGAAACCAAATCATCCGGGCTTTGAAATCTTGGGCAGCCATTATGCCTTGCAAAACCTGATGCGCGATGGCATTTTGCTGGCTTTGACCGCCGTATCTTGGATTATCACGCCCAAACAGGTACGCGCAGGTAATGAGTTCAACTTCGAGCCGATTGCCGAAGTGGGCAAACTGTTTTTGGGTATTTTCATTACCATTTCGCCTGTTTTGGCTATTTTAAAAGCCGGCGAAACAGGCGCATTGGCTTCTGTTGTTTCTTTGGTTCACGACGCGGCAGGCAATCCGATTAATGTGATGTATTTCTGGATGAGCGGCATTTTGTCGGCATTCTTGGATAACGCGCCGACTTATTTGGTATTCTTCAATATGGCCGGTGGCGATGCCCAAGCTTTGATGACAGGCCATCTGTTCCATTCGTTGCTGGCAGTATCCATGGGTTCCGTATTCATGGGTGCGCTCACTTATATCGGTAATGCGCCGAACTTCATGGTCAAAGCCATTGCCGAACAACGCGGCGTACCGATGCCTTCCTTCTTCGGCTATATGGCATGGTCGGTGATTGTATTGGTACCGCTGTTTGCCCTGCATACGATGGTTTTCTTCGTTTGGCAGCTCTTTTAAACTTAGAGGCCGTCTGAAATTCAGACGGCCTTTTATTTTTAGCTATATCATCAAATATAGCGTTTAAATATCAATCAGTTAAAAATTATTTCCCTTAACACTCGATTACACATTCCTACTTTTTTCCCACTTTTCCCGTAAAAATAAGCGTAAAACTGACATAAAGCAGCCTATACCTGATAAAATCTAAAGCTTTGTTGTTTGCGTTTATTCGTTGTTTTTATAGCAAACCTCTGCTTTTTCAGACGGCCCATCCGTTGTTTCAAAACATTACATGCCGTCTGGAAAAACAATCCGACATCCGAATCTCAACCCACCAAAAAGTAACGCATCCTTATGATTAAGATAAAAAAAGGCTTAGACCTGCCTATCGCGGGCAGACCGGAGCAAGTCATTTATGACGGCCCGGCCATTACCGAAGTCGCGTTGCTTGGCGAAGAATATGTCGGCATGCGCCCCTCGATGAAAATCAAGGAAGGCGAAGCCGTCAAAAAAGGCCAAGTGCTGTTTGAAGACAAAAAGAATCCGGGCGTAGTATTTACTGCTCCGGCTTCAGGCAAAATCGCCGCGATTCACCGTGGCGAAAAGCGCGTACTTCAGTCAGTCGTGATTGCCGTTGAAGGCAACGACGAAATCGAGTTCGAACGCTACGCACCTGAAGCGCTGGCAAAATTGAGCAGCGAAGAAGTGCGCCGCAACCTGATCCAATCCGGTTTGTGGACTGCACTGCGCACCCGTCCGTTCAGCCAAATCCCTGCCGTCGATGCCGAACCATTCGCCATCTTCGTCAATGCGATGGACACCAATCCGCTGGCTGCTGATCCTACGGTCATCATCAAAGAAGCCGCCGAAGACTTCAAACGCGGCCTGCTGGTATTGAGCCGTCTGACCGAACGCAAAATCCATGTGTGTAAAGCAGCCGGTGCGGACGTGCCGTCTGAAAACGCTGCCAACATCGAAACACATGAATTTGGCGGTCCTCATCCTGCCGGTTTGAGTGGCACGCACATTCATTTCATCGAGCCAGTCGGTGCGAACAAAACCGTGTGGACCATCAATTATCAAGATGTGATTGCCATTGGCCGTTTGTTTGCAACAGGCCGTCTGAACATCGAGCGCGTAATTGCCTTGGGTGGCTCTCAAGTCAACAAACCACGCCTCTTGCGTACCGTTTTGGGTGCGAAAGTATCGCAAATTACTGAGGGCGAATTGGTTGACGCAGACAACCGCGTGATTTCCGGCTCAGTATTGAACGGCGCGATTGCACAAGGCGCGCACGATTACCTCGGCCGCTACCACAATCAGATTTCCGTTATCGAAGAAGGCCGCAGCAAAGAGCTGTTCGGCTGGGTTGCGCCGCAGCCGGACAAATACTCGATTACGCGTACGACCCTCGGTCATTTCCTGAAAAACAAACTCTTCAAGTTCACGACAGCCGTCAACGGCGGCGACCGCGCCATGGTTCCCATCGGCACTTACGAGCGCGTGATGCCGCTGGACATCCTGCCTACCTTGCTTTTGCGCGATTTAATCGTCGGCGATACCGACAGCGCGCAGGCTTTGGGTTGCTTGGAATTGGACGAAGAAGACCTCGCTTTGTGCAGCTTCGTCTGCCCGGGTAAATACGAATACGGCCCGCTGTTGCGCAAGGTGCTGGAAACCATTGAGAAGGAAGGCTGATTATGGGCTTGAAACATTTTCTTGAAAAAATCGAACCGCACTTCCTGCCGGGCGGCAAACATGAAAAATGGTATGCCCTCTACGAAGCTGCGGCGACGATTTTCTATACATCCGGCGCGGTAACGCGCAAAGCGGCCCACGTCCGCGATGCGCTCGACTCCAAGCGCATGATGATTTTGGTGTGGCTGGCTTTGTTCCCTACCATGTTCTACGGTATGTACAACGTCGGCGTACAGGCATTCGGTGCGTTAACGCCTGATTTGCTGCAACAAAATATCGCCAACAACTGGCATTACGCCCTTGCCAACGCTTTGGGCATCAATATGTCGTCTGAAGCGGGCGTGTTGGGCAAAATGCTGTTCGGCGCGATTTTCTTCCTGCCGATTTACGCGACTGTATTTGTTGTGGGCGGCTTCTGGGAAGTCTTGTTCGCCACTGTACGCAAACACGAAATCAACGAAGGTTTCTTCGTGACTTCGATTCTGTTTGCTTTGATCGTTCCCCCTACCCTGCCTTTGTGGCAAGCGGCTTTGGGTATTTCTTTCGGCGTTGTGGTTGCGAAAGAAGTATTCGGCGGTACAGGTAAAAACTTTATGAACCCTGCGCTTGCAGGCCGTGCATTCCTATTCTTCGCCTACCCTGCCAACATTACCGGCGACACCGTTTGGACTGCGGTTGACGGCTACTCTGGTGCCACTGCTTTGGCGCAATGGGCGGCACACGGTGCAGACGGCCTGAAAAACGCTGTAACCGGTCAAAACATCTCTTGGATGGATGCGTTTATCGGTAACGTGCCCGGCTCAATCGGCGAAGTCTCCACTTTGGCGCTCTTAATCGGCGGCACGTTTATCGTGTTTGCCCGCATCGCTTCTTGGCGCATCATTGCCGGCGTGATGATCGGCATGATTGCCATGTCTTCGCTGTTTAACTTCATCGGTTCGGACACCAACGCCATGTTCTCCATGCCTTGGTACTGGCACTTGGTGGTCGGCGGCTTCGCCATCGGTATGCTGTTTATGGCGACCGACCCTGTTTCCGCTTCCTTTACCAATGTCGGCAAATGGTGGTACGGCGCGCTTATCGGTGTAATGTGCGTATTAATCCGCGTGGTCAACCCTGCTTACCCCGAAGGCATGATGTTGGCGATTCTGTTTGCCAACCTGTTTGCCCCGATTTTCGACTATTTCGTCGCACAAGCGAACATCAAACGCAGAAAGGCGCGCAGCAATGGCTAAGAAATTCGATAAAGACAGCTTCAGCGGCACGCTGATTGTGGTATTGGTTGTCAGCTTGATTTGTTCCATCATCGTTGCTGGTGCGGTCGTCGGCTTGAAACCCATCCAAGAGAAACAAAAACTCCAAGACAAACAAGGCTATATCTTGAGCGTAGCCGGTTTAATGGATAAAAACACCGACATCAGCAAAACCTTTGCCGAGCGTATCGAGCAACGTGTCGTGGACTTGGCTACCGGCGAATACGTCGCCGATGCGCCTAAAGACTTCAGCGCACGCGTTGCCGGCAAAGACCCTGCCCAAAGCATCCAAATCAAACCTGAAGACGATTTGGCAGGCATCAAAAGCCGTGCCAAATACACTGAGGTTTACTTGGTAAAAGGCGAAGACGGCAAAGTCAGCCAAATCATCCTGCCTATGCACGGTAACGGTTTGTGGTCTGTCATGTACGGTTTTGTCGCCATTCAACCTGACGGCAACACCATCAACGGCATTACCTACTATGACCAAGGTGAAACTCCGGGTTTGGGCGGCGAAATCGGCAACCCTCTGTGGCAAAAAAAATTCGTCGGCAAAAAACTGTTTGACGAAAAAGGCAAATTTGCCCTGCACGTCGGCAAAGGCGCAAGTTCAGACAAAGAACACGGCGTAGATGCCCTCTCCGGCGCGTCGCTGACGTCTAAAGGTGTGCAAGGTTCGTTCGACTACTGGTTCGGCGAAAACGGCTATATCCCCTACCTGAACAAATTGAAATCAGCAGGAGCACAATAATGGCTGACATGAAACGCTTGAAACATTTGATGTTTTCACCCTTTATCGACAACAACCCGATTGCCTTGCAGGTTTTGGGTATTTGTTCGGCTTTGGCGGTTACCACCAAACTTCAGACGGCCATCGTAATGGGTATTTCCGTTAGTTTGGTAACCGGTTTTTCCAGCTTCTTCATCTCATTGGTACGCAACTACATCCCCAACAGCATCCGTATTATTGTGCAAATGGCGATTGTTGCTTCCTTGGTAACGCTGGTTGACCAACTGCTCCAAGCTTTTGCTTATGAGCTGTCCAAACAGCTGTCCGTATTCGTCGGCCTGATTATTACCAACTGTATCGTGATGGGCCGCGCCGAAGCATTCGCCATGAAAGAGCCTCCTTTGGAAAGCTTGGTTGACGGTATCGGCAACGGTGCAGGTTACGGCATGATGCTGATCATCATCGCAACCATCCGCGAACTGATCGGCTCAGGCAAGCTCTTTGGCTACACCATTTTCCAAACCGTACAAGATGGTGGCTGGTATCAAACCAACGGCTTGTTCCTACTCGCCCCTAGCGCGTTCTTCATCATCGGCTTCTTGGTATGGGGTCTGCGCACTTGGAAACCTGAACAGGCGGAGAAATAACACATGGAACATTACTTAAGCCTCTTTGTAAAATCCGTCTTTCTGGAAAACATGGCACTTTCCTTCTTCTTGGGGATGTGTACATTTTTGGCGGTATCTAAAAAAGTATCCACTGCATTCGGTTTGGGCGTGGCTGTCACTTTCGTACTCGGCCTGTCCGTCCCAGCCAACCAACTGGTTTACTCGTTGTTGAAAGACGGCGCGCTGGTTGAAGGCGTGGACCTGACCTTCCTGAAATTCATCACCTTCATCGGCGTGATTGCCGCTTTGGTGCAAATTTTGGAAATGTTCTTGGATAAATTCGTCCCTGCCCTCTACAACGCATTGGGTATCTACCTGCCTCTGATTACCGTAAACTGCGCGATTTTCGGTGCCGTATCGTTTATGGCGCAACGCGAATACAACTTCGGCGAGTCCGTTGTATACGGTTTCGGTGCAGGTTTGGGCTGGCTTTTGGCCATTGTCGCTTTGGCGGGCATTACCGAAAAAATGAAATATTCGGATGTCCCTAAAGGCCTCAAAGGCTTGGGCATTACCTTTATCGCCGCTGGCCTGATGGCAATGGCGTTTATGTCGTTCTCCGGCATCCAGTTATAAGAAAGGAATCGGCATGGAGATTATTTTAGGTATCGTGATGTTTACCCTCATCGTCTTGGTTTTGGCACTGATGATTCTGTTTGCCAAATCCAAGTTGGTGAGCGAAGGCGACATCACCATCAAAGTCAATAACGAAAAAGAGCTGACGATGCCTGCCGGCGGCAAACTGCTGGGTGCACTTGCCAGCCAAGGTATCTTCGTTCCTTCCGCCTGCGGTGGCGGCGGCTCATGCGGTCAGTGCCGCGTTGTCGTGAAAAGCGGCGGTGGCGACATTCTGCCAACCGAGTTGTCCCACATCAGCAAACGCGAAGCGCGCGAAGGTTGCCGTCTGTCTTGTCAGGTCAACGTTAAAACCGACATGGACATCGAAGTACCGGAAGAAGTGTTCGGCGTGAAAAAATGGGAATGCACTGTCATCTCCAATGACAACAAAGCAACGTTCATTAAAGAACTCAAGCTTGCCATTCCAGAAGGCGAAGAAGTGCCTTTCCGCGCCGGCGGCTACATTCAAATTGAAGCCCCTCCTCACACTGTTGCCTACAAAGACTTCGACATTCCTAAGGAATACCACGAAGACTGGGACAAATACAATCTGTGGCAATACGTTTCTAAAGTAGACGAGCCGATTTTGCGCGCTTACTCCATGGCTTCATATCCAGAAGAAAAAGGCATCATCATGCTGAACGTGCGTATCGCCACGCCGCCTCCGCGCGTACCCGATGCGCCTCCGGGACAAATGTCGTCTTACATCTGGTCACTCAAACCCGGCGACAAAGTAACCATCTCCGGCCCGTTCGGCGAATTCTTCGCCAAAGACACCGATGCCGAAATGGTATTCATTGGTGGCGGTGCAGGTATGGCGCCGATGCGTTCCCACATTTTCGACCAGCTGAAACGTTTGAACTCCAAACGTAAGATTACCTTCTGGTATGGTGCACGTTCTAAACGCGAGATGTTCTATGTTGAAGACTTCGACCAACTCGCAGCAGAATTCCCGAACTTCACATGGCATGTCGCCCTGTCCGACCCATTGCCTGAAGACAACTGGGACGGTTACACAGGCTTCATTCACAACGTAGTTTACGAAAACCACCTGAAAAACCATGAAGCACCGGAAGACTGCGAATTCTACATGTGCGGCCCTCCGATCATGAACCAGTCTGTGATCAAAATGCTCAAAGACTTGGGCGTGGAAGACGAAAACATCCTCTTGGACGATTTCGGCGGCTAACAGACAAAAAGGGAGAAACTTCGGTTTCTTCCTTTTTTTATTGCCAGGCCGTCTGAAAACCATACTTTCAGACGGCCTGAACCTTTCTTTTACGATACAATAAAGGTTTTAAAAAATAATCCGCAAATCCCTTATGTCGTTTCTTCCCAATTCGTTTTACCGTCCGATAATCGGTTGTACCGTTGCCATCGTTTCCGCACTCACACTCTCTGCCTGCCAACCCGAAAAACAACAAACCATTACCCTGCAAGGCGAGACCATGGGCACGACCTATACCGTCAAATATCTTTCAGACGGCCAAGACAAACTCCCCTCCCCTGCCGAAATACAAAAACGCATTGATGACGCACTTAAAGAAGTCAATCGTCAAATGTCTACCTACCAGACCGATTCCGAAATCAGCCAATTCAACCAGCTGCGCACCGTCAATCAGGCCATGCCCATTTCCCAAGACTTTGCCTATGTAACCGGCGAAGCCTTACGTTTAAACAAACTGACGCACGGCGCACTGGACGTAACCGTCGGCCCTTTGGTCAACCTTTGGGGATTCGGCCCGCAAAAAGAAATCACACACGAACCGACTACGCAAGAAATCCAACATGCTTCAGAAATGGTCGGCACGGACAAACTCAAACTTTCCCAAGACGGCCAGCAACCTACACTGGCGAAAACCCATCCCGAAGTCTATTTAGACCTATCCTCCATCGCCAAAGGCTTTGGCGTGGATAAAACCGCCGCCGAACTTGAAAAACTCAATATCGGCAATTATTTGGTAGAAATCGGGGGTGAGTTGCATGGCAAAGGCCACAATGCGCAAGGCAACCCTTGGCGTATCGGCATCGAGCAGCCCAATATCGTTCAAGGAGGCGCCACCCAAATTACCATTCCATTGGACAATAAATCACTGGCTACGTCCGGCGACTACCGCATTTTCCATGTTGATAAGTCAGGCCGCCGCCTTTCCCATATCATCAACCCTAAAACCAAACAACCCATCAGCCACAACCTTGCTTCCATCAGCGTAGTAGCTGAAAACGCCACACTTGCAGACGGCCTTTCAACCGGCTTATTCGTCCTCGGAGAAACCGAAGCACTTAAACTTGCAGAGCAAGAAAATCTCGCCGTTTTCCTTATCATCCGAACTCCGCAAGGCGGCTACCATACTGAAATGTCCAGCGCATTCAAAAAATTATTAAACTAACCTTCAGGAATACACACATGAAAACCCTCCTCCTTACTTTCGGTATCTTTATCCTTGTCATCCTCGGCATGGCAGTCGGCTATATTTTCTCCAAACGCACCATTAAAGGCAGCTGCGGCGGCATTTCCTCTCTCGGTATGAAGAAAATGTGCGATTGCGATACGCCATGCGATACCTTGCAAAAAGAGCTGGATAAAAAACAACATTCCGACAATCAAGGCATCAAGGTCGATCATTAAAGTCGTTGTTGAATATTTATTCATGATTTAAGACCGCTTATCCCCTATCAGGCCGTCTGAAAAATAAAAGAGCGTGACCCCAATGGATACACGCTCTTTTATTTTGCCTCTTATTAAAGCAATTCAAAAATATCTTGCATACACATTTGAAACAAGCCTCCAAACCAATCGGGAAATAAAAAAGAAAAGCTCCTGCAAAACAGGAGCTTTTTCTTGGAAGAAACCGGATTATTTCAATTTAGTTTCTTTGTAAATAACGTGTTTACGGGCTACTGGGTCAAATTTTTTGATTTCCAGTTTGCCAGGCATAGTACGTTTGTTTTTAGTAGTTGTGTAGAAGTGACCAGTACCAGCACTGGACTCCAGTTTGATTTTATCGCGCATTGCAGTAATCCTTAATTAATGGTGTTTAAATTAAGCTTCGCCGCGAGCACGCAAATCAGCCAATACGACATCAATGCCTACTTTATCGATGGTGCGCAATGCAGCGTTAGAAACGCGCAGGCGAACCCAGCGGTTTTCACTTTCTACCCAGAAACGACGTGATTGCAAGTTAGGCAAAAAACGACGTTTGGTTTTGTTGTTGGCGTGTGATACGTTATTGCCAGACATCGGGCGCTTACCGGTCACTTTGCAAACTCGTGCCATGGTTAGTCTCCAAACTTCTAAAATAGTAAAACGCGATTTATACCACGAAATCTGCCTTCAGTTCAAGTCGTTTACTGAAAAAACGGGATTTGTGGAAATAAATCTTCTCAATATGTTGCATCTGCGAAACGGTATTTCGCAAAGCCTTAACTTTTCAATTATAACGGATTTCTTTAAAAAAATCATCTGCCGTTTGCGTGGTCGGCGAAATAAACAGGCCGTCTGAATATTTCAGACGGCCTATTTATCGTCATGCCTTTTTCTTCAATGCCGCATTCAAAATGCAGCCGAGTATAAAGCAGGCTAAAGAGGGAACAACCCACCCTAAACCGATATTGTAAAACGGCAATGCGCGCTCGATGGCAGCCGCGGTTTCGGCATCAAATCCAAACGCGGCCTTATAGGCATCGAGCAAGCCGACCATAAGGGCCGCCATCATAGTGCAGAAATAGACAATACGGCCGCCGCCAAACAATTTATCCGTCAAAGCCAGCAGAATGATGACGATGGTCAGCGGATATAACAGCATCAACATAGGGATGGAAAACTGCAAAATTGCTGACAGGCCTTTGTTGGCCAACAGGATAGACACCACCGTATTCAGTATCACAAATATTTTATAAGAAATGCCCGGGCAAAGACGGTTGAAATATTCGGCGCATGAAGTAATCAAGCCAACCGCCGTACTCAGACAGGCAAGCAGCACCATGACACCAAGCAACACAATACCGGCCGTACCAAAATAGTGCTGTGCAGTTTTAGACAAGACCGACGCGCCGTTTTCCTGCAAGCCGATACCGACCACACCTGTCGCGCCCATATAGCCGATAAACAGGTAAACCACTGCCAAACAAGAAGCCGCCAACACACCGGAAATCGTCGTGGTCTTCAGCAAGTCCGCGCGGTTGTCCACGCCCATGGCGCGAACGGCATCGATGACGATAATGGCAAACACCAGCGAAGCCAGCGCATCCATGGTGCCGTAGCCTTCCAAAATGCCTTTAATCAACGGATGAGTGGCAAAATCGCCTTGCGCTGCCTGCGGCACGCCCATCGGATTAATGGCGGCATAGCCGACCAATATCGCAATTGACAGCAACAAAACAGGCGTGAGGATTTTACCGATACGGTCAACCAGCTTACCCGGAGAAATCGACAGCCAATAAGTAATGCCGAAAAACACCAGGCTGAATACGGCCAATGCGATGTTTTTCCAAGATTCATCAATGAAAGGGGAAATCGCGGTTTCAAAAGACACAGTCGCCGTACGCGGCATGGCAAACAGAGGGCCGATTGCCAGATAAAGCGCCGTGGCAAAAGTCACGCCGTACCAAGGCGCAACACGGGAAGCCAGTGCCTCCACATCGCGCGAGCCGGAATAGCCGACGGCAATCACGCCCAACAATGGCAAACCCGCCCCGGTCAGCAGAAAGCCGAACATCGCCGAAAGCCAGTTATCACCGGCCTGCTGTCCCAAAAAAGCAGGAAAAATCAAGTTCCCCGCCCCAAAAAACAGGGCAAACAGCATTAAGCCTACCGCCCATAAAGAAGCTTTGTTATGACTTGTCGTCGAATTCATTTTAGTTCTCTTTTTTCAAATTTTCGTTATCGGTTTCATCGGCTTCAAAGCCGTCTGAAAGCATTTCAGCTTCGTTTGCCTCCAAACCGTCTTTCAGGCTGATTTCGATTTCACCATAATTTTCAGGCTGCACGATACGCACCAAACCTTCTTTAGCCAATTCCAGCAATGCAATAAAATTGACCACCACATATGTCGCACCCTGCTCCGGCTTAAACAAATCGCTGAACTTGCTGATCCCGCTTTCGTTCAAGCGACGCAAAATCGCCGTCATCTGCGCGCGCACAGATATGGTTTCCCGCACCACTTCATGACTGCGCGTATGCTTGGCACGCGACAAAATACCCAACCAAGCCTGCGTTAAATCAGCAACGTACACTTCCGGCAACTTCGCTTCAACCGCAATTTCCAACGGCAAATACGCCCAAGCAAAATCACGTCCGGCACGTGGCAACGCATCCAAACCCTGAGCCGCCAGCTTCATCTGCTCGTAAGCCAACAGACGGCGCACCAACTCGGCACGCGGATCCGCCTCTTCATCCTCAACTTCTTCAGGACGCGGCAGAAGCAGGCGCGATTTAATTTCAATCAACATCGCCGCCATCAGCAGGTATTCTGCCGCCAAATCAAACTGATACGCTTCCATTTGGGCAATATAGTGCAGATACTGCTCGGTAATCTTCACCATCGGAATATCGAGGACATCGATATTTTGCTTGCGGATAAGGTACAGCAACAAATCCAACGGCCCTTGGAAGCTGCTCAATACCACCTTCAACGCATCAGGCGGAATAAACAAATCCTGCGGCACATCGGTGACAGGCTGACCGAACACCCACGCAACGGTATGTTCAGACGGCGTTGCGGCAGTGGAAGAAATAAGGTGCTCTGAAGGCATGGTTAAAGGGTCTTTTTCTTTTTAAGTTTAGTAAGAAGTTTCATCAACAAAAGGCCGTCTGAAACGAGGACAACCCGTGTTTAATATAAAAATCAGCGTTTTTTACGATTGATTTGCAGAGAAACAATGGCGACGGCAAAGGTCTGGGCCAAGGACATACCCAACAGCGGCAGGCTGGCGAAAACTGTACCTGTCAGTACTGAGCCGATATCGCGGGAAAACATAAAACCATCCCTCGCAAGCATCGCCACGATCAAAGCCAACAGCAGCAAACTTTCGCAGCCGACCAAAAACCAAATCATTTTAACCGAACGGCGTTTGCGCCATTTCATGATCCCGGCGTGCAACAGGCTGAATATCACGACGGACAGAAACGGATAAAGAAGAGTGGTGAATGGGCGGTCATAACCGCTTTACACACATAAATAATCGCCCGGCAGCGTATTGCATTCCATCACATCGAGAAACATCGGATCGACAGCATACATCAATACGCTGAACCATACCGCATAAATCAGACTGGCAATAAAATAGGCTTTAAAAAATCGGCTCTTAACCATCTTCCTCTACCCCTCACTTCCGCCCCGCGATATGCTCCACCGCCGCCTGCGCACAATACAGCCCAAACGAAGCCGTCACCAGCATACTCGCGCCATAGCCCGCGCAGGACAAACCTTGCGGCGCGGCATCGGTCGAACACGCTTCGCCGGATTGCGGCGGCGTAATATTCTCGGTTGAATAAACGCAAGGCACGCGCATTTTTTCTTTGGTATCGCGGCTGAAGCCGTAGCGTTTACGCAAGGTGTAGCGCAAGTTGGAAAGCAGCGGATCGTGGGTAACGCGGCTCAAATCGGCGGTTTGGATTAAAGCCGGATTTTTCTGTCCGCCCGCGCCGCCGCTGATAATAAACGGCTGTTTGTGCCGCACAAAATAAGCCGCCATCGCCGCCTTGACGCGCACTTGGTCTATCGCGTCGATCACAAAGTCGAAAGGTCGTCTGAAAAGCGTTTCCAGATTGTCTTCCGTCACAAAATCTTCGATTTCCTCCACTTCGCATTGTGGATTGATTTGGGCAATGCGTTCGCGCAACGCCGTTACCTTCGCCTTGCCGAAATCGTCGGTCAGCGCATGAAGCTGGCGGTTGACATTGGACTCGGCGACGTTGTCCAAATCAATCAAGGTCAAACGACCGATGCCCGTCCGTGCCAAAGCCTCCACTGCCCAAGAGCCTACCCCACCCACGCCGACCACGCAGACGTGCGCACTCGAAAAGCGCGCCAGTGCTTCGTCTCCGTAAAGTCTGGCAATGCCGCCAAAGCGGCGCGAAGAAAGAAAAGCGGCGTCCTGCATAAGTAACCTTGTGATATATCAATAAATTAATGAAAAACGCCACAGGCGAATCGGACTGACATTATACTTGAAAGCAGATGGGCTGTTGTACCCGCCCGAAAGAGTTTATAATCGTTTCACATTCAGACAAGTTCTGATTTCATATTAAACGAAAGTGCCGCTACTCGGCGCAAAAGGAGAATAAATATGTACAAACATCTGGTTGTAGCCGTTGACGGTAGCGAGACTTCCCTCAATGCATTGAAACACGCCGCCGAACTGGCAAGCCTCAACAAAGCCCAACTGACTTTGGTTCACGTTGCCAACCCTGCCGAATACATGGCTTTGGCTCCTGAATTCCTGCAACACGAAAGCTACGAAGCCGCCGCAGTGGCTCAAGGTAACGAAGTTTTGGATTTCGCAGAAAAAACAGCGCGTGAAAGCGGCGTTGAAAACATCGTGAAACACCTGTTGGTTGCCAACAAAGGCGCGCGCGAAATGGCGCAAGACTTGGTTGACTACGCCGACAAAAACGGCGCAGACCTGTTGGTACTCGGCACACACGGCCGCACCGGCCTGATGCACCTGCTGATGGGCAGCTTCGCCGAAACCGTAATGCGCCAAAGCCACCTGCCTCTGCTGATTATCCGCAGCAAAGCCGAAGAAGCATAATCAAGCATTTATTTAAAATAGCGAAAGGCCGTCTGAATATTTTTCAGACGGCCTTTTTTCATTTCACATTACAGCTTCAACTTTTATTTTGCCATTTCTTTGAACACTTCGTGTGCCACAGCAATGGTTTCGTCAATCAGCTCAGGCGTATGCGCGGCGGAAACAAAACCAGCTTCGTAAGCTGACGGGCCGAATGCGACATTGCGGTCGAGCATACCGTGGAAGAAATGTTTGAAACCGTCGATATTAGAACGCGCCATGTCGGCATAGTTTTGCGGCGTATGGCTGGCAAAATACAAACCAAACATGCCGCCCACGCTGTCCGCCGTAAATTCAACGCCATGTGCTTTAGCCGCATCGGCAATACCGTTGGCGAGGCGTTGGGTCAAGGCAGTCAGGTTTTCATAGAAGCCTTCGCGCTTAATGATTTCCAGCGTTTTCAAACCGGCCGCAACCGCAATCGGATTGCCGGACAATGTACCTGCCTGATACACGCCGCCCAACGGGGAAATACATTCCATAATGTCTTTACGGCCGCCGAACGCCGCCAAAGGCATACCGCCGCCAATCACTTTGCCCATAGTGGTCAAATCAGGTTTGATATCGTGTAAAGATTGCGCGCCGCCCAGCGCCACGCGGAAGCCGGTCATCACTTCGTCATAAATCAACACGGCACCGTGTTTTTCAGTCAATTCGCGCAAGGCTTTGACAAAGGCTTCAGACGGCCTAACCAGATTCATATTTCCGACAAAAGGCTCCAAAATCACACAGGCAATGTCATTGCCGCTTTGGGCAAAGGCTTCTTCCAGTTGGGCGATATTGTTGTATTCGAGTACCAAAGTGTGTTTGGTAAAGTCGGTAGGCACACCGGCGGAAGAAGGATTGCCAAACGTCAGCAGACCGCTGCCTGCTTTAACCAGCAAACTGTCGGAATGGCCGTGGTAGCAGCCTTCAAACTTGATGATTTTGTCGCGACCGGTAAAACCGCGTGCCAAACGGATGGCGGTCATCGTTGCTTCCGTACCGGAGCTGACAAGGCGCAGCTGCTCGACGGACGGCATGATTTTGGCGATTTCTTCGGCGATGACAATTTCGCCTTCAGTTGGCGCACCAAACGACAAACCGCCCAATGCTGCTTCGCGCACGGCTTCAATGACTTCAGGATGGGCGTGTCCGACAATCGCAGGACCCCAAGAGCCGACATAGTCGGTATAACGCGTGCCGTTTTCGTCCCAAACATACGCGCCTTCTGCCTTTTTGATGAAGCGCGGCACGCCGCCGACGCTGCCGAATGCGCGCACAGGAGAGTTCACGCCGCCGGGAATAATGGCTTTGGCGCGGTTGAACAAGCTTTCATTACGGTTCATGGTCAATTCTTTCGTAAGAGGTCGTCTGAAAATCAAATCGGTGCCATTTTAACACCAAATCCTTTTCAGACGGCCCAAGCTTCAAAATAAGAATCGGGCGCAAAATCAAAATTATTCTTTAAAAACAAACACTCTATCCACATTTTTCCTACTTGTGCTATAATCCGCGACCTATTGGAACAATAAAAGAAAAGCATCATGTTACGCGGATTCATACTCAGCCTCACCCTTTTGGCGTCCTCCTTCGTCCATGCACAACGCAGCCTGCCCGACGATATGGACGTGGCCGTTTTAAAGACTGTCGATTTGCCTTATCTGAAAGTCAGCAAAGGCGGTTTTTCTTGGACGCGCCTGCTGACCTTGGGCATTGTGGACGGCAATGCAGCCAAACTGCAAATCACCCGCTTCACCAAAATCCACGATGAAAACGACCGTTTTATTCCGATGGGCCGCCTGCTGAATCAAACCGGTAAAGCCGTTGCATTCAAATACAACGAAGAAAGCCGCCTCGTCCGCGAAATCTGGATTTTGACCGACGCCGAAGCCGACAGGTTCATCGAACACGCCAAAAAGCAGAAAAAGGCGGAAGAATAATTTTTCAGACGGCCCGAGTATTTCACAGGCCGTCTGAACCCTTTTACAACAAGCAAATCAATCAAAACAAACCATGAAAAAAGTATTTATCCGCACCTTCGGGTGCCAAATGAACGAGTACGACAGCGAAAAAATGCTGTCCGTCCTCGCCGAAGAACACGGCGGCATCGAACAGGTTACCCAACCTGACGACGCCGACATCATCTTGTTCAACACCTGCTCCGTGCGTGAAAAAGCGCAAGAAAAAGTCTTCTCCGACTTGGGCCGCGTACGTCCGCTCAAAGAAAAAAATCCCGACCTCATCATCGGCGTTGCCGGCTGCGTTGCCTCTCAAGAAGGCGAAAACATCGTCAAACGCGCTCCGTATGTGGACGTGGTTTTCGGTCCGCAAACGCTGCACCGCCTACCCAAACTCATCGTCGACAAAGAAACCACCGGTCTCTCGCAAATCGATATTTCCTTCCCTGAAATCGAGAAATTCGACCACCTTCCGCCTGCGCGCGTAGAAGGCGGCTCGGCTTTCATTTCCATTATGGAAGGCTGTTCCAAATACTGCTCTTACTGCGTCGTCCCTTATACCCGCGGCGAAGAATTCTCCCGCCCGCTCAACGACGTATTGACTGAGATTGCAGGCTTGGCGCAACAAGGTGTTAAAGAAATCAATCTCTTAGGCCAAAACGTCAATGCCTATCGCGGAGAAATGGAAAACGGCGAAATCTGCGACTTTGCCACTTTGTTGCGCATTGTCCACGAAATCCCCGGCATCGAACGCCTGCGCTTTACCACCAGCCATCCGCGCGAATTTACCGACGCGATTATCGATTGCTACCGCGACCTGCCGAAGCTAGTTTCCCATCTGCACCTGCCGATTCAAAGTGGTTCCGACCGCGTATTGAGCGCGATGAAACGCGGCTACACCGCCTTGGAATACAAATCCATCATCCGCAAACTGCGTGCCATCCGTCCTGATTTGTGCCTCAGCTCCGACTTTATCGTCGGCTTCCCGGGCGAGACCGAGCGCGAGTTCGAGCAAACCTTGAAACTGGTCAAAGACATTGCCTTCGACTTGAGCTTCGTCTTTATTTACAGTCCGCGCCCCGGCACGCCTGCCGCCAACTTGCACGACGACACGCCGCATGAAGAAAAAGTGCGCCGCCTCGAAGCTTTGAACGAAGTCATCGAAGCCGAAACCGCGCGCATCAACCAAACCATGATCGGCACGGTTCAACGCTGCTTGGTTGAAGGCATCTCCAAAAAAGACCCTGACCAACTGCAAGCCCGTACCGCCAACAACCGCGTGGTCAACTTTACCGGTACACCCGACATGATCAACCAAATGATCGATTTGGAAATCACCGAAGCCTACACTTTCTCCCTGAAAGGCAAACCGGTATAAGCACGCACAAACAAAGGCCGTCTGAAACTGTTCAGACGGCCTTTATCTTGGTTCGGCCCGGCATTATCTGATTCATGTATTTTTATTACCCGAACAAAAGGCTTTTCAGTATAATACCGCCCGAAAATTCCCTTATCTGTTGAGAAGTTAAGGCAAAAATCCGAGCCTCCGGCAGTTAAACCCGCTGATGCCGTCCTTAAACGGCTTTCCCCAAAGGAATATCTCGAATGAGTTCTTCAAATCAAAGCGTTTTGGAAAGATTATTCAACCTCAACGCCAATCAGACCAACGTCCGCACGGAAATTATGGCCGGTGTGACAACCTTCCTCGCCATGTGCTACATCATCATCGTCAATCCCCTGATTTTGGGCGAAACCGGCATGGATATGGGCGCAGTATTTGTGGCCACCTGTATTGCCTCAGCCATCGGCTGTTTCGTGATGGGCTTTGTCGGCAACTACCCGATCGCCCTCGCTCCGGGCATGGGTTTGAACGCCTACTTTACCTTTGCCGTCGTCAAAGGCATGGGCGTGGACTGGCGTGTGGCTTTGGGTGCCGTTTTCATCTCCGGTATCATTTTCATCCTGTTCAGCTTCTTTAAAGTGCGCGAAATGCTGGTCAACGCCCTGCCTATGGGTTTGAAAATGTCGATTGCCGCAGGCATCGGCCTCTTCTTGGCATTGATTGCGCTCAAAGGCGCAGGCGTGATTGTGGCCAATCCTGCCACATTGGTCGGTTTGGGCGACATCCACCAGCCTACCGCCCTGCTGGCGATGGCAGGCTTTGTCATGGTGGTTGCACTTGGCCACTTCCGCGTTAAAGGCTCCATCATCATTACCATTCTGACGCTGACCGCCATCTCCACTATCTTGGGCTTGAGCGAGTTCAAAGGCGTGGTCGGCGAAGTTCCGAGCATTGCGCCAACCTTCATGCAGATGGACTTCAAAGGCTTGTTCACCGTCAGCATGGTCAGCGTGATTTTTGTATTCTTCCTGGTTGACCTGTTTGACTCTACCGGCACATTGGTCGGCGTTTCCCACCGCGCAGGCCTGTTGCAAGACGGCAAACTGCCACGTTTGAAACGCGCCCTGCTTGCCGACTCTACCGCCATTATCGCCGGTGCCGCCTTGGGTACTTCTTCCACTACCCCTTACGTTGAAAGCGCGGCAGGCGTTTCTGCCGGCGGCCGCACCGGCCTGACTGCCGTTACCGTCGGCGTACTGATGCTGGCCTGTCTGATTTTCTCCCCGCTGGTTCAAAGTATCCCTGCATTCGCTACCGCACCCGCCCTGCTCTATGTAGGCGCGCAAATGTTGCGCAGCGCGCGCGAAATCGATTGGGACGACATGACCGAAGCCGCGCCGGCATTCCTGACCATCGTCTTCATGCCGTTTACCTACTCGATTGCCGACGGTATTGCATTCGGCTTTATCAGCTACGCACTCATCAAACTCTTGTGCAACCGCACCCAAGACGTACCGCCTATGGTATGGATTGTCGCCGTGTTGTGGGCATTGAAATTCTGGTTCTTGGGTTAAACCGCTCAAAAGAACAGGCCGTCTGAAAACTTTTCAGACGGCCTGTTTTATTTTATCCAGCGTTTAAAGCTGTCGGTAAAAAATTATTTTTTCACTTTTTTAGCAGCTGGTTTAGCGGCAGCTTTCGCGCCTTTGTCCAATGCGCAGAAGCGGGTAACGATTTGATCAACCACTTCTTGTTTGCCGTTTACTTCGGTAGTACCGCGGATAGTCAGCATGTTGCCGTCAACTTTGTCTACGTTGGCTGCAGTGGCTGCTTCAGCAACCCAAGCAACATTACCGCCCCAAAATGCGTTTACATCTTTGCTGCTGTCAGTGATACGGAACAGGTTTTCAGTTAATTGACCTTTGTATTTTACTTGTGCAGCAACAACTTCGTTGCCTTTGAAGCCGTACATTACGCTCAGAGGCTCTTTGCCGTCTTTACCGCATTTGTAGTGAACTTCTTTAGTACCGTCGATAGAGTCTACTTTCAAAGTATTAGGTACTGGAGCTTGAGCTTGTTGAGCCTGAGCTTGAGTTTGTTGTTGCGCAGTAGGCGCAGCTTTAGTTTCAGGTTTAGCTTTAGAACCGCTGCTACATGCAGTCAGGGCAACAGCCGCCAAAACAGCAGGAACGATTAATTTAACATTCATATTCATAATTGACTCCCAAATGGTTTCAATAAAAAACCGGCAAATGCCGGCTGACATTTACACATTAACAGAGATATTCTGTCTTGTCTTTATCTCAGACGGCATTTTTTAAGAAAAGTTCAAATAAATATTTTTATCTTCTAAAATCAATAAATTATAAATATGAAATCATGTAAATTCAGGTTTGGGAATTTTTAAGGTGAATACTATTGTCAATAAATTGGGTTTTGACAATGGTAAAATGAGATCGAAAAGCGTATATAGACGACAAAAAGTCTGGGCAATTTATTTTACACACTTCTGCCTCTTGATTTGCTGAGCGCTTCAGACGGCCTTAAAACATACACAGCAAATACAATAAAAAAACGCAATCCGAAACAGATTGCGTTTTTTTGAAAACTGGCACGCCCACGGGGAATCGAACCCCGGTTACCGCCGTGAAAGGGCGATGTCCTAACCGCTAGACGATGGGCGCGGATAAATCTTGTGGCGCACCCGGAGCGATTCGAACGCCCGACCCTCTGGTTCGTAGCCAGATACTCTATCCAACTGAGCTACGGGTGCATCCTCATCACTTCGCTAGTGCGTTGTGAATCAAGAAGACCGAATAATATAGGCTTTGCCGAAACCTGTCTACTCTTTTCGCAGATATTTTTTATATTTTCAATTAACTGATTGAAATTAAAAAATATAAAATTAACGTAAAATCCCTACTCCTGACAAATCCTGCGCCATTTTAGCGGCGGAGTTATCGGTCATACCGCCGACAAAATCCAAAATTTTCATATAGGCCTGATACAGACTGTCTTCAGGAAGAATCGGATTGTACTTTTTCAATAATTCCAACGCCAAAGACTGACGTGTTGCCAACTGTTTTTCAGCAATCAGGGCATACGCGGCAGGGACAAGTAAATCCAAGATGGAGCCTAAACATGGGAACGTGGCGATCTCGGTCAACAGCTTGGTGTGATGGCGGAAAATCCGTGTTTGCGCCAATTCTTTCGCTTTTGCCAAAGTGTTTTGCACTTGCGGACTACACAACGCAAGCAAGTCTTTGCCTTTGAATGTTCCGTCCAGTAAATCGGACTGATGCAACATAAAGGTTTGCGCGACATCATCAATCGCCTTGCCAATCGCAATACCGCGTAACATGGCGCAACGCTGACGGCTGGAGCTGGCGTGCCATGCGCTTTCGGCAAAGGTCAGCTCGGACAAAATACTTTCCACTTCCGTATCCGTGAGCAAATCCAATTCGACGGCATCTTCCAAGTCCAGCAAGGCATAGCAAATATCGTCGGCAGCCTCCATCAAATAAGACAAAGGATGGCGCGCCCAGCTGTCTATTCCTGCGGAAACCAGCCCCAATTCGTCGGCAACTTGTCGGATAAATGGCAACTCGGTTTGATAAATATTGAATTTTTTTCTGCCGTTCGGATGTTGCGTTGTCCACGGATACTTCAGCAATGCGCCGATGGCTGCCGCAGTCAGGCGCATTCCGCCCGCCTCCGGATACATTTCAAGGCTGGCAACGATACGCAGGCTATGCGCATTGCCTTCATAAGTTTGAATATCGTTGCGTTCCGCTTCGTTTAATGCGTTCAGATAAATTTGATGTTCAGACCGTCTGAACCAATCGCGCAAAGCATCTTCGCCGGTATGGCCAAACGGTGGATTGCCCAAATCATGCGCCAAACAGGCAACCTGCACCACGGCACCAATATCGCTGGGCGTATTGCCCTGCGGCAGAAAACCGCCGTTGTGCAACATCACGCCCACGCGGTTACCCAAGCTCCTGCCCACGCTGGCAACTTCAACGCTGTGCGTCAGACGGTTGTGCGTCAAGTCATGTTGCGCCAGCGGATGCACTTGCGTTTTACGGCCAAGACGGCGGAAGGCTCCGGAGAAAACAACCCGGTCGTAGTCAATGTGAAAATCCGTACGCAAAGCATCAGCACCTTCCTGCGTCGAAGGGGTAACGGTCGGCACGATTTCGCCGTTTTTAGTACGGAAACGTTGAGTAGATAATAAGTTTTGCCAATTCATTCGGATGGTCATAAAGGTTCCTCAAGCAAAGTAAAGGCCGTCTGAAACATATTCAGACGGCCTTATGCTTATTTACCGCGCATCAATTCAAAGAAATCGTCGTTATTTTTAGAGTCTTTGAGTTTGCCCACCAAAAACTCGGTCGCTTCGATTTCGTCCATAGGATGCAGGAATTTGCGCAAGAGCCACATACGTTGCAACTGATCGTTCGGTACCAGCAATTCTTCGCGGCGCGTACCGGATTTATTGATGCTGATGGCCGGGAACAGGCGTTTTTCTGCCATGCGGCGGTCAAGATGTAATTCCATATTACCCGTGCCTTTGAACTCTTCGTAAATCACGTCGTCCATGCGGCTTCCGGTTTCAACAAGCGCTGTCGCAATAATGGTGAGCGAACCGCCCTCTTCCACATTACGCGCTGCGCCGAAGAAGCGTTTCGGACGGTGCAAAGCGTTGGCATCAACACCACCGGTCAGAATTTTGCCCGAAGTCGGCACGACGGTATTGTAGGCGCGCGCCAAACGGGTAATCGAATCCAGCAAAATCACCACGTCTTTTTTGTGTTCAACCATGCGTTTGGCTTTTTCGATCACCATCTCGGCCACTTGTACATGGCGTTGCGCTGGCTCGTCAAACGTAGAAGAAACCACTTCGCCGCGTACAGAACGGCTCATTTCGGTTACTTCTTCCGGACGCTCGTCAATCAACAGGACAATCAGCTCGACATCGGGATAATTGGCGGTAATCGCATGGGCAATGTTTTGTAACATCACGGTTTTACCGGTTTTAGGCGGCGCAACCAACAATGCACGTTGGCCTTTACCGATTGGGGAAACCAAGTCGATGGCGCGGCCGGTCAGATTCTCTTCGGCTTTGATGTCGCGCTCGAGTTTGAATTGTTCAGTTGGAAATAAAGGCGTGAGGTTTTCAAAAAGGATTTTGTGTTTGCAGACTTCAGGCTGATCGCCGTTGATGGTATCGAGGCGGACAAGCGCGAAATAACGCTCGTTGTCTTTAGGCACGCGCACGCTGCCTTCGATGGTATCGCCGGTATGCAGATTGAAGCGGCGGATTTGCGTGGGCGAAACATAAATATCGTCAGGGCCGGCAAGGTAAGAAGTATCTGCGCTGCGCAAGAAACCGAAGCCGTCGGGCAGGATTTCGAGCGTACCGGAACAGGTGAAGCTGACATTCTGCTTCATCATCTGGCGGACGATGGCAAAAACGAGGTCTTGTTTGCGGAAACGGTTGGCGTTTTCAATGCCATGTTCTTCTGCCATTTCCAAGAGTTTGGAAATGTGGAGGGTTTGGAGTTCTGAAACGTGCATAGTATTGATATATTTTGAATGGTATCAGAGAGATGGCACAAAGGCCGTCTGAAAGTATGAAATCGTGCCGCAGGATACGGTAGATTTTTGAGAAAGTTGAATTCTAGGCAGTTGGAGGCAGGGTGTCAAATTTTTAAATCGAACACTAAGGCCGTAACTTAGTCTTATCCTTCAATAAGATTACGGCTGGAAGTAACGTGGCAACCGCAATCTTATTATCAAAAATCCGAGTATTTGCCCAACTTCAGACGGCCTTCTGCCCGTACCGCATCAGCGTCATGCCGCCGACTGCCGCTGCACAACCTGCAACCAGCGAAATATGCAACGGTTCGCCCAAAAACCACGCCGAAGACAGTACACCGAAAATCGGCACGAGCGTAATGTACGCCGCCGCACTGCCTGCGCCCAAAATCTTCACACCTTCGAAATACCACGCATATGCCAATACCGTCGCGCCGATGACCAGCCACACCAATGCCGTCCAACCGCGCCCATCCATTGCCGCCATTGCCTCAAACGGTAATCCATCGACCCACAACGCCACCACCGACAACATCAACGCGCCGATAAGCGAAGTTGCCGCCGTTACCGTCAGCGCGTCTATACCGCGCAAAACCGCGCGACCGATTAAAGTATAAGCCGCCCAGCAGACCACACAGCCGAAAATCAGCCACTCCCCCGCCTTGATGCCGCCCGACAATACCGCCAACGGCTGCCCTTGCGTGACCGCCGTTATCGCGCCACAGACCGCCAGCAACATACCCGCCAAAATCTTCGCATTTAAACGTTCGCCGAAAAGCCAAGCCGCCAGCAGCAGCGTCAGCACGGGATTCACCGCCACGACCACCGCCGCCTTACCCGCCGGCATCTCCTGCAAACCCAGCATAAAAAACACCGCATAGCCGCACACGCCGACGGAAGCGGCCGTAGTCAAGCCCAGCCATTGCCGCGCTGACAAAGCCACTAAAGTCGCAAACCTGCTGCGCGCAAACAACCAGCCCAACAACAAAACCGAAGCCAGTACAAACCGAACCGCCCCGCCCGTCAGCGGCGGCAGCGACTGACCCAGCATCCGCCCCATCGGCCAAGACGCACCCCACAATACCGCCATCCCCAGCAGTTTCAAATGTACGGAATAACGTTCCATCTCAATCCTTTATCAACAAAGGCCGTCTGAAAACCGAATTTCAAGTTTTCAGACGACCTTTCAGTGCAGCTGCTGTAAACAGATTACTTGGGCTGCCAAGAATCTTTCAGTGTTACCGTGCGGTTGAACACGGGCTGTTCGGGGCGGTGGTCTTTACGGTCGGTGACGAAATAGCCCAGTCGCTCGAACTGCCAACGGCTTTCCGCCGGCAGATCTTTTGCGACAGGCTCGGCGTAGGCGGTGATTTCTTTGGCCGATTCGGGGTTGAGGAAATCGGTGAACGGCAGGTATTCGCCGTCTTCGCCGCGCACGGCATCGGGACGGGGTTCGGTGAACAGGCGGTCGTACAGCCGCACGGTAACAGGCACGGCGTGTTCGGCGGAGAGCCAGTGAATCACGCCTTTCACTTTGCGGCCTTCGGGATTTTTGCCCAAAGTGTCGTAATCCAAGCTGCATTTGAGTTCGACGATGTTGCCGTCGGCGTCTTTCACCACTTCGTCGCACTTCATCACATAGCTGTGGCGCAGGCGCACTTCGCCGCCGAGGGTCAGGCGTTTCCAGCCTTTGGGCGGGTTTTCGCTGAAATCGTCGGCTTCGATGTAGAGCGTGGACGAAATCGGCAGTTCGCGGCTGCCCATCTCTTCAATATTCGGATGATAGGGCGCGGTGCGGCTTTCGGCTCGGGCTGCATCGTAGTTGGTAAGCGTTACTTTGAGCGGATTGAGTACGGCCATCATGCGCGGCGCAGAGTTTTCCAACTCTTCACGAATCGCGCCTTCCAATACGCTCATGTCGACGATGTTTTCAGATTTGGAAATACCGGCGCGTTTGGCAAACAGGCGCAGGCCTTCGGGCGTATAACCGCGGCGGCGCATACCGGAAATCGTCGGCATACGCGGATCATCCCAACCGGCAACGTGGCCGTCTGAAACCAGTTGGTTCAGCTTGCGTTTGGACGTGATGGAATACAAGAGCTCCAAACGGGAAAACTCGTATTGGCGCGGACGGGTGGCGTGCGGCGCAGGAATGTTGTCCAACACCCAGTCGTACAGCGGACGGTGTGCTTCAAATTCGAGTGTACACAAGGAATGCGTGATGCCTTCAATGGCATCGGAAATGCAATGCGTGTAGTCGTACATCGGGTAGATGCACCATTTGTCGCCGGTGTTGTGGTGATGGGCGCGGCGGATGCGGTAGATGACGGGGTCGCGCATATTGATGTTGCCCGAAGCCATGTCGATTTTCAGGCGCAAGGTTTTGCTGCCGTCGGGGAACTCGCCGTTTTTCATGCGCGTAAACAGGTCGAGGTTTTCTTCGATACTGCGGTCGCGGTAAGGGCTGTTTTTACCTGCTTCGGTCAGCGTGCCGCGGTATTCGCGCATTTCTTCGGGCGTCAAATCATCGACATACGCTTTGCCGTCTTTGATTAAACCGACGGCGTAGTCGTAAAGCTGGTCGAAATAGTTGGAAGCGAAACGCGGCTCGCCCGCCCAATGGAAGCCCAACCACTCAACGTCTTCTTTGATGGCGTTGACGTATTCGTCGTTTTCTTTTTCAGGGTTAGTATCGTCAAAACGCAGGTTGCACAAGCCGTCGTAAATATAAGCCAAACCGAAGTTCAGGCAGATGGATTTGGCGTGGCCGATGTGCAAGTAACCGTTCGGCTCGGGCGGGAAACGGGTTTGGATGGCTTCGTGTTTGCCACTTTTGAGGTCTTCTTCGATAATGGTGCGGATAAAGTGGTTGTCCGCGAATTGGTCTTTATTCAACATAATATTTCTTTGATGGGAAAATGATTTTCTGTTTTCAGACGGCCTGAACATTCAATCAGGCCGTCTGAAAGGAATGGAATGATGGCTCAATTGTACCCGACTTGGCTACTTTGATACAGGGTCGGCAACCTGCCACGCTACGCCGCGCTCGTTTAGGGTTTTCTGCATGGCGACGGATGGTGGGCGGTCGGTAAACAGCTTATCGAATGCGCCGATATCGCCCAGCCTGACCAAGGCATTGCTGTTGAATTTGCTGTGATCGACGCCAAGATAGCGCACGCGGGCATTGTTCACCATCGCCTGCATGACGCTGACTTCCTTGTAATCGTCATCCAAAAGCGAGCCATCGTTTTCTATGCCGTGGGTACTCATGATGGCATAGTCGACTTTGAATTGGTTGATGAAATCGACGGTCGCCACGCCGGTAATACCGCCATCCAAGGGGCGGACCACGCCGGAAGCGATGATGACTGTGTAGTCGGTACGCGCCGCAGTGATGGAGGCAGCGTAGATGTTGTTGGTGATAATCCGCAAGTTTTTACGCTGCCTGACCAACTCGGCGGCAACGGCTTCCATGGTGGTGCCGATGCTGATAAACAGCGAGGCATTGTCGGGAATGGTGGAAGCAATCAGACGGGCAATGGCGTTTTTTTCCTGCTGCTGATGGTTACGCCGCTCCTGCCCTGCCGTTACGACTGAAACGTCGCCCAAAGATGCGCCGCCATGATAACGTTTAAGCTGCCCGGTCTCGCTCAACTCCTGCACATCGCGGCGTATGGTTTGCGGCGTAACATCCAAATTTACCGCCAATGCTTCCACCGTCATAAAGTTATGTTCGCGGACAAGGGTGAGGATATGTTCGTGTCTTTGGATTTTTGGTTTCATGGCGTTTCGTTTTGTAGGGATAAACCAATGGCCGTCTGAATATTTCAGACGGCCTTGTTATTGTCAAACCGATTACATCTCGAGTTTCTGTTCCAAGCGTTCCATACACGCGCCCAAGTGGCGGCGTATGACTTTGGTCACACGGTTGCGCTTGCCTGCCAGCAACAAATCGAGGATTTCTCGGTGTTCATGGTGCGAATTGGAATCGATGTTGCGCTTTTCTTTGCGAAGCGGATCGGAAACGGCCACAATCAATGAAGAGCGCGCGCACAAGGTATTCATGATTTCAAACAGGACATCGTTGTCCAGCAGCCGCGCCAATTCGACATGGAAGGCATTGGACAGGCGGTTCCAACCCACGCGGTCGCCGCTTTCGGAGGCTGCGCCCTCTTGCTCAATCATGGCGTAAAGCGGTTTCAGACGCGTTTCCAAATCAGGCATATCAATAAGGACGCTCAAAATCATGCTTTCCATTTCGATACGCGTGTTGAACACGTCTTTCATTTCTTTCAAGTCCGGCACATGGACAAATGCGCCGCGGTTGGGCTGTAAATCGACGATTTTATCGTGCGCCAAAAGCGACAATGCGCCACGCACGGTATTGCGCGAGCAAACCATTTGTCGGCAAAGCTCGGACTCGGTCAGTTTTTTACCCGGCAACAGCAGATGGTCGGTAATGCCGTCCAAAATCAATGCGTACACGCGGAAAAGTTCGGAATCGTGACGCTCTTCCAAAATAAGCGATGAAGTTGCAGGCGCAACGTTGGTATTATTTTCATAATCCATAATGTTTCCCCAGTATCCGTATTAAGGCGCAAGCGTTTACAGACCTGCATCTTTCGGGGTTGTTTAAAATATAATTAAAAATTGTTGACAATGTTAAACGAAACTTGCACAATGAGATCAACAAGCCAAGTTATAAAGGCTGATAGAGAGAGAGAAAAAAGGAATAAAAAGCAAGCAGATATATTCATGTTAATACGTGAATATATCTGCTTTTTTTGTGGGTAGCCGGTTCACGCCCCGGCACGCCCACCCTGAAACCGCCCTATTCTGTTTCGACAATCTCGAAACTGTGGCTCATTTTTGCCGCTTTGCCCAGCATAATCGATGCGGAGCAATATTTTTCGGCAGACATCTGTACGGCGCGTTCAATCGCGCTTTCCTGCAAATCCCGACCATACACTTTGAAATGGATATGGATTTCGGTAAACACGCGCGGCGCGGTGTCGGCGCGTTTGGCAGTCACTTCGGCACGGCAGTCGGTGATTTTTTGGCGTTGTTTCTCGGCAATCATCACTACATCGATGCTGGAACAGCCTGCTACACCCAACAACAGCATTTCCATCGGGCTGGGGCCGCGTTTGACTTCGCCTTCAGCCGCCGCGCCTTCCATCACAACGCTGTGTCCATTTGCCGTTGTACCGACGAAGCACATTCCGTCTATCCATTTTGAAGTAACTTGCATGGTGTCTTTTTTATCCGTAAAAGCATTAATCCGATATTGTAAACAATTTCAATTGATAAACCTAGTCAGGCCGTCTGAAAAATACAATCAATTACAATTGGCCTAAACGCATTATTCGTCCCGATACGCCCAATGATTGACCGGCCCGTGCCCTGCCCCGATGCCCAAAGGATGGGAAATGGCAGCGGCAATATAGTTTTTTGCCGTTTGAACCGCCTCAGGCACGCTAAACCCTTTTGCCAACTCGGCTGTGATGCAGGCAGAAAACGTGCAGCCCGTGCCATGGGTATGCGGCGTTGGGAAACGTTTGCTGTTCAGCTCGATGGTTTCGTATGGCGTAAACAACCAGTCGGTGCAATATTCGCTTTGGCTGTCGGCAAGATGGCCGCCTTTAATCACCACATTTTTCACGCCCCAATCCTGAAGAATTTTGGCGGCGCGTTCCGCATCTTGGCGGTTTTCAATATTAATACCCGTCAAAGCCTGCGCTTCGGGCAAGTTTGGGGTCAAGACGTCCGTATGCGGCAGCAGCAGGCGTTTCATGGCTTCGACGGCTGAATTTTCCAACAACGGCGCGCCGCCTTTGGCGATCATGACCGGATCCAACACGCGTTTGCCGAAGTCGCATTCGGCGGTTTGTTCCGCCACGCATTCGATGATTTCCGCCGTACCCAGCATGCCGATTTTATAGGCACGGATTTGGAAATCCTCCTGAATCGCGGCAATTTGCGCGGCAATCATGTCGGTCGGTATCGGATGCACTGCCGATACGCCCAAAGTATTTTGTGCAGTAACCGCTGTCAGTACGCTGGTACCGAACACGCCGCGCATCTGAAATGTCTTCAAATCCGCCTGTATGCCCGCGCCACCGCCGGAATCTGAACCGGCAATCGTCAACGTTTGAATAAAAAGTTCATCCATCGTGTCCTCCTGTTTTTCAGACGGCCTTTTGCTTATCGTTATGGAAAGCCGTTTGGTTTTATCCGCAAACAAAGGCATTCGCCGTCTATCTTTCCGAATGCCTTATCTGTTGTTTTGCCAAAAACAAATATATGTTCTCGGGCGAAATATCTTAACAAACAAAAGGCCGTCTGAAAACTATTTTCATTTTCAGACGGCCTGTTCAATTTTAAACCTATTCAGGCTTAATCTTCGTATGCGTCAATCGGCAAGCAGGAGCAAATCAGATTGCGGTCGCCATACACTTCATCTACCCGTTTCACGCTCGGCCAGAATTTGTGTTCGCGGACGAACGGCAATGGGAAGACGGCTTCTTCGCGGGAGTAAGGATGCGTCCATTCGCCGGTTACGTCTGATGCAGTGTGCGGAGCGTTGACCAGCGGATTGTCTTCTTTTGGCCATTCGCCGCGCTCGACTTTCAGTACTTCCTGTTTGATTTGTTTCAGGGCGGCGATGAAGCGGTCGAGTTCGGCTTTGCTTTCGCTCTCGGTCGGCTCAATCATCAGCGTACCGGCAACAGGGAAAGAAACCGTCGGCGCGTGGAAGCCGTAGTCCATCAGGCGTTTGGCGATGTCGGTTTCGGTAATGCCGCTTTCGGCTTTGAGCGGACGCAAATCGACGATACATTCGTGCGCGACGCGGCCGTTTTTGCCTGTGTACAGGATCGGATAGTCTTCGCTCAGACGTTTGGCGACGTAGTTGGCGTTGAGCAATGCCCAGCGTGTCGCCTGTTCCATGCCTTGTTTGCCCATCATGGTCAGGTACATCCAAGTAATCGGCAGGATGGACGCAGAACCATATGCTGCCGCAGCCACGGCAGTTTGATCGGCACTGGCATTGTGCATATCGGTCACCACATGGCCTGGCGCGAACGGAGCCAAATGGGCTTTCAAGCCAATCGGACCCATGCCCGGGCCGCCACCGCCGTGAGGGATACAGAAGGTTTTGTGCAGGTTCATGTGTAACACGTCTGCACCGACTTCGGCAGGCTGCATGATGCCGATTTGGGCATTGAGGTTGGCGCCGTCCATGTAAACCTGTCCGCCGTTTTCATGAATAATGCGGCAGATGTCGCGGATGCCTTCTTCGTACACGCCGTGGGTGGACGGGTAGGTAATCATGATGGCGGACAAAGCATCGCGGTGTTGCTCGGCTTTGGCTTTCAAATCGTCAATATTGACGTTGCCGTGTTCGTCGGTATCGACAACGACGACTTTCAAGCCCAGCATGGCCGCAGTCGCAGGGTTGGTACCGTGGGCTGATTTTGGAATCAGACAGATGTTGCGGTGTCCTTCGCCATTGGCTTCTTGATAGCGGCGGATGGAGAGCATACCGGTGTATTCGCCTTGTGCGCCGGAGTTGGGCTGGAAGGAAATCGCGTCAAAGCCGGTGATGGCTTTCAGGCTGTTTTCCATATCGGCAAGCAATTCGCGATAGCCGGCGGTTTGCGCTTCGGGAGCGTAAGGATGGATGTCGGTGAACTCAGCCCAAGTAATCGGCAACATTTCCGCAGTCGCGTTGAGTTTCATGGTGCAGCTGCCCAATGAAATCATGCTGCGGTTCATCGCCAAGTCGCGGTCTTCGAGTTTTTTCAGGTAGCGCAACATTTCGTGTTCGGTGTGGTAACTGTTGAACACAGGATGTTGCAGAATGTCGTCCTGACGCAGCAATTCGGCATTCAGACGACCTTTGACATCATCGGCAAATGTGAATGTATCTTTGCCGGTAAATGCGCGGTACAAATCGACCAAATCTTCGTATGCCGACGTTTCATGGAACGCAGCCGCAACTTGAGTATCGTTGACGCGGCGCAGGTTGTAACCCGATTTCAAAGCAGCGGCAAACACTTGGTCTGCTTTCTCTTTGCTGCCGAAATCAACGGTAACGGTATCAAAGAAGACTTTGTGAACCACATTCAGGCCGTCTGAAACCAGCGCATCGGCAAAGGCAGAAGCCAGCGCATGAATGCGGTTGACAATGCGTTTCACGCCTTCAGGGCCGTGGTAAACGGCATACATACCGGCCAAGTTTGCCAGCAATGCTTGTGCGGTACAAATATTGGATGTCGCTTTTTCGCGGCGGATGTGTTGCTCACGGGTGGACAAAGCCATACGCAAGGCAGGTTTACCCGATGCGTCTTTGGATACGCCGATGATGCGGCCCGGGGCGGAGCGTTTGAACTCGTCTTTAAACGCAAAATAAGCAGCGTGCGGACCACCAAAGCCCATCGGCACACCGAAGCGTTGGGTGTTGCCCAAAGCAATATCTGCGCCCACTTCGGCCGGAGACTTCAGCAAAACCAAGCTCATGATGTCGGCTGCAACGGCCACGATTGTGCCTTTGGCTTTCAGACGGCCGATAACGTCCTGCAAGTCTTGCACATCGCCGTCTTTGCCGACGTATTGGAACAGCGCGCCGAAGTATTCGCCCTCATCCGCTTGGGCAAAATCGCCGACCACCAGTTCAAAGCCGAAATATTTGGCACGGGTTTTCATCACGTCTAAAGTTTGCGGATACACGCGCGCATCCACAAAGAAACGCTCGGATTTCACTTTGCCCACGCGGTGCGCCATCGCCATCGCTTCAGCGGCGGCAGTTGCCTCGTCCAACAAAGACGCGCCTGCCACGGGGAAACCGGTCAAATCAATGCACACCTGCTGGAAGTTCAACAACGCTTCCAAACGCCCCTGCGCGATTTCCGCCTGATACGGCGTATAGGCGGTGTACCAGCCCGGATTTTCCAATACGTTGCGCAAAATCACATTCGGCACGCGGGTCGGGTAATAGCCCAAGCCGATATAGGACTTGTTGATCACGTTTTTCGCCGCAATGGCTTTCAGCTTCGCCAACGCGTCCGCCTCGGTCAGGGCTGCGGGCAGGTCGAGTTCGGACAGCATACGGATGCTTTGCGGCACGGTATTGCCGACAAAATCATCCATGCTCTTCTCGCCGAGCGCTTCCAAAAGCGCAGCCTCGTCGCCAAAGCTCAAATGGCGCGCGGCAAATTCGTTCGGGTTGAACAATTCAGATAGTTTCATTTCTACTCCTTCGGTGTTATCGATATCAACACTGTTTTTTCTTGCAGATGTTGTTTCAGACGGCCTCCGCCCACTTTGGACGACATGCCAATATTTCCCTATAAACCGGACAGGTTTCCACATGCGCGCCAGGCAGGTAGCCGGTACTCATCAGAAATTCGCCGACGATTTCGCCGCCGACAAATTTGAAATGTTTTTTAAACAGCTTCACCCATTCAGTCTTGTCGAGCGGATGGTGAGTATCCAGCCAGTTTTTGAATGAGCCGTATTCTTGCTGTATTTGTCTGATTTGTCGCGCGTTATAAATGGCTGCGTTGATTTTCAGGCGGTTGCGGACGATACCTGCATCGGCAAGCAGTCGCTCAATATCGGCTTCGTCAAATGCGGCGACCGTATCGATGTCGAAACCTTTAAATGCCGTCTGAAATGCCTGCTGCTTCTTCAGCATCAGCGTCCAGCTTAATCCTGCCTGATTGATTTCCAACACCAGCCGCTCAAACAATTCATTGTCGTCCTCAATCGGAAAACCGTATTGCGTGTCGTGATAATGTTTGTTGGGGTTGTCCGTATCGTCGGGAAGCGTGGCGACAAATTCGCAGTAATTCATGTTTGCTGAGGAAAATTTGAAACAAAGGCCGTCTGAAAGCATTTTTCAGACGACCTAAGACCTGCAATATCAAACAGATGAAAACCTGTTTGGATGTTTGCAAAAATCAAGCTACTTCGCCTGCGTATTGTTCGGCAGTCAGCAGACCGTCGTAATCGGCAGGGTTGGCAGGTTTGATTTTGAAGAACCAGCCTGCGCCGTAAGGATCGCTGTTGGCAGTTTCCGGAGCGCTTGGCAAATCTTCGTTGACGGCAACGACTTCGCCTGCAATCGGTGCATACACGTCAGATGCGGCTTTTACAGACTCAACCACACCGGCTTGCTCTTCGGCAGCCAGGTTTGCGCCGACTTCTGGCAGCTCGACAAACACGATGTCGCCCAACAGCTCTTGCGCGTGATGGGTAATACCGACGGTGATGGTGCCGTCTTCTTCAAGGCGCAGCCATTCGTGGCTGGCAACGTATTTCAGTTCTGCTGGGATGTTGCTCATGGTTTGATACTCCATTGATAGGGGGTTATTTTCGGACGGCATCTGCTCAGCTTAACGTGCGCAGATACCTCGTGCGATTAATTCTTCCAAGCGTCCGTAATGGACGGCAATCATATTGTTTTTATCTTGTTCCAATTTTTGCTTTTGGGCGGAAGGAAGTTTAGGGGAAGCAGAATAATCCAAATATGCTTCGTTTATCTTGCGCTTGTTACTTGCCATTGCGCCACTTGCGCGGAATACAACGATTCCTTGTTTGGACCTCATATTGTCTGCAACGGCAACCTTCAGGCCTTTGCTGCGGTAATCTGCACAAATGCCTGTAACAGCCGATACTTTATCCACTTCAACTGTTCCCGCATAACGGCTGAACGCAAACAGGGTAAATGATTTCGCTTGCGACAATGATTTCAGGTCGGAAGCACGGCTTCTACCCTTATTATCTTGCACGGCAATACTCAAATCATCATTCATGCGGATAATATCAAGAGCATATTCCTCGTCTATCGTCACCTCGCCGGCAATCTTTCCATTGCTGCCAACGGTTTTCATAAATGTTGCAGTACGGGATTTTCCTTCTGTATCGAAAAACATCAATCCGTGCTCACCGGCAGACGAAGCGCAAGCCGATAACATCAATAACAACAATAAACTGCCAAAGGTTGCTTTCATAGGAAACAACAATTCCTTAAAACCTGCTTTCAGACGACCCTTAACAAATAAAGGCCGTCTGAACCGATATTAATCAAACTGTTTCTGTCCGTTGCGTACAAACGGCAGCTTCAATACGCGCACGTCCACCTCTTTGCCGCGTATCAGCACTTTGGCGGTATCGCCGTCAAAATCTTTCGGAACGCGGGCGATGGCGATGGATTGTTTCAGGCTGGGCGAGAATACGCCGCTGGTGGTTTCGCCTTTGCCTTTATCGGTCAACACTTCCATATGCGCCCGCAGGATGCCGCCTTTGTCGAGCAGCAAACCGACTTGTTTGACGGCAACGCCTTTTTCTTTCAATGCCAGCAAGGCGGCTTTGCCGACGAAATCGCGGTTTTCGTCTTTCAAATCAACGGTCCAGCCCATGCCTGCTTCGAGCGGGCTGGTGTCGTCGTCCATATCGTTGCCGTAAAGGTTCATACCGGCTTCCATGCGCAGGGTGTCGCGCGCGCCGAGGCCGCAGGGCTGTACGCCGGCTTGTTGCAGGGCTTTGAAGAATGCGACGGCTTCGGTACCGGGCAGGATGACTTCGACGCCGTCTTCGCCGGTGTAGCCGGTGCGGGCGACAAACCAGTCGTTGCCCAAATCCGCGCCTTGGAACGGTTTGAGGTTGTGGACGACATCCGCCCATTCGGGTTTGACGGTCAGGAGTTTTTCAATGGCTTTAGGGCCTTGTACGGCAAGCATACCGAGGTCGTAGCGCGGATTGAAGGCAACGCCGAACTCTTGTCCGACTTTGTGGAATTGCGCCGTGTCTTTTTCGCGGGTCGCGCCGTTGGACACGATGCGGTATTGGGTTTCGGCTTCGTTGGTGCGGTAAACGATTAAGTCGTCGATTACGCCGCCGTTGTCGTTGAGCAAAGCGGAATAAAGGGCTTTGCCGACAAAAGCGAGTTTGGCGACATCGTTGGCAATCAATTTGCGGAAAAAGGCTTTGGCATTTGCGCCTGCTACGTCGGTAACGAGCATATGGGATACGTCAAACATACCGGCGTCGGTGCGCACGGCTTCGTGTTCGGCGATTTGTGAACCATAATGGATGGGCAGCTCCCAGCCGGCAAAATCTACCAGCTTCGCGCCTGCATCTTGATGGGCTTGATGAAATGGGGTGGTTTTCAGAGCAGTCATTCTCAAGTTTCTCCGGATTTTTTGTTCAGATGCCGCCCGCGCACCTGTGCGCGGATGACCCTATCTGTCCTTGAACCTGAGATTTTCGGCCGTATCCGCATGATGGCAAACCAGTCTGCTCACTGCTTTGCGCGGTTGTCTGAATGGTGGTTCAGACGGCCTTCTCCCCTTCGGTGGACGTTATTCCAACGCCGCTCTCCAGATTGTTTGTTTCAATGTGCAGTCCCTGATACCTGAGCGATTTAAGGGTGTCTGCGCCTTCGGTGGTTACATTGTAGTTGGGTGTAACACTCTCCTGCACATTTCCCGATTATGTCTTGAATCGGCAGTTTGGGCAAGTAGCCGACGAATATTTATGATGTGAATATTCGTCTTTTTATTGGGGCGGCAAAACCTGAGCCTTTATAAAATTTAGCCATGCGGCAAATGTTTTTGCAAAAGTCTCAAGGCCGTCTGAAGCCCTTGCCCGTTTTTCCTATATAATTCTGTTTTTTCGATTTATCTGCGTCCATCATGAACCGCCTCAAACGCATCAAAACCATCCTCTGCACGCTCTACCGCTACCGCCTTGCCGAGCTGATTGCCTCGCTGGTCCGTCCGGGTTGGGCGCGGACTTTCCTCAATATGCTGCCGCAGTCGTCCAAGTTCAAACACGAGACGCCTGCCGTGCGCCTGCGTTTGGCGTTGGAAAGCCTGGGGCCGATTTTCATCAAATTCGGACAGGTATTGTCCACGCGCCCCGATTTGATTCCGCACGATTACGCGGTCGAACTGGCAAGACTGCAAGACAAAGTGCCGCCGTTTGACGCGCAGCTTTCGCGCTCGCAAATCGAAAAATCACTGGGACAATCCATCGACACTTTATACGCGGAATTTGAAACCGAACCTGTCGCCAGCGCGTCCATCGCCCAGGTACACAAAGCCCGCCTGCATTCTGGCGAACAGGTTGCTGTAAAAGTCTTGCGCCCCAACCTTTTGCCCGTTATCGAACAGGATTTGTCGCTGATGCGCTTTGGTGCAGGCTGGGTGGAGCGTTTGTTTTCAGACGGCAAGCGTTTGAAGCCGCGCGAAGTAGTGGCCGAATTTGACAAATACCTGCACGACGAGTTGGACTTGATGCGCGAAGCCGCCAATGCCAGCCAGCTTGGCCGAAATTTTCAAAACAGCGATATGCTGATTGTGCCTAAGGTGTTTTACGATTACTGCACCAGAGACGTGCTGACTATCGAATGGATGGACGGCACGCCGGTATCGGACATCGCCAAACTCAAAGCCGACGGCATCGATTTGCACAAACTCGCCGATTACGGTGTGGAAATCTTCTTCACGCAAGTTTTCCGCGACGGCTTTTTCCATGCGGATATGCACCCCGGCAATATTTTGGTCGCCGCCGACAACCGCTACATCGCCCTCGATTTCGGCATCGTCGGCACGTTGACCGATTACGACAAACGCTATCTCGCCATCAACTTCCTCGCCTTCTTCAACCGCGATTACCACCGCGTCGCAACCGCCCACATCGAATCAGGTTGGGTGCCTGCCGATACGCGTGCGGAAGAATTGGAAGCCGCTGTCCGCGCCGTGTGCGAACCTGTGTTCAACAAACCGATTTCGCAGATTTCCTTCGGCTTGGTGCTGATGCGCCTGTTTGAAGTCAGCCGCCGCTTCAATGTCGAAATCCAGCCGCAGCTGGTATTGCTGCAAAAAACGCTGCTCAACATCGAAGGCTTGGGCCGCCAGCTCGATCCCGATTTGGACTTGTGGAAAACCGCCAAACCGTTTTTGGTGCGCTGGATGAACGAACAGGTCGGCCCCAAAGCCCTTTGGCGCAACCTCAAAAACGAAGCTCCCGATTGGGCGCAAATCATCCCTTCCCTGCCGCGCAAAATCAGTGCGCTGATTGATGAAAACCGCCAACAGGAAATGCGCGATGCCTATGTTCACTTGGTCAAAGTACAGCAACGCCAAAGCCTGTGGCTGGGTGTGATTGCGGTTGTTTTGCTGCTGATTTTGCTGTTTAAGTAAACCGTAATACAGCTTTAAACGACATAATAAAGGCCGTCTGAAATCTGATTTTCAGACGGCCTTTTATATACCGACCTATTCTTTTTTCTCGTGCTGAACATGTCCGCTTTCGGCTTCAATATGCCGTCTGAAGCGCAAACCTGCGGCATGGTAAAACGGATGCGGCGAGAATTGGCGCGAGACTTGCGAAGCGAAGATGCAAGTCAACAACATCCAAAACAGTAAATTCTGTCCGCCCGTCATTTCCATGACCACCACGGCGGCGGTCAACGGCGATTGGGTCGCGGCGGCAAGGAACGCGGCCATGCAGAGCAAAACCGCGACATTGGACGCGTCGCCCAGTTGCGCGAAAGAAGCCATGTGTTCGCCTATCATCGCACCGATGGTTAACGACGGCGTGAAGATGCCGCCGGGAATGCCTGCCCAATAGCTGAACACGGTTGCCGCCCATTTTGCGACTGCCAAGCCGAACGGCGCTTCATACGCGCCTTTGAGTGCGGCTGCGGCTTCGTGATAGCCCGTGCCATAGGTTTTACCTTGATAAAACGTGCCGAGCAATGCCAGAAAAATACCCATTGCAAAGGCGACCACCAACAAATGGCGGCGGATGAAACTGCGCCAGCGTACCGGTGCGAATGCCGCCGCGCCACGATACAAAAAGCTACTGAACAATCCGCCAGCCACGCCGCAGACGATGCCCGACACCGCCGCCCACATCAGCATGTTTGGCAGCTCATGCCCTTGAAAACCTGAGAAATACGGGTTATTGCCCTGTATCGCCACTTGAATGAAACCGGCCGCCAACACGCCCATCAGGATTTGACGTTCCCAACGTAAAAGCACGCCGCGCCCCAATTCTTCGATGGCAAACACCACGCCGGCCAAAGGCGCGTTAAACGCCGCCGCCAAACCGCCGGCCGCACCTGCGGCAATCAAATCGTTTTCCTGCATGCCCCTAAACGCCAGCCCGTGCTTTTTACACCACGCGCCCCAAGCATTCATTACCGCCGCGCCCACTTGCACAGACGGCCCTTCCCTGCCGACAGACGCGCCCAACAGCATGGCGCAAAACGTCAGCGGAATTTTGAAAAAGGTTTCGCCCAAACGAATCAAACGGGTTTTCTGCACGCCATAAGGTAAAGACAATGAAGCGATGACCTGCGGAATACCGCTGCCGGAAGTATACGGCGCAAATTTGCGCGTAAACCATGCCAAAAGCGGCAAACCCAGCGGCAAAGCCACCCACGCAAACCACGAATATTTCCCTACCAACAAAGCGTTCCATTCCAAAGCCAAATCCGCCAAGTACGCAAACATCAAAGCCGTCAAGGCAACCAGTGCCGAGCCTGCCAGCAAAAACAGAAGGGCAATGCTCTTTTTCGACAGGCGTTTGGTTTGGCGGATTTTGTGGGCAAGGCGCGCCGCCCAAGTCTGGGGAAATTTCATAATAAACACGCAGTCAATGTGTTCAGACGGCCTTGATACTTTTCTCAAAGGCCGTCTGAAAACAAGGATAAAGGTTTTTAAGAACGGTAATCCGCGTTAATCGACACATACTCGTGCGACAAATCGCAGGTATAGACGGCCGCCGTCGTATCGCCGCGTTGCAAATCGATGCGGACGGTGATTTCCGGACGGTTCATCACGGCTTGTCCTGCTTCCTCGGTATAGCTTTCCGCGCGGCCACCGTTTTCGGCAACCAACACGTCATCCAGCCACATTTTCAAAGCATCGACGTCCAAGTCTTCAATACCGGCATAGCCGACGGCTGCCAACAGACGGCCCAAGTTCGGGTCGGAGGCAAAGAAAGCGGTTTTCACCAAAGGCGAATGTGCAACGGCATAAGCCACTTTGCGCGCCTCTTCGCGGTTTTTTGCGTTTTGCACTTCAATCGTGATGAACTTGTTCGCACCCTCGCCATCACGGACAATCGCCTGCGCCAATTCCAAAGCCAGTGAACCGAGCAAGGCTTTGAGCTGCGCATAGCGCGGATCGGCGGTATTGTCGATTTCGCTCTGACCGCAACGGCCTGTCGCCATAATCACGAAGCTGTCGTTGGTGCTGGTATCGCCGTCCACGGTAATCGTATTGAAACTTTCGTCTGCGATTTCTTGCGTCATCAGCTGCAAAATCGGTTGGGACACATTGGCATCGGTAGCGATAAACGACAACATGGTCGCCATGTTCGGATGAATCATACCCGAGCCTTTGGCGATACCGGTGGCGCGGACTGTGTGTTTTTTGCCGACCAGACCTGTGCGTGAAGCAGCTTTCGGTACAGTATCCGTCGTCATGATGGCACGGGCCGCGTCCGACCAAAATGCAGGGCGCACTTGCGGCAAAGCGGCCACGATTTTATCCACAGGCAGCGGCTCCAAAATCACGCCGGTCGAAAACGGCATAATCTGATTGGATTGGCAGCCGACCTGTTCCGCCGCCGCCGCGCATACTTTAATCGCGTCCAGACGGCCTTGTGCGCCGGTACCCGCATTGGCATTGCCCGTATTGATGACTAAAGCACACACGCCATCTTGGTCAAACAGATGCGACTTGGCGATATGCACCGGCGCGGCGCAGAAACGGTTTTGCGTAAACACCGCGCCCACCGTATGACCGCCGCCCAACACCATCAGCGTCAAATCGTCGCGGTCTTGTTGCTTGATGCCGGCACGACCTGTAAACAGACGGATGCCGTCGATTTCCAACAATTCGTCTGCACGTTTTTCAGTCAAATTTACAGCCATATCATTTTCTCCTGTTTACACTATTTTCAGACGGCCTAAACGCTATACGCCCAATAAGGGGATCAAGATAGGCACCAATATCGCCGTCAACACGCCGTTGAGCGTCAAGCCCAAGCCGGCATATGCGGCCATACGGCGACCATATTCCAAAGACGCCGCAATACCCATCGCATGCGAGGCCGTACCCAAAGACATTCCCACTGAAGAAGGCATATACAATGCTCCTTTCAACACTTTATATCCGGCCATCTGTCCAAAAAGCCCGGCAATAATCACCGTTGCCGCCGTAATCGCCGGAATACCGCCGACCGATGCCGTGATTTCAATCGCAATCGGGTTGGTCACGGATTTGGAAGCCAGCGACAGAATCACTTCGCGCGAAGCGCCCAGCCATTTGGCAAAATACACGCCCGTAACAATGCCTGTCACGCTGCCCGCCAACTGCGACAACACCACCGGCAACCACTGGCTGCGGATACGGTCCCAATTTCGATAAAGCGGCACCGCCAGCAACACGACTGCCGGTTTCAACCAAAAATCAATAAAGTGCGAAGCAGAATGGTACAGCTCGTAATCGATGGCAAATACTTTCAAATACCCCATCAACACCAGCGTACTGATCAATACCGGATTACACAGCACATTCCCCGTGCGCGCCCGAATCTGCACCGCCAAAGCATATACGGCCAAAGTCAGGAACAGCATGACCGAGGGCATGCGCAACAGCCCGTCTATATTCATCACATCCACCTCCTGACCCACTCATGCACTTTGCCGGTCACCAACAATACGCAGATCGTACTGCCGATTGTAGCCGTCAAAATCGAAAACCAGTCGTTTGCAATCACATCCAAATAACTGATGACGGCCACGCAAGGCGGCACCAAAAACAAAGTCAGGTTTGCCATCAAAATGTCAGCCAGCTCCCCCACCCAAGACAATTTGACCCAGCCGGCCTGAAGCGCGGCAAACAGCAAAGCCATGCCGACAATACTGCCCGGCAGCTTCAACCCCAAAATCCAAACGGTTGCCTCGCCCAAAGCCAGGCAACCCAATACCACCAATAAAGCACGAATAATATTCATTAAGCCGGTTTCTCCTTATCCTTTTTCAGACGGCCTCAAAAAATTTATTAATCATTGAATCATATCGTGCCACAGGCCGTCTGAAAAGGGAAGAAACGCCTTCCTTCAAGTTTAATGAAAGATAAGTATGATTACTCTAGCGGATTGGCTTAGGCAATGTCGAAACCCCTACCCTGCTTTTGTCTTTAACGGCCGCCGCAAACCGGGCATTCGGGATTGCGTCTCACCCCGTATTGCTGCCATTTTCCGCTCAACGCGTTGTAGGTAGAAAGTTTGCCGTGCGACGGCGTACCGATACCGATCAGCACTTTAAGCGCTTCGGCGGCTTGGGTCGTTCCGATAACGCCGACCAACGGCGAAAAAACGCCGAACAATGCACAAGCGCCATCGCTGGCTTGTTCGCCGTCAAATAGGCAGGCATAGCAAGGCGTATCGGGAAGATCGGGACGATACACGGCGATTTGTCCGTCAAAGCCGACGGCCGCGGCGGAAACCAAAGGCGTGCGCGTGGCAACGGCGGCGCGGTTGACCGCCTGGCGTGTGGGATAATTGTCGGAACAATCAAGGATGATGTCGGCGGCGTTTGCCAATTCGACAAGCCTGGCCTCATCAAGAAATTCGGCAATGGCTGTAATGTGTGTTTGGCTATTGATCTGTTTCAGACGGCCTTGCATGACCAAAGCCTTGTTTTTACCGATGTCGGCTTCGGTAAACATGATTTGGCGTTGAAGGTTGGTCTCGTCGATGGTATCGGCATCGGCAATCGTCAGGCTGCCGATACCGGCGGCGGCAAGATACGGCAAGGCCGCCGCACCCAGCCCGCCGCAACCGACAACAAGCACATGGGCAGCCAAGAGTTTTTCTTGGCCTTCGATACCGATTTCGTCAAGCAAGATATGGCGGCTGAACCGCAAGAGTTGTTGATCGTTCATCATAATAATAAGGCCGTCTGAAACCCAATGTTCAGACGGCCTGAATGGTTTAGAAATTAATATTTTCGTATGCGTTGTCAAACAAGAAAGGACGGCCTTCGCTGCTGGTTTCGGATTCTAGGCGGATGCCGCTGAGCATCATATTGCGGTCAACGTCTTTCATCATGTCGTAAACGCTCAAGAGCGCCAAATTGAGGCCGGCCAGGGCTTCGGTGGCAATGCTGCCGTTGCTGTGCGCTTGGACGGTCAGCGTGGCCTTCAGGCAGGCCAACTCAACGTTAATATCGAAATCAACCTGCACGCCGATGATGCGGCCGGGCAGGTGCAGCGGAATCAGGTTGGCAGTCTGTTTGATGCTCTGAATGGCGGCAACGCGGGCAATGGTCAGGATACTTGCCTTTTCGGTGGCATTCTCTATCAACATCCTTATCGCCTGCTGGCTCATGTTGATAGTGCCGACGGCGACGGCGGTGTGTTGCTCAGGAAAATCGGGTTGGTTGGGAAATTCAATCATGGGTTTCTCGCCTCTGTTTTGATGGGCAATATTTTACGGCATTTTACAGACAGCGACCACGCGGCGGATACAGACGGCCGTTTTCCGGTTTGAAATGTATCGGGTGTTACCATTGGCAGTTTATAAAAATCTGCTATACAATGGATTCACGATACACCCAAATTAACATTTAAATAAGAGAAAAATCATGCAACTGCATATCTTGAATAATCCAAAAGATGCCGCTCTGGCAGCGGATGCGGAATTTTTAAAACAGTCTCTTTTCAATCTGCTGCATGAGGAAGCGTCGCCTTTAGTGCTCGAAACCGTTAAGTTATTATCGACTTCAGACGACAGTGCTGCCCTGATTGAGAAGGTGTTGCCGCAATTGGACGAACAACAAACCCACGATTTAACCTTGGCCTGCGGCCTGTTCGCGCAGATTTTGAACATCGCCGAAGACGTACACCACGAACGCCGCCGCCAAATCCACGAAGAGGCCGGACACAACAGTGCCGAAGGCAGCCTGACGGAAACCGTGCGCAAGCTCAAAGCCGGAAAAGTCAACGGCAAAGCGGTGCAACAACAACTGGACAACACGGTCGTTACCGCCGTTTTGACGGCGCACCCGACCGAAGTGCAACGCCAAACCGTCTTGAGCTTCAACCGCCGCATCCGCGCGCTGCTGCCGCAACGCGAACGCTGCACCAACCCAGAAGCGCTGGCTCAGTTGCGCCGCGAAATCGACACCGTGCTTTTGTGCCTGTGGCAAACCAGCGAAACACGCCAATACAAATTGAGCGTCAACGACGAAATCAACAACGGCGTATCCATCTTCCCAATGAGCTTCTTTGAAGCCCTGCCCAAGCTCTACCGCACAATGGAACGCGATTTTCAGACGGCCTATCCCGGCGTCCGCGTTCCGAATATCCTTAAAATCGGCGGCTGGATCGGCGGTGACCGTGACGGCAATCCGTTCGTCTCTGCCGAAACCTTGCGTTTTGCGTTCAGACGGCATGCCGATGCAGTGTTCCGCTTCTATCGCGGCGAACTCGACAAACTCTACCGCGAATTGCCGCTCTCCGTCCGCCGCGTCAAAGTCAACGACGACGTGATGGCACTGGCCACCCTCTCGCCTGACGAAGAAATCGCCCGCACCGAAGAACCCTACCGCCGCGCCATCGCCTACATCATGGCACGCGCCATGGGCAAAGCACGCTCACTCGGTTTGGGCATGGGTTGCAAATTCGGCTTCCTCGAGCCTTATGCCACGGTCGAAGAGTTCCTCACCGACCTGAAAAAACTGCAACGCTCGCTCCACGAAAACGGCAGCCAACTGCTGGCAGAAGGCCGTCTGGCCAATATTATCCGTAGCGTATCCGTGTTCGGCTTCCACATGATGCCGCTCGACCTGCGCCAACACGCAGGCAAACACGCCGATGTGGTTGCCGAGCTTTTCCAACACGCAGGCTTGGAAGACTACAACAGCCTGAATGAAGAGCAAAAACAAACCGCCCTATTGCGCGAATTGAGCCATCAACGTCCGCTGTACAGCCCGTTCATCACATACAGCGACCATACCCGCCACGAATTGGCAATTTTCAACGAAGCGCGCAAAATCAAAGACGAATTCGGTGAAGATGCCGTTACACAAAGCATTATTTCCAACTGCGAACAACCCAGCGACCTGCTCGCCTTGGCATTGCTGCTGAAAGAAAGCGGCCTGTTGGTGGTTGAAAACGGCAAACCGCACAGCCGCATCAATATCGTGCCTCTGTTTGAAACCATCGAAGCGCTCGAAAACGCCTGTCCGGTTATGGAAACCATGTTCCGCCTCGACTGGTATGATGCCCTGCTCGAAAGCCGCGGCAACATCCAAGAAATCATGCTCGGCTACTCCGACTCCAACAAAGACGGCGGCTACGTTACCAGCTCATGGTGTCTGTATCAGGCCGAATTGGGCTTGGTCGAACTCTTCAAAAAATACGATGTCCGCATGCGCCTGTTCCACGGCCGCGGCGGCAGCGTAGGTCGCGGTGGCGGCCCTTCTTACCAAGCCATTTTGGCGCAACCTGCAGGCAGCGTTGCCGGACAAATCCGCATTACCGAGCAAGGCGAAGTCATTACCGCCAAATACGCTGACCCGGGCAATGCACAACGCAACTTGGAAACTTTGGTCGCCGCGACTTTGGAAGCCAGCATCCTGCCGGACAAAAAAGACCCTGATGCCAAACTGATGCAGGATTTGTCGGAAGTATCGTTCAAATACTACCGCGAACTGATTACCCATCCCGACTTCATCGACTACTTCCTGCAAACCAGCCCGATTCAGGAAATTGCCACCCTCAACCTCGGCAGCCGTCCCGCCAGCCGCAAAACCTTGGCGCGAATTCAGGACTTGCGCGCGATTCCGTGGGTATTCTCATGGATGCAAAACCGCCTCATGCTGCCGGCTTGGTACGGTTTCGGCAGCGCAGTGGAAACCTTGCGCGAAGGCAATCCCGACACACTGGCCGCGCTGCGCGAACACGCCCAAAGCAACCCGTTCTTCCAAGCCATGCTCTCCAACATGGAACAAGTGATGGCGAAAACCGACATCACCTTGGCGGAAAACTATGCCGGCTTGAGCGAATCGCCCGATAAAGCAAAAATCATCTTCGGCATGATCAAGGAAGAATACCAACGCAGCCGCAAAGCACTGCTCGACCTGCTGCAAACCGAAGAGCTCCTGCGCGACAACCGCAGCCTCGCCCGTTCGCTTGCCTTGAGGATTCCATACCTGAACGCCCTCAACGGCCTGCAAGTCGCCATGCTCAAACGCCTGCGCAAAGAGCCCGATAATCCGCACGCCCTGCTGATGGTTCACTTGACCATCAACGGCGTGGCGCAAGGTTTGCGTAATACCGGTTAAGGCAGTACGGAAAAAAGGCCGTCTGAAACAGCTTTCAGACGGCCTTTTATCATAAGAACACACCAGCATTGCGGCTGTTTTGAGTACCTCCACAATATGCTATAATTCGCCGTTAAACTTTTATCTTTTCAGGAAAAACCATGAGCTTGAAATGCGGCATCGTCGGCCTGCCCAACGTCGGCAAATCCACCCTCTTTAACGCGCTGACCCAATCGGGCATCGAAGCGGCGAACTACCCCTTCTGCACCATCGAACCCAACGTCGGTATCGTCGAAGTACCCGACCCGCGCATGGCGGAGCTGGCGAAAATCGTCAATCCGCAAAAAATGCAGCCCGCCATCGTCGAGTTCGTCGACATTGCCGGTTTGGTTGCAGGCGCGAGCAAAGGCGAAGGCTTGGGCAACCAGTTCCTCGCCAACATCCGCGAAACCGACGCCATCGTCAACGTCGTGCGCTGCTTTGACGACGACAACATCGTCCACGTCGCAGGCAAAGTCGATCCGATTGCCGACATCGAAACCATCGGCACCGAATTGGCGCTTGCCGACCTCGCCAGCGTCGAAAAAGCCATCGTCCGCGAAGAAAAACGCGCCCGCTCAGGCGACAAAGACGCGCAAAAACTGGTCGAACTGTGCAAAAAACTGCTGCCGCATCTGGACGAAGGCAAACCCGTCCGCTCCTTCGGCTTGGACGCGGAAGAACTCGCCATGCTCAAACCGCTGTTCCTGCTGACCGCCAAGCCTGCCATGTATGTCGGCAACGTTGCCGAAGACGGCTTTGAAAACAATCCGCACCTCGACCGCCTGAAAGAATTGGCTGAAAAAGAAAACGCCCCCGTTGTCGCCGTTTGCGCCGCGATGGAGAGCGAAATCGCCGAGTTGGAAGACGATGAAAAAGCCGAGTTCCTCGCCGAAATGGGCTTAGAAGAACCCGGCCTGAACCGCCTGATTCGTGCGGGCTACGACCTCTTGGGCCTACAAACCTACTTCACCGCCGGCGTCAAAGAAGTCCGCGCCTGGACCATCCACAAAGGCGCCACCGCCCCGCAAGCCGCCGGCGTCATCCACACCGACTTCGAACGCGGCTTCATCCGCGCCCAAGTCATTTCCTACGACGATTTTGTCTCGCTCGGCGGCGAAGCCAAGGCCAAAGAAGCCGGCAAAATGCGCGTGGAAGGTAAGGAATATGTCGTGCAAGACGGCGATGTGATGCACTTTTTGTTTAACGTATAAACCAAGCAAAACGCTTTTTCAGACGACCTTTGCCAAATCAAGGTCGTCTGAAACATTGAAGGAAACCCAATGACCTCCGTTATCCAAGACTTGAAAGCGCGCGGCCTTATCGCGCAAACCACCGACATCGAAGCCTTAGACGCTTTGTTGAACGAAAAAAAAATCGCCCTCTACTGCGGTTTCGACCCGACCGCCGACAGCCTGCATATCGGCCACTTGCTGCCCGTGTTGGCATTGCGTCGTTTCCAACAGGCGGGGCATACGCCGATTGCTTTGGTGGGCGGTGCGACCGGTATGATCGGCGACCCCAGCTTCAAAGCGGTGGAGCGCAGCTTGAATTCCGCCGAAACCGTTGCCGGCTGGGTAGAAAGCATCCGCAACCAACTGAAACCGTTTTTGAGCTTTGAAGGCGAAAACGCCGCCATTATGGCGAACAACGCCGACTGGTTCGGCAGCATGAACTGCCTCGACTTCCTGCGCGACATCGGCAAGCATTTCTCTGTCAACGCCATGCTGAACAAGGAATCCGTCAAACAGCGTATCGAGCGCGACGATGTGGGGATTTCCTTTACCGAGTTCGCCTACTCCCTGCTGCAAGGCTACGACTTTGCCGAATTGAACAAACGTCATGGCGCAGTTTTGGAAATCGGCGGCTCCGACCAATGGGGCAATATTACCGCCGGTATCGACCTGACACGTCGTCTGAATCAAAAACAAGTATTCGGTCTGACCCTGCCGCTGGTAACCAAATCCGACGGCACCAAATTCGGCAAAACCGAAGGCGGCGCGGTATGGCTGAATGCGAAGAAAACCTCGCCGTATCAGTTCTACCAATTCTGGCTGAAAGTTGCCGATGCCGATGTCTATAAATTCTTGAAATACTTCACCTTCCTGTCTATCGAAGAAATCGGCGCCATCGAAGCGAAAGACCAAGCCAGCGGCACCAAGCCCGAAGCGCAACGCATCCTCGCCGAAGAAATGACCCGCCTGATTCACGGCGAAGCCGCCCTGCAAGCCGCGCAGCGCATTTCCGAAAGCCTGTTTGCCGAAGACCAAAGCAGCCTGACTGAAAGCGACTTCGAACAGCTCGCCCTCGACGGTCTGCCCGCATTTGAAGTTTCAGACGACCTCAACGTCGTTGAAGCCTTAGTCAAAACCGGCTTGGCTTCTTCCAACAAAGAAGCGCGCGGTTTTGTGAACAGCAAAGCGGTATTGCTCAACGGACAAGCCGCCGAATTGAACAACCCAAACCACGCTGCCGAACGCCCCGACGATGCCTATCTGCTGACCGGCGCGCACAAACGCTTCGGCAAATACACCATCGTACGGCGCGGCAAACGCAACCACGCGCTCTTGGTTTGGAAATAATCTTTAAACATTAAACACATCGTTTAAAACAATCATGCCGTCTGAAATCAGCCACGCTTTTTTTCAGACGGCATTTTCTATTGATGATATTCAGTTTTCCAAAAAGAAAGGGCAGGTTTTGCACCTGCCCTTCTATTAAGCCAATTTCCTTAAGAAACTTTTATCCCCAGCTTACTGCAAACGTTCATTTTCTTGACGGACGGCATTCACCACATCTGCGCCAAACAAAGCGTTGACATCGGTTTCATCAAACACATACTTGCTATGGCAGAAATCGCAATCGATTTGAATGCTGCCTTGTTCCGCCACCACGCCGCCAACTTCTTGGCCGCCAAGCATCAACAGCATATCGCTGACTTTGCCGCGGGAGCAGGTGCAGGCAAATTCAATAGTCTCCGGTTCAAAAACGCGGGGCGGGGTTTCATGGTAAAGGCGGTAAAGGGCGTGATGAGCGTCCAAACCGGTCAATTCTTGCGAAGTAAGCGTTTGCGCAAGCGTGGTCACATGCTCCCAAGCAGCATCATCCAATTCTTCTTCCGGCAGACGTTGCAGCAATAATGCGCCTGCGGCTTGGTCGTCGGCGGCAAGCGTAATATAGGTATCGAGCTGCTCGGAACGTTTCATATAGTTGACCAACATTTGCGCAATGCTGTCGCCTTCCAGCGGTACAACACCTTGCCATGGGTCGGCATCTTTAGGCTGATGGGTCAAAACGAACACGCTGTTTTCGCCCAACAGCGCAGTCAGGCTTTCGTCATCATGGATTTCAGCAGTTTCGTCCCAACGCGCGGTAGCGCGGACAGTATTTTCAGAAGTCGCTTCCACCACCAACATTTTCAGACGGCCCTGACCTTGAACCTGAACAATCAGCGCGCCTTCGTTTTTAAGGTTGGCAGACAATAAAGCACCGGCGGCCAACAATTCACCCAATGCGCGACGGATGGCGACAGGATAATGTTTTTGGTTGACGATGTGGTGCCAAACCTTTTCGAGGCGGATGTGCATGCCGCGGATAGGCATATCGTCGAAGATAAAGCGTGTACGGATATCGCTGTGATTTTGTGTCATGTCAGTCTCTGAAAATAAATCAATGAATGCCGCTTATATGGTTGCAGCGGCGGATAAATCAAGCGAAACCGTGTTTGATGTTTTTCTAGTTTGTTTGGAAACAAGGGTTTAACGCAAAATAACAGCAGTTTTTTTGCCAAAAAGACAGTTTTTGAATACAATCAAGCAGATAACAAGAGAATGATACGGGATAACATCTCAGAAACCGGCAATGTGCCTGCAATCGGCAGGGAATGCCTTCTGAAACGGAAGTTTTTATAATGAATTTTTTACTCCGGCTCGCAGCAGTTTGGACTTCGGTCGCCATGCTCGCGAGCGTCAATTTTTCTTACGCCGATGATTTGGAAAACCTGATTACCACCCGTCAGCATGTTTTAAACCAATTCAACGACAACGCCAACGTTTACGACAATACGCGTCAGGCAACCCCTGTCCACCCCGTCAATACACACCCCGCTCCAAGCAACAATACGCGCGCACCTTCAGGCAATGCAGACGAATTGATCGGCAGCGCCATGGGTTTGCTCGGCGTGGCCTACCGCTACGGCGGCACATCGGCTTCTACCGGCTTTGACTGCAGCGGCTTCATGCAACACATCTTTAAACGCGCCATGGGTGTAAACCTGCCGCGCACCTCTGCCGAACAGGCGCAAATGGGCGTTGCCGTGAGCCGTTCGGAATTGCAGCCGGGCGACATGGTCTTTTTCCGCACCATGGGTCCCGGCCGTATTTCCCACGTCGGCCTTTACATCGGCAACAACAATTTCATTCATGCGCCGAGAACGGGCAAACGTATCGAAATTACCAGCCTCGGCCACAAATATTGGAGCGCGAAATACGCCTTCGGCCGCCGCGTGAAGAAAAACGATCCATCCCGTTTCTTGAATTGAGGTGCATGATGGCAATGCCGCAAATGCCCAAATGGTATGACGATGACGGTCAGATTGTTTCCTGCACCGAAAAAGTCAAAGTCATGACCGAAAACTTGAACGAACTGTACCAAATAGCGCAGGACGCATTTGAAGACGCGCTGCTGATGGGTTGTTCCGAAAAACAGCTACGCGAATACTTCCGCGACTTAATGGCCGGACTGGAAAACCCTTATCAAAAAAACGGTTAGTTATTCGATCCATACAAAAAAGGCCGTCTGAAAGTTTTTCAGACGGCCTCTTCTTATTGGCCAGACCCCTACCCTATTGCTAACATTCCACCACGCGCACGGATACTGGGACGGCTTTTTTCTGCAAGGTAATGGCCAGGCCTGCGAGTGAGGTTTCTTTGTAGGTTGCCTTCATATCGCGGCCGGTTTGCAACATGGTTTGAATCACTTCATCAAGTGAGACTTTTTTGTCTGTGCCGTCTTCCAAAAGCGCAAGGGTAGCGAGCTTGAGGGCTTTTTCGGCGGCGATGCCGTTGCGCTCGATACAGGGGATTTGCACCAAGCCGCCGACCGGGTCACAGGTCAGGCCTAAGTGGTGTTCCATGGCCATTTCGGCGGCGTTTTCCACTTGTTTCGGTGTACCGCCGATAACTTCGGCGTATGCGCCAGCCGCCATGGAACACGCCACGCCGACTTCACCTTGGCAGCCTACATCCGCGCCGGAAATCGACGCGTTGGTTTTATACAAAATACCGATGGCACCGGCAGTCAGCAGGAAATCTTCGACACGCGATTGGTTGGCGTGCGGATTAAATTTGCGGAAATAGTGCAAGACGGCAGGAATGATGCCTGCCGCGCCGTTGGTGGGTGCAGTTACAACACGGCCGCCGGCGGCGTTTTCTTCATTAACCGCCATGGCGTACACCATCGGCCAAAGTTGGGTATTGACGATTTCGCTCTCACGCAGGACTTTGAGTTTGGCCGCCAACTGCGGCGCGCGGCGGCGGACGTTCAAGCCGCCCGGCAGCTGCCCTTCCGCACCCAAGCCGCGCTTGATGCAGTTTTCCATCACATCGGCCACGGCAGCCACACGGCGGCGTACTTCCGCTTCATCGCAACCTGCCAACGCCGCTTCATTGGCCAACACGACTTCGGAAATATTCAACTGGTTCAGACGGCATTGTGCCAGCAGCTCGTCGCAGTTTTTGTAAGGATATGGCACGTCTGAATTTTCCTGCGCTTCTTGTGCAAACCCTTCGTCTGTTACGATAAAACCGCCGCCGACCGAATAATAGATCTGCTCTTTCAGCTTCTGGCCGTCTGAATTGTAGGCGATAAAGTTCAAACCGTTCGGATGTTTGGGCAACACTTTGTCGCCGCGGATATCCAAATCTTTTTCAGGATTGAATGCCATTTCACGGCCGTTGAGTTTTAAAACGTGCTGCGTGCGGATGCGTTCCAAGCGTTGGGGGATGTCTGCAAGCGGAATATCGTGCGGCAGGCTGCCTTCCAAACCAAGCAATAATGCGTCGAATGTGCCGTGTCCGATGCCGGTCAAGGCAAGCGAGCCGTACACTTCAATGACAATGCGCGCCACTTGCGTATCCAAGTTTTCGGCATGCAGCAAATCGGCAAAAGCGGCCGCAGCCTTCATCGGGCCGACGGTATGCGAGCTGGACGGGCCGATGCCGATTTTAAAAATATCGAAAATACTGATCATGGGGTTTTCCCTTATAGTCTGAAAAGGCCGTCTGAAGATTTCAGACGGCCTGTTGTTTGTAAAGCTTAAACAGTCTCTATCCAACCGCCAATGCGTTTTTCAACGGCTTCGGCATTCAGCCCCAAATCGGCTAATAGTTTTTTCGGATCGCCGTGTTCGGTAACTTTGTCTTCTACACCCAGCAGCAATACCGGTTTGCAGATGCCGTGTTTCGCCAACACTTCCAACACTGCGCTGCCTGCGCCGCCTTGTTCGGCGTTTTCTTCGGCGGTAACGATGTAATCGTGGCTTCGGGCAAGACGGACGATCAGCTCTTCATCTATCGGTTTGACAAAGCGCATATCGGCAACAGTGGCGTTCAGCTTGTCGGCGGCGGTCAATGATGGGGCAACCATGCTGCCAAAGGCAATAACGGCAATTTTCTCGCCTTCGCGACGGATGATGCCTTTGCCGATTTCAACGGTTTCCAGGCCGTCTGAAACGGTTGCACCCGTGCCTGTACCGCGCGGATAACGGACGGCAGATGGAGAGTTTGTCTGATAGCAGGTTGAGAGCAGCAGGCGACATTCGTTTTCGTCGCTTGGTGCAGCAATAATCATGTTCGGCACGCAACGCAAAAAGCTCAAATCGTACAAACCGGCATGGGTCGGGCCGTCTGCACCGACAATACCTGCACGGTCGATAGCAAACAAAACAGGCAGGTTTTGCAAGGCAACGTCGTGTACCAACTGGTCGTAAGCGCGTTGCAGGAAAGTGGAATAAATCGCCACGACAGGCTTGATGCCTTCGCATGCCAAACCGCCGGCAAAGGTAACGGCGTGTTGCTCGGCGATGCCGACGTCGAAATAGCGGTCGGGGAATTGCTGTTCAAACTCAACCAAGCCGCTGCCCTCGCGCATGGCAGGCGTGATGGCAACCAAACGCTCGTCCGCCGCCGCTTGGTCGCACAGCCATTGACCGAACACTTGCGTATAAGTCGGTTTGGCCGCGGCAGGCTTGACTTCCTGAGCAGGTACTTCGCTCGGCAGCTTGGCGACAGCGTGATATTTGACAGGGTCGTTTTCGGCAAATTTGTAGCCGTTGCCTTTTTTGGTGATGACGTGCAGCAACTGAGGGCCTTTGCGGCCGCGCAAGTCTTTTAATACGTCCACCAGATTTTCAACGTTGTGGCCGTCCACCGGGCCTGTGTAACGGAAACCGAAGTTTTCAAACAGAGACAGCGACTGTTTGGCGTGTTCCGCTTCGCCTGCCAAGGTTTTGATTTTATTTTCGACTTTTTGGGCAAGCTCCATCGCACCGGGCAATTTATCCAATACTTTGCTCGATTGGGCTTTGATGGTGCTCAACAGGCCGTGCATATCGCGCACGACGTTGCTGGCAAGGTATTTCGGCAGCGCGCCGACATTGGGGGAAATCGACATTTCGTTGTCGTTGAGGATGACCAGCAAATCAACATCCATATCGCCTGCGCAGTTCAGGGCTTCAAATGCCTGACCCGCCGTCATGGCTCCGTCGCCGATGATGGCGACGCTGCGGCGGTTGTTGCCCAACTGTTTGTCCGCAACGGCCATGCCCAATGCCGCGCCGATGGATGTGGAAGAATGCCCCACGCCGAATGCGTCGTATTCCGACTCACTGCGTTTCGGAAAACCGGCCAAACCGCCGTATTGGCGCATGGTGTGCATTTGATTTTTGCGGCCGGTGAGGATTTTGTGCGGATAGCTTTGATGACCGACATCCCAAACCAAATGGTCTTCGGGCGTGTCGTACACATAATGCAGTGCCACCGTCAGCTCGACCGCGCCCAAGTTACTGGCGAAATGGCCGCCCGTCTTACCGACGGAATCCAACAGAAATTCGCGCAATTCGGCGGCGACTTGCGGCAGCTGTTTTTTCTCCAGACGGCGCAAATCCTGAGGCGTATCGATAATATCGAGCAAAGGGCTTGGGTTCATGATTTTTGGCGGTGATTTTTTGTGTAACGGACGATTATATCAAGAGATTGCACAACTTGTTACAAATGCTTTCAGACGGCCCGAACCTTTATCCTTTATAATACTGCCAACTGAAAACACAGGGCCGTCTGAAATGACCCAAAACGCAAACAATCTCTGCTGGCTCGATATGGAAATGACCGGCCTCAATCCGGAACACGACCGCATCATCGAAGTCGCCATGATCATTACCGATTCCGATTTGAACGTACTGGCGCAATCGGACGTTTACGTTATCCATCAAAGCGACGAGTTGCTCAACGGTATGGATGAGTGGAACACCGCCACCCACGGCCGTACCGGCCTGACCCAACGCGTGCGCGAATCCAAACTGACCGAAGCCGAAGTCGAGCAAAGACTATTGGATTTCATGTCCGCATGGATACCCGAGAAATCCACGCCCATGTGCGGCAACTCCATCCATCAAGACCGCCGCTTCATGGTGAAATATATGCCGCGTTTGGAAGCCTATTTCCACTACCGCAACTTAGACGTATCCACGCTGAAAGAATTGGCCAAACGCTGGAATCCGGCCGTCGCCAAAAGCGTGGTCAAACGCGGTTCGCACAAGGCATTGGACGACATCCTCGAAAGCATCGAAGAAATGCGCCATTATCGCGAGCATTTCCTCAAACTCCCTTCCGAACAATAATCCCAAGGCCGTCTGAAACAGGTTTTACACTGTTCAGACGGCCTCATCGGCTTCCTTCATCTCATGAAAATCACCAAAATCTTTACCTTCGATTCCTCGCACATGCTCGACGGGCATGACGGCAAGTGCCAAAACCTTCACGGCCACACCTACAAACTCGAAATTACCGTCTCCGCGCCGGTTATCCAAGGCGGCGCAAAAGACGGCATGGTGATGGACTTTACCGACCTGAAAGCCATCGTCAAACAACACATTACCGACCCGTTCGACCATGCCTTCATCTATCACGGCAACAACGAACGCGAAAGCCAAATCGCCGCGCTTTTGGAAGGCTGGAACATGAAAACCCTGCGCCTACCCTGCCGCACCACAGCCGAAAACATGAGCGTAGAAATGTATGGCCGTCTGAAAAACGCCGGTGTCAAAGTGTGCAGCGTGAAATTATGGGAAACGCCGACTTCGTGTGCGGAATATGAAGGGAAGTGATATTAAAACCACTCTTAAAGATTTGTTTGACTTGCTATATAAGCAATTGTAAAATTCAGTAATTTTTTTAAAAAAAATCAACCGTAGCAAAGAATTTCAGGCATAATAACCATGAACACAACTAGTAGTATGACTCAAGAAGAAGGCATTCTTGCCGAAAGCATAGATGTAATTAATAAGTTCGTACAATTTCTTTTGAAGCTGTATGATGATTTTGGGATTGATGGTATGCATGATTTAGTTGATCCTGATTTAGATACATTGGAATCCATTGTAAAAAATTTACAACAAGAGGTTGATAAGCTTCCGATCAACCCCAATAATTTTTCTTTGGAAAACAAAAAAATTAGTCTAGCTCAAGGACTTCTCTACGCACAATCTATGATTACCAACGTTAGAAATAAAGATACTGAGGAATGTTCTCGGAATCGTTCTATGCTCGAAAATAATCAGTCGAGCCTTTATTAACAACAGCAAGGAGTTATTTATGAAATCAATGGATATCCGTTTCGCTCGCATTGCTGCATTAACGAAGCAACTTGCAGCTATTCAAAGACAAATTGAAAAACGAGCTTATAACGCAAAAGTTGCAACCATAAAAAAAGCAGCATGAAAAGCTTTTATTAGAGAAGCCATCCATAATGGGTGGCTTTTTTGTTAAATAACATTGGTAGAGTTTGTTAAATATAAATCTTAGTACAAATTAAGGTGCTTACTCATGAAACTCCTCTCCACCCTCCTCGTCCTTTTCGTCGCTGTCGAACACTTCTACATCGCCTGGCTCGAAATGACGCAAATCCCAAGCGAAAAAGCGTCGGAACTGTTCAACATGCCTTACGAATTTATGGAACAAAAACGCGTGCAAACCCTGTTTTCCAAACAAGGCCTGTACAACGGCTTCCTCGCCATCGGCTTAGTATGGGCACGCTTTGCCGCACCCGACAACGCCGTTTACGGCGCGACGATTCTGTTCCTCGGCTTCGTCCTCATCGCCGCCGCATGGGGCGCGTTTTCATCCGGCAACAAAGGCATTCTGCTCAAACAAGGCTTGCCGGCATTTTTGGCCGCCGCAGCCGTCATTACCGCTTAAACACACCAGCCATTCTTTCCCCTCAACCTAACAGAAAGAATGGCTGCCTCAACCGATTTCTCAAAACGCTTCACCACAACAATTAAATCCCGCACATCCGACATTCATGACCATTCAAATCACTCCGAACAATCCCCAATACCGCATTGTCGAAATCTTTGAAAGCCTGCAAGGCGAAGGCTGGAATACAGGCATGCCCGCCGTTTTCATCCGTTTGGGCAAATGCAATCTCGCGTGCAGCTGGTGCGATACCGACTACCTTAAATTCGGCATGATGAGCCTGTCCAATATTTTCGACCGTCTGAAAACCTACACGGCGCGCAACATCATCATTACCGGCGGCGAACCCACCATCCAACCGCATTTGGATACCCTGCTCAATGCACTCAAAGCCGAAGGCTATTTTCTGTGTATCGAAACCAACGGCCTCAACCCCGCTCCATCGCAAATCGACTACGTTGCCACCAGCCCTAAAGCCTGCTACGCCGCCAAGTATCAATCTAGTTGCATCGAGAAAGCCGACGAAGTGCGTATTATTGCCGACGGCGATGTCATTGCGTTTTGCCAAGAGATGGAACGCAAAATCCGCGCCCAACATTACTACCTCTCGCCTTGCGAACAAGACGGTGTGATGAATATCTACGACACCATCCGCCAAATCGGCGTATTAAACAGCCGATCCGATTCCCCCGTCCATTGGCAACTGAGCGTACAGACGCATAAATGGGCAGGAATAGAATAATTCTTTTGAAATCAATTAAAAACAAATCCTTTACAAAATATTGAATGTAAATACCATTCGATATTCGACCAAATGCACTACTGGCAATGCTCTCAGGCCGTCTGAAAACCCAATTTCAGACGGCCTTTTTTGTTACAAACCTCTTGACCGATTACATAAGATTACGTAAAGTGTGCAACAGTTTTCATAAATTGGTAAAACCAATTTACCTGATAACTGGTTGCATCTAAAAAAGTGGCAATCCTTATTCGAAAAACATCTATTACTCAACACATCGCATCAAACCGCCATTGATTGACGGTTATGGTGCCCGTTGCCCCAAGGATAATCCCATGGCTCTCTTTCTCAGTATTTTTCCCATTGTGCTGCTGATCTGGCTGATGGTTAAGAAAAACAGTATGCCGTCCTACGTCGCGCTGCCGATTACCGCCGCGCTGATTTATGCCATCAAACTGTTTTATTTCGGCAACGACGCTATGTTGCTCAACGCAACAGCCGCGTCCGGCCTCGTCTCTACCCTGACCCCGATTACCGTGATTTTCGGTGCCATTATGTTTAACCGCATGATGGAAACCACCGGCTGTATCGACGTCATCCGCAAATGGCTGGCTACCATCAGCCCGAATCCGATTGCCCAGTTGATGATTATCGGCTGGTCTTTCGCCTTTATGATTGAAGGCGCATCCGGTTTCGGCACACCTGCCGCCATTGCCGCGCCAATCCTGATGAGCTTGGGCTTCAACCCATTAAAAGTAGCCATCTTCACTTTGGTCATGAACTCCGTACCCGTGTCCTTCGGTGCAGTAGGTACCCCGACTTGGTTCGGCTTCGCGCCTTTGGGCTTGGATCAAAAGAGCATTATGGAAATCGGTATGAGAACCGGCGTAATGCACTTCTTTGCTGGTTTCATCATCCCTGTGATCGGCTTGAGCTTCATCGTACCTTGGGCTGAAATCCGCAAAAACTTGGGCTTCATCGGTATCGCCGTATTCTCCTGTACCCTTCCTTACGTTGCCTTGGCGATGGTTAATGAAGAATTCCCATCTCTGGTTGCCGGCGCAATCGGCCTGATGGTGTCCGTATTCGCAGCAAACCGCGGCTGGGGCTTGAGCAAAGATTACGCCAAAGACCCGAATGCAGAAAAAGTACCTTTCGCACAAGTTGCCAAAGCACTGGCTCCTTTGGGTATGCTGATCGGCATGCTGGTGATCACCCGTATCAAACAGCTGGGCATCAAAGGCCTGCTGACCAGCAAAGAAGAATGGTTCAGCTTCCAGCTGCCGTTTGATTTGTCCAAAATCACCGTCAGCGACTCCCTAACCATCACCTTCGGCAACATTTTCGGCCAAGGCGTAAACGCTTCCTACCAAACCCTCTACGTTCCGGCTTGGATTCCGTTTGTCTTCACCGTTTGGATTTGCATCCTGCTGTACAAAACCAAATTCAAAGATGCGTGGTCTTTCTATGCTGCAACCTTCAACCAAACCAAAAAACCTCTGCTTGCCCTGATGGGTGCGTTGATTATGGTTCAACTGATGATGGTTGGCGGCGACGACTCCATGGTGAAAATCATTGGTAAAGAATTTGCCAATGCGGCTGGCGAACACTGGGTGTACTTCTCCCCATACCTGGGTGCAATCGGTGCATTCTTCTCCGGCTCCAACACTGTATCCAACCTGACCTTTGGTCCGATTCAACAACAAATCGCGCTTGATACCGGCCTGTCCGTTACCCTCATCCTCGCCCTGCAATCTGTCGGCGGCGCAATGGGCAACATGGTATGCATCAACAACATCATCGCCGTGTGCAGCGTGTTGAACGTAAACAACGCCGAAGGCGCCATCATCAAGAAAACTGTGATCCCGATGAGCATCTACGGCATCATCGCCGTGACTGTGGCTGCAATTTTCTTCTTCTAAACCGCTTCATATCAAAGGCCGTCTGAATATTCAGACGGCCTTTTTTGTATTCTTTCGCTATATTTCTTAAAGAATCATTAATGTATATATTCCGCAACAACCCGCATAACCACTTTGCAACACCAAATTACAAACAACTTTCTATTAATAAACAATCCGGTAACCATAAGTAAACACTGTTTTGCAATTTACCCAATTGCCACTACCGACAAAACGCCTAAAATACGCTTCATCTGCAAACGGAAACCCTTTCTCACTTTGCAAGATAACACACAACACTCATATGGAGCTTAGATCATGAAATTACTTTCTGTTATCACTGCAGCCGCATTGGCTACTGTTTCCTTCTCTGCTGCCGCTGCACCTGCCGGCTTCGTTTCTTACAGTTGTGACGGTGGCAAATCACTGAACGTGATGTACGGCTTTGACCGTAGCGGCCGTGCCATTACTGCTGACGTAAATGCCGGTGGCAAAAAAGCCTCTTTGGTTGTCGACAAAAAACGTTCTGACAGCACTGGCACTACTTTCACCAACCGTAAAGGCTATGTAATGTCTGCCGGTTTCATCGACAAAAACACCCACACTACTTCTGAAGTAGTTGGCGTGAACGCCCCTAACGGCTCATTCCTGGTAAAAAACTGCGAACCACGTCCACGTTAATCCCAGTTTTCCTATTTAACCGAATCATCTCGGTTTGATAGAAAGGCCGTCTGGAAAACAATTTTCAGACGGCCTTTTGATTCAAGCCTATAAAAAAGAGCGTGTACCGTACACGCTCTTTTTGTTTGTTCACACACCAATTAAATACGCATCGGCATTACGATGTATTTGAAGTTCGGATTATTCGGCATGGTAAACAGCGTTGAACGGTTGGCATCGCCGAAAGCAAGCTGCATATCGTCGGAGTGTATGTTACGCAACACATCCATCAGGTAGCCGATGTTGAAACCGACTTCGAGTTCTCCGCCTTGGTAAGCGATTTCCAGCTCTTCGCGCGCTTCTTCCTGCTCGTTGTTGCTACATACGACACTCAGCAAACCAGGCTGCAGGAACAGTCGTGCGCCGCGGAATTTTTCATTGGCAAGAATGGCGGCACGCTCGAGTGCACCCAAAAGCTGGGTACGGGATACGAGGAAAATCTTGTCATTATCCAAAGGAATCACGCGGTTAAAGTCAGGGAACTTGCCGTCGATGACTTTGCTGACAATGGTTGTGCCATTGCATTGGAAGCGTACTTGATTGTCCAAAAGCTCAACGGTGATGGACTCGGACGGATTATTCAACAGCTTGAAGAGTTCCAATACCGTTTTACGCGGCAGGATCACTTCCGTTTTCGGCAGTTCTGCTTCAATTTGACTGGCCGCATAAGCAAGGCGGTGGCCGTCGGTTGCAACAAGGCGCAGCTGATTACCTTCAACCTGCATCAGCAAACCGTTGAGGTAATAGCGGATATCTTGAACTGCCATGCTGTATTGCACTTGCGAAAGCATGGTTTTGAAGGTTTCTTGAGTCAGCGAGAAAGTTGCGCTGACGTCGCTGCCGACGCTCATCAACGGAAAGTCTTCAGCCGGCAAGGTTTGCAGGGCAAAACGGGATTTTCCCGCGCGCAGAGTCAAACGGTTGTCCGCCCAATCCAGTGACACCAGCGCACTGTCAGGCAGGGCACGCAGAATGTCTTGGAATTTTTTAGCGTTGGTCGTAATACGGAAATCGCCTGCCTGACTTTCAGGGCCGGCGGTATTGATTTGGATTTCCAAGTCGGTTGCCAAAAGTTTGGTTTGTCCGTCTTTGCTTTCCAGCAACACATTAGACAAAATCGGCAGAGTATGGCGACGTTCGACAATACCGGTAACGGCTTGCAACGGCTTGAGCAGACTGTCGCGATCGGCTTGTAAAATCAGCATGTTCCATTCCTTTGAATTTGAAATCGGTTGATTGGGGTATTTTAGAATATTTTTTGTATTCAGACGGCCTCACATTGACATCAGGCCGTCTGAATATTGCATTGGGTCAGTTCTGAATCAAAATCAGCAGTTTTTCGTAGTCTTGCGCCAATTCGGGATCTTCTTCGCGCAGTTTTGCCACCGCTTTGACACCGTGCATCACGGTCGTGTGATCGCGACCGCCAAAGGCATCACCGATAGAAGGCAGGCTGAGCGTGGTCAGCTCTTTGGTCAGACTCATGGCAACTTGGCGCGGACGGGCAATATTGCGCGTGCGTTTTTTGCCCAATATATCGCTGATTTTAATACGGTAGTATTTGGCTGTCGCATCGATGATGATGTCGGCGGTAATGACTTTGTGTTTCTCGGCAATAATATCCTGCAAAGCCGTACGCGCCAAATCCATGTCGATGACAGGACGGTTCATAAAACGGCTGCTGGCGCTGACGCGGTTGAACGCGCCTTCCAGCTCACGCACATTGGAGCGGATCAGATTGGCGATAAACAAAGCGGCTTCGTCTTCGATACTGATACCGGCTGCTTCTGCCTTTTTCTGCAAAATCGCCACGCGCATTTCCAATTCGGGTGGTTCGAGTTCCAAAGTCAAACCCCATGAGAAACGGGACTTGAGACGATCGTCCATACCCTCGATTTTGGCAGGCAATACGTCGCACGTCAGGATCAGTTGTTTTTTCTCGTTGTGGAAATGGTTGTACAAATAGAAAAACTCTTCCATCGTACGGTCTTTGCCTTTGATGAACTGGATATCATCGATAATCAGCAGGTCATATTGTTTGTATTGTTGCTTGAATACATCATAAGTGTTGTTGCGCACAGCCTTCATAAAGCTGCGGATATAGTCGTCCGAGTGCATATAACGCACTTTGGCATCAGGACGGTTTTTCAGCAATTCGTTGCCGATGGCTTGCACCAAGTGGGTTTTACCCAAACCGGTACTGCCGTATAAGAAAAACGGGTTGTAGCCCTGTCCAGGATTTTCAGCAATCGCCTGGGCGGCTGCGGCGGCAAGGCGGTTGCCCTTACCTTCTACCAAAGTTTCAAATGTATAGTCACGCGACAGATTGGTCTGTTCGTAGCGCGCTTCTTCCGCATCGTGTTGCGCGTCGGTTTTGGCTTTGGCAACTGCTTTAGACTCAGCCGGAGCAGCAGTTTGCACTTGAGGCTCATGCGGCAGGTTTTTCATGCGTTGTGCCAAAATCTCGGCAGCCGTCATGGCCGCGGCAGGCTTGGAAACCGTTTCAGACGGCCTATCTTCTTCCGTTGCAGCAGCAGTTTGCAAAGGCATTTGAACAGGCTCTACAAATTCTTCAACTTCAATGACTTCTTGCACTTGCATCGGCGCAACAGCCTGAGCCGCCATTTCATAATGCGTACCTATGCCCGGCTTAAACGCGAAAGCAGCCTGCTGGGGCACCAGCTCGGCACGCACGGCATCAATTTTGGCGGCAAACTGGCTTTTGAGCATATTGCAGGCAAATTGGTTTTTACCATACACCACCCATACGCCGTTTTCTTCACCCACGGTCAAAGGCGCAATCCATTGCGCAAACTGCCCTGCAGGCAACATTTCGTGAAGGCGGCGAAGGCACAGCGGCCAAAATTCAGCTAACGTCATGAGATTAAGCTCGGAAATGGAAGATTTGGGAAATACAAGAAGGCAGAGCAGACAGGCAACCCGATAAAAATCAAATTTTTACGATACTCCAGCTGCTTTCAGACGACCTTGCGCACAGAGAAAAGCAAGGTTGGGCGATTATACCCATTCCGCTCTTTTTTATCCACAACCGCCGCAAAATTTTATCCACAAATTCTATCAATGCATAAAACCCGTTGTCACACTTTAGCCAACGAAAAGTTTTTATATTGATTGACAAAAGCGGCAAATTGGAGTGTAATTCACGGTTTAATTATCTACCAATTTTTAGGAAACATCATGAAACGCACTTATCAACCTTCCGTTACCAAACGCAAACGCACCCACGGCTTCTTGGTTCGCTCCAAAACCCGCGGTGGTCGCGCAGTATTGGCTGCCCGTCGCGCCAAAGGCCGCAAACGCCTGGCTGTATAATTTTGAATTACGGCTTCTCGAAGCAGTATCGCTTATTAAAAACGGATGATTTTTCATCCGTTTTTGCGTTGAAAAACCGACGCAGCCGCGATTTGCTGCAAGTCTCCCAGTCCGCAGACAACGCGCTCGGCCATCCGCGCCTTGGCTTGGTCGTCAGCAAAAAGACCGCCAAACGCGCCCATGACCGCAATTACATGAAGCGCGTCATCCGCGACTGGTTCAGGCTGAATCAACACCAGCTGCCGCCGCATGATTTTGTTGTGCGCGTGCGTCAGGCGTTTAATCGGGAAACTGCTCCGGAAGCCCGAAACCAACTTGCCCAGCTGATGAAAAAACGCCGATGAATACCCTGCTTTCCAAGCTCCTTCTTGCACTCATCCGCTGTTACCAATACTGCATCAGCCCCCTCATTCCGCCGCGCTGCCGCTATACCCCAACCTGTTCACAATACGCAGTCGAAGCCGTCAAAAAATACGGCGCATTCAAAGGCGGATGGCTGGCAATCAAACGCATCGCACGATGCCATCCTTTCGGCGGACACGGACATGACCCTGTTCCATAATGCTGCTGTCAACCATTTAAAGAACACGATTTCCTTTAATTTCCCGTCGGTTTCTATATAATGCCGTCTGAAGCAATTTTCATCTCGATTACCTATCCGTCAATTCCAGGAATCTCTTATGGATTTTAAAAGACTAATGGCGTTTTTTGCCATTTCAGTGGCAATCTTTGCCGGCTGGGAACATTTTTTCCCCAGCCCCAAACCTAATCCGGCGCAACAAGCCGCGCAACAGCAAACGGCCGCCGCTCCGGCAAAAGCCGCTGCCGAAGCCGCGCTTGCCCCGGCCTCTCCTATTACCGTTACCACAGACACGGTTAAAGCCGTCATCGATGAGAAAAGCGGCGACCTGCGTCAGCTGACCCTCTTGCAATACAAAGCAACCGGCGACGAACACAAACCTTTCGTCCTGTTTAACGACGGCAAGGAATACACCTACGTTGCCCAATCTGAACTTTTGGACGCTCAAGGCAACAACGTTCTGAAAGGCATCAGCTTTACCGCCCCACAAAAACAATACAGTTTGGAAGGCGACAAAGTTGAAGTCCGCCTGAGCGCACCTGAAACCAACGGCCTGAAAATCGACAAAGTTTATACTTTTACCAAAGGCAGCTACTTGGTTAACATCCGCTTTGACATTACCAACAGCAACGGCCAACCTGTCAACCTGAGCGCGGACTACCGCATCGTACGCGACAACAGCGAACCCGAAGGTCAAGGCTACTTCACCCGCTCTTACGTCGGCCCGGTGGTTTACACCCCTGAAGGCGACTTCCAAAAAGTCAGCTTCTCTGATTTGGACGACGATGCCAAATCCGGCAAATCCGAAGCCGAATACATCCGCAAAACCCCGACCGGCTGGCTCGGCATGATTGAACACCACTTCATGTCCACCTGGATTCTCCAACCTAAAGGCGGACAAAGCGTTTGCGCCGCTGGCGACTGCCGTATCGACATCAAACGCCGCAATGACAACCTGTACAGTGCAAGCGTCAGCGTGCCTTTAGCCGCGATCCAAGCCGGCGCAAAAGCCGAAACCGCCATCAACCTGTATGCCGGCCCGCAAACCACTTCCGTTATCGCCAATATCGCCGACAAACTGCAACTGGCCAAAGACTACGGCAAAGTACACTGGTTCGCCTCTCCCCTCTTCTGGCTCTTGAACCAACTGCACAACATCATCGGCAACTGGGGCTGGGCAATCATCGTTTTGACCATCATCGTCAAAGCCGTACTGTATCCATTGACCAACGCCTCTTACCGCTCTATGGCAAAAATGCGTGCTGCCGCACCTAAATTGCAAGCCATCAAAGAGAAATACGGCGATGACCGCATGGCGCAACAACAAGCCATGATGCAGCTTTATAAAGACGAGAAAATCAATCCGCTGGGCGGCTGTCTGCCTATGCTGTTGCAAATCCCCGTCTTCATCGGTCTGTACTGGGCATTGTTCGCTTCCGTAGAATTGCGCCAAGCGCCTTGGCTGGGTTGGATTACCGACTTGAGCCGTCCAGATCCTTTCTACATCCTGCCTTTGATCATGGCGGTAACCATGTTTGCACAAACTTACCTAAATCCGCCGTCAACCGACCCAATGCAGGCGAAAATGATGAAAATCATGCCTTTGGTTTTCTCCATCATGTTCTTCTTCTTCCCTGCCGGTTTGGTTCTGTACTGGGTAGTCAACAACCTCTTGACCATCGCCCAACAATGGCACATCAACCGCAGCATCGAAAAACAACGCGCCCAAGGCGAAGTCGTTTCTTGATAAAAGCTTAGGCAACACAAAGGCCGTCTGTTGTTCAGACGGCCTTTTTTTATTTCCTCAAACAAATACAGTTTAAGATTGAACCCAATCCAGTTTTAAGCGGCGTGCAACACAAAAATCGTCGGGCGTTTTTTCAAATTCGGCATTTCTTTTCTTTTTCGCCACTGCGCAATCGTCTGGCTGATGATTTCCTGTGTCGGCAAGGTCAAGTCCGTAGCCACACATAAGCGCGTTTCAGGGTGCAGGTTTTCTACTGCATCAGCCAACAACGCATCGTTGCGATACGGCGTTTCGATAAACAGCTGCGTTTCATTCTGCTGGCGCGAACGTTGCTCCAAAGCCTTCAAACCCTGAATCCGCTCATTTTTTTCAGACGGAAGATAACCCTTAAACGCAAAGTTCTGACCATTTGCACCCGAAGCCATCAGCGCCAGCAACAAACTGGACGGGCCGACCAAAGGCCGTACTTCAAAACCGTGTTTATGCGCCAATGCCACCAAATTCGCACCCGGATCGGCAACAGCCGGACAACCCGCCTCGCTGACAATGCCCATACTGCGTCCCTCTTGCAAAGGTTTCAGCAGTTCCGGCAAAGTCTTCAAATCCGTGTGTTCATTCAGCGTTTGCAGATTCAGCTCGCGGATAGGCGTAGTCACACCCAAATGCTTCAAATGCGCGCGCGCTGTTTTTTCCGCTTCCACAACAAAATCCGTCAGCCCGACAATCGCCTGTTGTTCATGCGGCAACAGGCATGGCGTATCAGGCGCACCCAAAGGGGTAGGAATCAAATACAAAATCGGTTTCATTCTTGCAACTCCAAAAAATCTCAGGTCGTCTGAATATATTCAGACGGCCTCAAACTATAAAACTTCCACACCTTCGTTTTTCAAAAAATCAATCAGACGGAAAATCGGAAGGCCGATCAAAGCATTCGGGTCCGTACTTTCAATCCGCTCCAACAAAGCAGCGCCCAAACCCTCGCTCTTCGCCGCACCGGCACAATAAACCGCATCCGGCTCGCGTTCCAAATATCGGCTGATTTGTTCCTGCGTCAACTGGCGCATGGCAACCACCGTATGATCGACATGATGCTGAACCTTGCCCGTAGCAGTATTCAAAAGCACGATTGCGCTGTAAAATTCAATCCGTTTTCCACTCAAGTCTGCCAGCATCTGTTGTGCATTTGCGACGTTCATCGGCTTGCCCAACTGCCGTCCTTCGCACCATGCGACTTGGTCTGCACCGATAATCAGCGCGGCAGGAAAAGTTGCCGCCAATGAACGGGCTTTGCCTTCCGCCAAACGCAGCGCCGTCTCGCGTGCATGCTCGCCCGCAATAGGCGTTTCGTCAAAATCAGGCGATGCCGTCTGAAAATCGATACCCAAACGGCGAAGCTGTCCGCAGCGGAAAACCGAACTCGACCCTAAAACCAAAGGCAGTTTTACTTCCATATTTTTACTTAAAAACATTGACGTTAGACCGCCGAAATTATATCATACTCCGTTTATGTCATACCCTAATTTGATTGACCCAGAAGTTTTCGCCGCCGAAGGGCAGAATCTGCAAGGCAGCTTCCTGCTCGAAGAATTGGATGAACGAGTCAGTTCGCACGATTATCCGGCCGACAAACAGACACGCGTGTCGTTTACGCTGCAAGGCGGTCGCGACCGTCTGCAACGTCTGTTTCTCGATTTAAACGTCAAAGCCGACATGCCCCTGATTTGCCAGCGTTGCATTACGCCCATGCCGTTTCTGCTCGATGAAACCAGCCGTATCGTCCTGTTTGCCGATGAAGAGAGTTTGGACGAAGCCATGCTTGCCGATGAGGAATTGGAAGGCATGCTGCTCGAAAAAGAGCTTGACGTGCGGACTCTGGTTGAAGACCAAATCCTGATGTCGCTCCCTTTCTCCCCTCGACACAAAGACTGCGGCAACGATGGAACACTGGACGAAGTCAATCGGGACAAACCAAACCCCTTCGCTGTTTTAGCAGGTTTGAAAAGCAGTTAATTAGGACACAGTTTATTTATCTAGGAGCTTGAAATGGCCGTTCAACAAAACAAAAAATCCCCTTCTAAACGCGGTATGCACCGTTCACACGACGCTCTGACTGCGCCTTCTCTGTCTGTTGACAGCGCAACCGGCGAAGTGCATCGTCCACACCACATTTCCCCAAACGGTATGTACCGTGGCCGTAAAGTGGTAAAAGCTAAAGGCGAATAATCTGTTCGTCTGACTGAAAAAGCCAGAATATTGCCATGCAATGACTGGCTTTTTTGCATTGCACCCTGTATTTTCCTCTTCGGAAGCACACCATGAAACGTAAAATCTGGTACACCTACGACGACATCCACCGCGTAATCAAAGGATTGGCGGAAAAAATCCAAAACTCCGGCACCAAATACGATGCCATGATTGCCATTGGCGGCGGTGGCTTTATCCCTGCCCGCATGTTGCGCTGCTTCTTGGAAATTCCGATTTACGCCGTCACCACAGCCTACTACGATAGTGATAACGAAGGTCAAGTTACCGAGGAAGTGAAAAAAGTCCAATGGCTTGATCCCGTTCCCGATGCCCTGAAAGGCAAAAACGTACTGGTCGTTGACGAAGTGGACGACAGCCGCGTTACCATGGAATTCTGCCTGAACGAATTGTTGAAAGAAGATTTCGGCACTGTCGGCGTGGCAGTATTACATGAAAAAATCAAAGCCAAAGTCGGTAAAATTCCCGAAGGCATCCCTTATTTCAGCGGCATTACCGTGGAAGACTGGTGGATCAACTATCCTTGGGACGCGCTGGACATCGACGAACACAACAAATTGGCCGCGCAAAACCAATAAATCTGGCACAACCGTCGCAACAAGCCTTTTCATCTGATTTTCAATTCAATTTCCTGAAAATCAGATGAGTGTGCTTGTCCGATTGTTTGAGGCCGTCTGAAACACACAAACCGGAGAACAACATGATTACACTGGCCGTAGATGCCATGGGCGGAGATGCAGGCCTTGCGATGACCGTCCCCGGTGCAGTGGATTTCCTGAAACAGCAATCCGACGTACATCTGATTATGGTCGGAGATGAAGCAGCAGTCCGCCAAGCATTAAGCTCGGCAGGCGCGCCTATGGACCGCATTACCGTCTGCCATGCAGCGCAAGTCGTCGAAATGGATGAAGCGCCACAATCCGCTCTGAAAAACAAAAAAGAATCATCCATGCGCATCGCCATCAACCAAGTTAAAGAAGGCAATGCGCAAGCCGCCGTATCGGCAGGCAATACCGGCGCACTGATGGCGACCGCCCGATTCGTCCTCAAGACTATTCCCGGCATTGAGCGCCCTGCCATCGCCAAATTCCTGCCTTCCGACAGCGAACACGTTACCCTGGCTTTGGATTTGGGTGCAAATGTCGATTGCACGCCAGAACAACTGGTTCAATTTGCCATCATCGGCAGCGAGCTGGTACACGCTCTACACCCCGAAAAAGGCAGCCCGCGCGTCGCCCTTTTGAACGTCGGCACAGAAGACATCAAGGGTACGGATGCCGTCAAACAAACCTTTAAACTGTTGAGCAGCAGCAAACTCAACTTTATCGGCAATATCGAAAGCAACAGCGTTTTGTATGGCGAAGCCGATGTCGTTGTCGCAGACGGATTTGTCGGCAACGTTATGCTCAAAACCATCGAAGGCGCAGTTAAATTCATGAGTGGTGCCATCCGCCGTGAATTCCAAAGCACTCTGTTCAACAAACTTGCCGCCATTGCTGCCCTGCCCGCGCTCAAAGGTTTGAAAGGCAAATTGGATCCGCGCAAATTTAACGGCGCAATCCTGCTTGGCTTACGCGGTATCGTGATTAAGAGCCACGGCGGAACCGATGAAGTCGGCTTCCGTTATGCTTTGGAAGAAGCCTATCACGAAGCCAAATCTGCCGGCCTCGCTCAAATCGAACAAGGCGTAGCCACCCAGTTGGCTGCTTTGGAAGCCGCCAAAGCAGCAGCCGAACTGGAAGAAACCGCTACTCCAGCAACGGAAGCTTAAGGCTGATATACACAGGCCGTCTGAAACTTCAAAATGTTCAGACGGCCTGTTTTTATCTTTGATTACCGGCTTCATTCTTAATATTGGGAATTTTCCCATTTTCGCTTACAATACCCGACTATCTGAATCAACTCTCTAAAAAGGCCGTTCTCATGCAATATGCCAAAATTTCCGGTACAGGCAGCTACCTTCCTGCCAACCGCGTCAGCAATGACGACCTTGCCAAAAAAGTGGACACTTCCGACGAGTGGATTACCACGCGTACAGGTATCAAATTTCGCCATATTGCAGACGACAGCGAAAAAACCAGCGACTTGGCCACAGAGTCAGCGCGCCGCGCCTTGGCAGATGCAGATTTGCAGGCTGACGATATCGATCTGATTATCGTCGCCACAGCTACTCCCGATATGCAGTTCCCTTCTACGGCAACCATCGTGCAGCAAAAATTAGGCATTGCCAATGGCTGCCCTGCCTTTGACGTACAAGCCGTGTGCGCCGGTTTTATGTATGCCCTGACCACTGCCAATGCCTACATCAAAAGCGGCATGGCGAAAAACGCTTTGGTTATCGGCGCGGAAACCTTCAGCCGCATCGTCGATTGGAACGACCGCACCACCTGCGTCCTCTTTGGTGACGGCGCGGGCGCGGTTGTCTTAAGCGCATCTGACGAACCGGGCATCGTCCACAGCAAACTCAAAGCCGACGGCAACTACCTCAACCTTTTGAACGTCCCCGGACAAATCGCCAACGGCCAGGTTTGCGGTTCGCCCTACATCAGCATGGACGGCCCCGGCGTATTCAAGTTTGCCGTCAAAATGCTGGCAAAAATTGCAGATGACGTCATCGAAGAAGCCGGTTACACCGCCGATCAAATCGATTGGATTGTGCCGCACCAAGCCAACAAGCGCATTATCGACTCTACCGCCAAACACTTGGGCTTGAGCATGGACAAAGTGATCTTGACCGTCCAAGACCACGGCAACACTTCCGCCGCCTCCATTCCGCTGGCACTGGATGTCGGTATTAAAAACGGCCAAATCAAACGCGGACAAAACCTCTTACTCGAAGGCATCGGCGGCGGTTTTGCCTGGGGTGCGGTTTTGGTGAAATACTAACGGTTGGGCCGTCTGAACACCCTTTTCAGACGGCCTATTCTGCTCAAACCCATGAAATCCCTAACGTTTGCATTCTGCATCAGCAGCCTGTTTTTAAGCATAACGGCTGTGATATTGCCCAAACTGGCAATCGCCTATCTCGCACTGAGTGCATACGTTTTCCTGCTTTACTACCTAGACAAACAGCGCGCACGCAACCACGGCAGACGCATACCCGAAGCAAAATTACACCTGCTCAACCTGCTTGGCAGCTGGCCGGGCGGTTATTGCGGCAGCCTCGCATTCAGGCATAAAACCAGCAAACCCGGATTTGTCCGCACCTTCCGGCTGACCGCTGCAACCAATACTGTCGCCACCCTCCTTCTGCTGGTAGACACTCTCAAACATTCAAACCAATAAGGAATTACCATGTCTTTCGCATTCTTCTTCCCCGGACAAGGCTCACAAAGCCTAGGCATGATGAACGGCTTTGCCGAGCAAGCCATCGTTAAAGCCACATTTGACGAAGCTTCCGCCGTATTGGGTCAAGACCTGTGGGCAATGATTAACGGCGAAGATGCCGAATTAATCGGACAAACCGTCAACACCCAACCCATCATGCTGGCTGCCGGCATTGCTACCTACCGCGCCTACTTGGAAGTCGGCGGTAAAACCCCTTCAGTCGTTGCAGGCCACAGCCTCGGCGAATACACCGCGCTCGTCGCTGCCGGCGCATTGGATTTCACAGACGCGGTCAAACTGGTCCGCCTGCGCGCCGGACTCATGCAATCTGCCGTACCACAAGGCGTAGGCACAATGGCCGCTATTTTGGGTTTGGAAGACGAACAAGTAAAAGCCATTTGTGCCGAAGCTGCACAAGGCGAAGTCGTTGAAGCCGTCAACTTCAACTCCCCAGGCCAAGTCGTGATTGCCGGCAATACCGCCGCAGTCGAACGCGCCATGGCCGCCGCCAAAGAAGCCGGAGCCAAACGTGCCCTGCCGCTGCCTGTTTCCGTTCCCTCACATTGCAGCCTCATGAAGCCTGCAGCGGAAAAACTTGCCGAAGCATTGAAAGACATCACCATCAAACAACCGCAAATCCGCGTCATTCATAACGCCGACGTTGCCTCTTACGATGATGCCGACAAAATCAAAGATGCCTTGGTACGCCAACTGTACAGCCCGGTGCGCTGGACAGAAACCGTCAACGTGCTTGTTTCCGAAGGCATCACCGAATCCGCCGAATGCGGCCCCGGCAAAGTCCTCGCTGGCCTCGCCAAACGCATCAATAAAGAAGCTGCGTGCAGCGCATTGACCAATGCCGACCAAGTGGCTACATTTATCGAAGCCCACTAAAACGTTTTTAGACGGCCTTCCTCAAAAAGGCCGTCTTTAATTCTTGAATATAAACCAGTAAAATAACAACAAAAAAGATGGGGAAGAAATCCTAAATCAGAAAATATAGGCATTTACAAGAAGATTCATCTTAATAACCGTTTTTAATGCATATTTCAAACTAAGTAACTTTGCCAGACTCCTGCCTGAATGAATATAAATATCAAAATTGTAAATACTGGAATTAAGTCGCCTAACTTATTGGCAACTTGATTACGAAAACACCTTTAACAAGTTCTAATCAATATAAGAAATAGTTATGAGTAAAACAATATTATTTGGAATGCCTACTGTATCCGGATTGTATAAACTAATTGATAAAAATTTGAAATACCATGGTTTTAAAGTTATTAATATTACAGAAGACTTTGAAAACTTCCGTTATCCTTCTATTTCTAGTTGGCTAAAAGTAAAATGGAGTAAATTTATTTACAAAGATATATCTGCTAAAAAAAATTTGAAATGTTCAACATTACAGAATATTATTACAGAGAAAATTAAGAATATTGGCGAATTAGACTACGCTTTATTAATTAGTGGCGACATATACAATAATGATTTTATTCAATTTCTTAATAAAATAAGTCAAAATGGTGTAGTTAATTATCAATTTGACGGTTTACATCGATTTCCTTCAATTTATCCTTTAATAAATGAATTTAATAGATGTTATGTTTTTGATTCAAATGATTTATATTATTCGAAATACCATCTCTTTCCTGCAACAAATTTCTATTTTGACTATGAGCTAGATAACCTTCCCGAAAGAACAGTAGATTTCTACTTCACAGGTGTTCATATGGACTCCCGAGCAAAAGTAATTGCTAATTTTGGACGCTATGCAAAAACAAGGAATAAGAGTACTGACATAAATATATTTTGGAAAAGATACGCAGATGGCAGAAAAATATACCCTGATGAGAGCATTACACTTATTGATAAAACAATCAGCTTTGAGGAAAATATTAAACGTGCCCAACATGCGAAAGTATTAATTGACTTTGTTATTGATAAGCATAATGGCTTATCTTTTCGCACTTTCGAAGCACTAGGAAATAAACAAAAGCTGATTACCACAAATACACAAGTAAAATACTATGATTTTTATCACCCTAATAATTTCCTAGTTTGGGATGGATATGATTTTGCACAACTAGATGAGTTTTTAGCAAAACCCTACGTTGATATTGATGAGAAAATTCGACAAAAGTACAGTTTTAAAAATTGGATTAGTTATATACTACAAATTCAACCATATAAAGAAATAAAGCTTCCAAATCCAATAGAAGATATAAAAGTCAAACCATAATGATAGGCCCATATAAAAAATCAAAAACTTACTATCATATTTTGAGATAAATGTCTTTTAAATTTCTATTAACATGGAAATTAAACTTATAATTTAACTGAAAATTAAAAACAGGGCGAAAATGCATAAACATCAACCTCTTATATCCATTATTATTCCATGCTATAACTCAGCTAATTACATTAAGGAAACTTTATTAAGTATTTATCACCAGTCTTATCAAAACTTTGAAATTATAGCTATTGATGATGGTTCAAACGACAATACCTTAGAAATTCTATATGAAGAAGCAAAAAAAGAATCTAGATTAAAAGTACTTTCACAAGAAAATACTTACTGCGTCAAAGCTCGTATTCATGCTATTCAATATGCCCGTGGCGATTACCTTGTTTGTCTAGATTCAGATGATCTTTTGGGAATAGACTATTTGAAAGTATGTGTAGATGCAGCTGAAGCTGATAAGAAATTAGCAATTGTATATACTGATGCCTTTCTTTTTGGCGCGAGAAATGAACCATGGAAGTTACCTAAATTTGCCTTACCAGACTTTTTACTGCAGAACTGCATTTATATTACCGCCTTAATACGAAAAAAAGATTACGATGCAGTGGGTGGCTTTGATAGCAACATGACTTTTATTGAAGATTGGGAACTGTTTATTTCCATCATTAAAAATGGTGGGAAAGTCAAACAAATTCATCAACCTTTATTTTACTACCGACAACGACTCGACGAATCATCAGTGAGTAATTTAGCCTCTGATATAAAAGTCTCAGACAACCTACTAAAAATTTATAACAAACACTATGATTTTTACAAAGAAAACGGGATTTTTCTACAACTTTTAACTTCATACACACTAAAACAATATGAATTAAAACGAAAAAAATATAACAATCCTTTGAGAAAATATTTTTATAAATGGTTCAACCCTAGAAGATATCAAAAAATCCAACCCTACTTGGAGTAGTAGCTAATGAGACGAATATTAAAAAAAATATTTCATACTTGGAAAATACAACGTCAGCTTCAAGCAAATTATCGTTTCATTTCAAGTAATCCTTATATATATAAGTCAGAAAACTATCCAGATAGTTTTCTAAGTAAGGTTATTAAGCAAACAACATTCATAATTGACAAGGATCCCGTTCCTAGAAAAATTTACACTTTTTGGACTGGTAACAATCCAATGTCAGAATCCCGTCAATCGCATTTCGAGCTCCTGAAACTAGTTGCAGGAGTAGAAGTGGTATTGATTACTCCAAATAATTTATCAGAATATATTTTACCTGAGTATCCACTGCACCACGCATTCAAATACTTATCCTTAGTACATAAAGCTGATTATCTACGTTGCTATTTTATGCATCATTACGGTGGAGGTTATAGTGATATTAAAGCTGCTCAATACAATTGGAGTCCTGTTTTTGACACTTTAGATTGTAGTAATGCATATTTTATTGGCTATCCTGAGATTAAAGCAGAAGACTTAGCACCTGTTGAAGGCAAGATTGGCGAAGATATGCAATGTTATTTTAGTATCATAGCTGGAAATTGCGCCTATATTTTTCGCAAACAAACCCCTTTTACTCAAGAATGGTACAACGAACTATTAAATAGAATGGATAATTACGCTGAGCAACTGGAGAATAATCCTGGTAACGTTCTAGGTAATAACCCCGGATACCCTATCCCTTGGACAAATATATTAGGAGATATATTTCACCCTTTATGCTTGAAATATACTGATAAAATTCTCCTTGATAATACTTTACGTCCAAATTTGGAAAACTATCGTTAAATTAATAGTGTGGTTAACATCCAAACATTTAACTACTATTTATACAGCATGTGATATAAATAGTATCAAAAAGGAAACAGCATGAGTACACAAGATTTGAGCGGCAAAATCTCTTTGGTAACCGGCGCTTCTCGCGGTATTGGTGCGGCGATTGCCGATACTTTGGCGGCGGCCGGTGCAAAAGTTATCGGCACGGCTACCAGTGAGAGCGGTGCGGCTGCAATCGGCGAACGCTTGGCACAATGGGGCGGCGAAGGCCGTGCATTGAATTCTGCCGAGCCTGAAACCATCGAAAACCTGATTGCCGACATCGAGAAAGAATTCGGCAAACTGGATATTCTGGTCAACAACGCCGGCATTACCCGCGACAACCTCCTGATGCGCATGAAAGAGGAAGAGTGGGACGACATCATGCAGGTCAACCTCAAATCTGTGTTCCGCGCCTCCAAAGCGGTATTGCGCGGCATGATGAAACAGCGTGCCGGCCGCATCATCAACATCACATCCGTTGTCGGCGTAATGGGCAATGCCGGTCAAACCAACTATGCAGCCGCAAAAGCAGGCTTAATCGGCTTCTCCAAATCTATGGCGCGTGAAGTCGGCAGTCGTGGCATTACCGTCAACTGCGTTGCCCCCGGCTTTATCGACACCGATATGACCCGCGCCCTGCCGGAAGAAACCCGCAAAACCTTTGAAGCGCAAACTTCTTTGGGCAAATTCGGTGAAGCGCAAGATATTGCCGATGCAGTCTTGTTCTTGGCTTCTGAGCAGGCAAAATACATTACCGGTCAGACACTTCATGTCAACGGCGGCATGTTGATGCCTTAAACCGTTTGTTTATTTAAAGGCCGTCTGAATATTTCAGACGGCCCTTTTTGTCAATCAAAACACTACTTTACATTCTATCTCGATATAATCTTAATAATCCGTTAGATAACGCTCGAAACAGTAAGTCCAAATAAGCATGATACGGGAAATCAAATCGCAGAAATAAAGTTCATTCTGTGCGTTTTTATTTGGGTTTGCTGTCGGTTTTCGACGTGTTTCAGACGGCCTATATAACAATAGCTACTTTTAACGAAAGGCCGCCCACTCTATGCACGAATTCTCCCTCGGTCCCATTGTCATTGTCCTGTTGGTTTCCGTCATTACGGTTATCTGCTGTCGCAAGTTCAACATTCCTTCCATGCTCGGTTATCTTTTGGTCGGTTTTATTGCCGGTCCGGGTATGTTCAAACTGATTCCACAAAGCCACGCCACCGACTATTTGGGTGAAATCGGCATTGTGTTCTTGATGTTCAGCATTGGTCTCGAATTCTCCCTGCCCAAACTCAAAGCCATGCGCCGCCTCGTATTCGGCTTGGGCGGTTTGCAAGTCATCATTACCATGCTCTCGATTATGGGCATTTTGATGGCAATGGGCACGCCGTTTAACTGGGCGTTTGCCACTGCGGGCGCACTGACTATGTCGTCCACCGCCATCGTCAGCCGCATTCTGTCGGAGAAAACCGAGCTGGGTCAGCCGCATGGTCAAATGGCCATGGGCGTTTTGCTGATGCAAGATATTGCCGTTGTACCGCTGATGATTCTGATTCCGGCACTGGCTGGCGGCAGCGAAGGCAACTTGTGGGTAGAGCTGGGCTTGGCCGGTTTGAAAATGTTGCTGACCTTGGGCATTTTGTTCGTTATCGGCAGCCGTGTGATGTCGCGCTGGTTCAGACTGGTTGCCAAACGCAAATCGTCCGAACTCTTCATGATCAACGTTTTGCTGGTTACTTTGGGCGTGGCCTATCTGACAGAGCTTGAAGGCCTGTCTATGGCATTGGGCGCATTCGTTGCCGGTATGCTGCTTTCCGAAACCGAATACCGTATTCAGGTGGAAGACGACATCCGTCCATTCCGCGACATCCTGTTGGGCTTCTTCTTCATTACCGTCGGTATGAAGCTCGATATTCAGGCACTGATCGGCAACTGGCAGCAAATCCTGATTTTGTTGGCAATCCTGTTGGTCTTGAAAGCACTGATCGTCTTCATCATCGCTTTACGCATGAAAAACCCTGTGGGCGACAGCCTCAAAAGTGCGCTTTATTTGGCGCAAGGCGGCGAGTTCGGCTTTGTGATGCTGGCCATTTCCAGCAAAATCAATATGGTTTCGCCCGAATTGGAACAAGCAGCCACTGCAGCCGTCTTGCTCTCCATGATTGCCGCACCATTCATTTTGGGCAGCAGCGATGCCATCGTCAGCCGCTTCGTTAAATCTGACTGGGACATGAAAGCCTTGGACTTGCACTCCATGCTGGTGGAAACCATGAGCAAATCCGAACACGTCCTGATTATCGGTTTCGGACGTGGCGGTCAATCGGTTGCCCGTGTATTGGCGCAAGAGGGTATCCCCTACTTTGCCCTTGACTTGGACATTGCCCGCGTACAAGTGGCACGCAACGCAGGCGAACCGGTTTCCTTTGGCGATGCCAAACGCCGTGAAGTCTTGGAAGCCGCCGGCTTGGGACGCGCCAAAATGGTGGTCATCACGCTGAACAATATGCACGAGACCCAACATGTTCTCGGCAACATCATGTCCATGCATCCGAGCATGCCGGTTTATGTTCGCGCCACCAATGATGATTACGTCAAAACCTTTACCGAAATGGGTGCGGAAGAAACCGTCTCCGATACCAAAGAAACCAGCCTGGTGCTGGCAAGCTATGCCATGTTGGGCCACGGCCTCTCTTACAACCATGTTTATCAAACCATAACCCACATCCGTCACAGCCGCTATGCATCATTGCAAGACTTGTTTGTCGGCAGTGATGATGACAGCTTCTCCGACGAGGACAGCAAGGCCGTCTGCCGCCATGCCTTCCCATTGCAAGGCGAAGCACACGCCATCGGCAAAACCATCCGTGAATTGCCATTGGCAGCGCATTATCTGAAACTATTGTTTATCCGCCGCAATACCGGAAAAATCCAGGACCTTGACCCTGATTTCGTTCTGGAAACCGGCGACATTTTGGTTGTCGCAGGCAAACAGGAAGAAATTATTTCCTTTGAAAACTGGTGCTTGCAGGGAGATATCTAATTATCGGCAAATAAATCTTGCGCGCATCAGGATTTTTTGGTTTAATAGCGTCTTCGCAATTTTTCGCATGGGTGATTAGCTCAGTTGGTAGAGCGTCTGCCTTACAAGCAGAATGTCGGCGGTTCGACTCCGTCATCACCCACCACTTTCCTTTTCATTGTCTCTGGCAATGGATGCGCGGTGGTAGCTCAGTTGGTTAGAGTACCGGCCTGTCACGCCGGGGGTCGCGGGTTCGAGCCCCGTCCGCCGCGCCATTATTTAGAAATGCTGATTCCTCAGTATCTCCCTTTTTCGGGTGATTAGCTCAGTTGGTAGAGCGTCTGCCTTACAAGCAGAATGTCGGCGGTTCGACTCCGTCATCACCCACCAAGTTTCCTTTCATTGTCTTTGACAGTGGATGCGCGGTGGTAGCTCAGTTGGTTAGAGTACCGGCCTGTCACGCCGGGGGTCGCGGGTTCGAGCCCCGTCCGCCGCGCCATCAAGTTAAAAATAAAAATACCGGTTTTTACCGGTATTTTTTTGTCTGTACCCTATGCCTTTTATACAAAGTCCAGCTTTAGATAATATAAAACAGGACAATAAGGCTGAAAAAAATATGGTTTCAATCCTGAAAGAGCATCCATCTCAAGCTGATTCACACCAAACGCTTATTTATCAAATCCCTAAATCATCTTCCAAAATAGACATCAATACTTGCCTCCCCTTCTTACACAAAGGCCGTCTGAAAACGTCAATACATTTTCAGACGGCCCTTTTTAGCTTATCAAGCCTGATACCTGATCATACAGGAAGCTTTAGCATCAATCCAATGTTCACCACCGGGCTGTACAATTTTAGACACCAGCTTATCCAAGTCGCGTAAATAATCGGTTGATTTTTGGCTGTTGATAATGACGACAACCAGCAACGGCTTTTCGCCCAACCAATACCCTGCCAGTGCGCGGACATCTTTAAGCGTACCGGTTTTGAGGCGCAGGTTTTCACCGGGCTGTTTCAAGCGTGTTTTAAGCGTGCCGTCTTTACCGGCAATCGGCAGCGTACTGATAAACTCGTTTTTAAACGGGCTGAAGTAGGCTTTTTCCAACATTTGCGCCATCATGCGCGCATTGAGCCGTTCGACACGGGACAGGCCGGAGCCGTTTTCCAACACCAGCCCTTCCGTATTGATACCGGCAACCGCCAGCTCACTTTTTACGATAGACGCGGCCTTGGCCTGCGCCAGCTTGTAATCAGACATGTTTCCGGCAAATTTAAGGAAAACCGAACGGGCAATCAGATTATTGGAATGCTTGTTCATATCGGTGAGGATATCGGTAAGCGGTTTGGATAGATGACTTGCCAACACATGCGCATCATGAGGCGCGACACCTGTCGTCAGGCCGTCTGAAACCGTACCGCCTTGTTGTTGCCATTGGTTCACAAAACTTTTGCCGACATATTCTTTCATGCTGTACATATTCAGATACAGCTCTTGACCCAAGCAGCTTTCCGGCAGCTTGCCCGACACGGTCAGCGTATTGTTTTTATAGGAAGTCTTCATGTGGTTTTTTAAAACACTGCACTTCCCTGCTTTATTCTCAAGCGTCAATTTGTTTTGAATATTCAGATTCGGCAGCGGCGGATTGGTACGGATGACCAAGTTTCCGTCTTCCCCTTTTTCAGCACGGAGTTCAACGGTTTTATACGCCAACATATTGGGATCGGGCGGCGTCATAAAGCTTTCGGCAGAATCGGAAGCAAAATCATCCGGATTCTTCACATCGCCCCACAGGCTGCGGTCGAGTATCAGATGTCCGTCAATATGGCGTATGCCCTTATCGCGCATCTGTTGCTGCATTTGCACCAGATCATGCTGGTTAAACACGGGATCGCCGCTCCCCACCCAATACACGTTGCCTTTCAACGTATCGCCTTTGATTGGGCCGTTGGTTTTAAACTCCGTTTTCCAACGATAATCGCCGCCCAGCATACGAAATGCGGTAAACGCCGTTACCAGCTTCATCGTCGAAGCAGGATTGCGCAATTCATCGGCACGGTGTTCGGCAATCACTTTGCCGCTGTCCAATTCCTGCACATAAACGGAAATTTCATTTTCAGGAATACGCCCGAAATCCAAAGCCCATGACGGACAAACCGCCATCATCAGGCCAACTGATAAAATACTTTTCAACTTCATTGTGTTACAAAAATCTTATAAATTCTTACAAGGTACTTAGGCCGTCTGCACGTTTCAGACGGCCTTTTATTTATTTCTGATGCGCTTTCAAACGCAAAGCAAACATGACGACCACAACACCGACACCCAAAGCGCAACCCATCGCCAAATGGATACCGTCCAGCATTGCCTGTTGCGGCATATCTGCGCTGGAAAGTCTCTCTCCAATATTGGTCGCACCGACGAAAAACGCCGCACCGATGGCACCGGCAATCGGGTTGATGGTAGTCAGAATAGCCGCACCGTGCGGATTAAGTGTTTTCGGCAACGCGTTCAGACCATGGGTTTCACCGGTTACACAAGCAGACACGGAAAGCGCCAACAGCGTAAACATCGCCGTCAACATCACCACTTGCGTATCAATCCGTAAAAACAGCCACAATACCGCCAGCGACACCACCAGCATCACTGTTGCAGGCAAGACGACAAAACGTCCGCCCTTTTTGTCCAATAATTTGCCAAACAACGGCGCGGCAACCGCTTGGGCAATACTCGCAGGCATCAGGATCAAGCCGGTTGCCGTACCGGTCAGCATCAGCACTTGCTGCGTGTACATCGGCACCATCAATTCCAAGCCCAAGAACAGGAATACCGCACCGGCCAAAATCACAACGCAATATCCGAACTGTTTGTATTCAAACGCACGAAGGTTCAACAACGGCGTAGCCAAACGGAATTGACGGTGCGCAAACCAACCCACCAGTACAACGGAAGCGGCAAAGAGCAGGATAAATTCCAGCAGCGGCATATGGGCAAAATTACTACTCGCATAAACCAGCCCGCCGAAGCCCGCAATCGACAGCACAGCCGACAACATATCGATTTTCGGACGGCTGATGTTGCTTAAATTAACCGTCAAATATCTACCCACCAACACCATCGCCGCCAACATAAACGGCGCGGTAAAACCGAACAGCACGCGCCAATGCGTATGGTCGATAATGATGCCCGACAGCGTCGGCCCCATCGCGGGCGCGGCGGTAAACATCATGGTAATCACACCCATCGCCGTTCCGCGCCTGTTGGGAGGGAAAATCGACAATACGCCGTTAAACAGAAGCGGGACAAAGAACGCGGCAGACACTGCCTGCACCATCCGACCGACCACCAATACGCCAAACGTCGGTGCAAACGCGCAAATCAGCGATCCTGCTAAAAACGTTGCCTGCGTAAACAGCACCATTTTGCGCGTTTCAAACCATTGAATCACGCCTGCCGTAATCGGCGTAAATGCACCCATGACCAGCAAAAAGCCCGTCGTCAGCCATTGAACCGTAGTCTTATCGACACCAAAATCCTTCATAATCGGCGTGAGCGCGACATTTAGCAGCGTGTCGTTGAGATAGCCGAAAAATGCGCCGATGAATAAGGTAGCGACAATGGTTTTAGCAGGAAAGTCGGGATTGTCGGCGTAGTATTCGTGTGCCGTTTCGCCCTCTTGCGAATCAGAAGCGTGCATAATAATTTGAAATATCAGCGAAACCGTTATTTTAGCATAAACCGTTTTGACAGGCCGTCTGAAACCTTGACCGCTTCCCCAGATAACACTAAAATTTAGAATCGTTTTCATTTTTATTATTAAATAGGAGAAAAACATGTCAAAGAAAGTCAGCATCTTGGTCGGCAGCCTGCGTAAAGGCTCGTTTGCACGAAAAATCGCACAAAACGTCATTTCCATGTTCCCCGAAGGCTACGAAGCGCAAATCGTCGAAATCGGCCATTTGCCTTTGTACAACTTCGACTACGACGATCCTGCCGTTACCGACTTCCCTACTCCGTCCAGCTATACCGAGTTCCGTGAAACCATCAAAGCTTCGGCCGGCGTATTGTTCGTGACTTCTGAGAACAACCGTACCGTACCGGCCTGCCTGAAAAACGCCATCGACATCGGTTCCAAACCCAATGCCGATGTTGCCTGGAAAAAAACACCGGCCGGCATCATCAGCCATTCAGTCGGCAAAATGGGCGGCTATAGCGCGCAAAAAAATCTGCGCCTTGCCCTTTCGTATTTCGATATGCCGCTGACCGGCCAGCCGGAAGTGTTCCTCGGCAACTCGCCTACCCTGTTTGACGACAACGGCCAGCTCATCGAGTCTGCGCGTGGATTTGTTCAAGGCTATATCGACCAATTGGTTGCCTTGATTGAGAAAAACCCTAAATAATCAGGATTGAAACATACAGGCCGTCTGAAAAATAAAATTTCAGACGGCCTCATCTTTTGCAAAAAATCAGTTTTTCGACAGTTCCTAAATTTTTACTAATTGAGTGCGGTTATAATCACAATCACTATCCACCCATCCTCCTGAGAACTTCCATGCGTGTATTATTGGTTGAAGACGATGCCATGATTGCCCAAGCCGTCAGTGCCAACCTGAAAGACACCGGCTACGCTGTCGATTGGGTCAGCCGCGGTTCGGAAGTAGCCGCAGCAGTGGCGGCACAAGCATACGATTTGCTGCTCTTGGATTTGGGTTTGCCCGGCAAAGACGGTTTGGACGTATTGGCGCAAATCCGCAACGGCGGCTGTACCGTTCCCGTCTTAATCGTAACCGCGCGCGACGATTTGCACAGCCGCCTCAACGGCCTGGACGGCGGCGCAGACGACTACATCGTCAAACCCTTTGACATGGCGGAACTGCAAGCCCGTATGCGCGCCGTATTGCGCCGACACGGCGGACAGGCGCAAACGCTACTGAGCAACGGCATCATCACGCTCAACCCTTCCACCCATCAGGCGGAAGTGGTCGGGCAGGAACAGGCCATCATGCTCAGCAACAAAGAATTTGCCGTCCTCCAAGCCCTGCTACTGCGTCCGGGCATGATTCTGTCGCGCAGCGATTTGGAAGATAAAATCTACGGCTGGGGTGAAGAAGTCGAAAGCAACGCCGTTGACTTCCTGATTCACGCCTTACGCAAAAAACTCGGCAAAGAAGCAATTCAAAACGTCCGCGGGGTCGGCTGGCTGGTTGCACAAAACAACCAGGCCGTCTGAAAAACCACAACAACACCAACACACAAACCATGCAACGCCTTATCCACACCATCAAACAATCCCTGCAAGTTAAGATCAGCCTCGCCCTGATCTGTATGCTCCTGCCCCTCTCCATTCTTGCAGGCATATTTTCATATTACGATACTTATCACGAGACCCAAGAGGTTCAAGACGACCTGTTGCGCCAAGTTGCGAACTATCTCGACCCGAGCGATGCCGATGACGAAAATCACTCGCTCGACAACGACAACAAGATTTCCGTTCAATTTCCCAATACGCCCAACCCCATTGTCAGCCTGCCTGAGCAGATTTCAGACGGCCTGCACACCATTCAGGCCGATGACGACGACGATTACTACCGCGTTTATACCCGTAATACCAAGCAAGGCCGCATCGCCGTCATGCAGGAAAGCGACTACCGTGAAGAGCTGGCCGAAATGGCCGCCGTGCAGAGCATCCTCCCCATGCTCCTCGCCCTACCCCTGATTATCCTGCTCACCGTCTGGATTACCCACCGCGCCATGCGTTCCGTCAAAACCCTGTCCAACGATTTAGAACAGCGCCAAATCAACGACCTCTCGCCGATGGACACGCAAGACATTCCCAGCGAAATCCAAGGCTTTGTCGTCGCCATCAACAACCTGTTGCAGCGTACCGACGAAAACGTCCGCCAACAGCAACGCTTTATCGCTGATGCCGCACACGAATTGCGCAGCCCCATGACTGCCCTTTCCCTTCAGGCAGAACGGCTCAACAATATGCAGCTGTCCGCCGAAGCGCGCGAGCAGTCCGCCCTGTTGCAACAAAGCATACAGCGCAACCGCCACCTGCTGGAGCAACTCCTCTCCCTCGCACGCGTCCAAGCACCCGAAACCCAACGCCCCAAAACCCTGATCAGCCTGCAAAACCAATTCCGCCGCGTCCTACAGGAACTCATGCCGCTGGCGCTAGCTAAAGGTCAAGACATCGGTGTCGCCGTTGAAAACGACTGCCAAATCCACGCCGACGACACCGAAATCTATACCCTCATCAAAACCTTTACCGACAACGCCATCCGCTACACCCCCAAAGGCGGCCGCATAGATTTGGGCTTTGACGAAACCGCCGAATACCTCAATATCTGGGTGGAAGACAACGGCCCCGGTATTCCCCCAAGCGAACGCCAACGCGTTATCGACCCCTTCTACCGCATTCTCGGCACCGAACAACAAGGCACCGGCCTGGGGCTTTCCATCGCAAACACCATTGTCAAACGCCATCAAGGCCGTCTGAAACTGGCCGACAGCCGACGCTTTGACAGCGGCTTGTTGATTATTGCCGAGTTGGATAAAAAGACACTTTAAATAATCGACCCGCCCAAATTGGTCTATCTAGCTTTAATCCGACAAATGAAAACGTTTTAAAACCAAAGGCCGTCTGAAAATGACTTTCAGACGGCCTTTTTATATTTTAAAGCAAACTTAATTCATTCCTCACAAATACGGCTGCAAGGTTTGACGGAGGATTTCCATATCGGTAATTTCGGTGATATTGGCTTTACCCAAGTATTCCAAACCGACAAAACGCATGATGCCGCTGCTGACTTTTTTGTCGTGGCTCATGTGTTCAATCCATTTTTCAAAGGAGAAAACAGGCGGCGCAGACGGAAGGGAGGCGGCTTCCATTAAAGCGGCAATGCGGTCGGTATCGGTTTGTCGGGTTTTGCCCAAAATTTGCGACAAACGGGAAGCAAGGACGCAACCGGCGGCAACGGCTTCGCCGTGCAGCCATACGCCGTAGCCCATTTCCGCTTCAATGGCATGACCGAAAGTGTGGCCGAGATTAAGCCATGCACGGATGCCCTGCTCGGTTTCGTCTTGGGCAACAATATCGGCCTTCATTTTGCAGCAATGGTAAACAGCTTCTGCCATTTTTTCTTGGTGTTGCACCATCAGGTCGGCCATATTTTCTTCCAACCAAGCAAAAAATTCGGCATCGCCCAATGCGCCGTATTTGATGACTTCGGCCATGCCTGCGGAAAGTTCGCGCTGCGGCAGCGTTTGCAGGGCGGTCAAATCGGCCAGCACGGCTTGCGGCTGGTAGAACGCGCCAATCATGTTTTTACCGAGCGGATGGTTGATGGCAGTTTTACCGCCGACCGAGGAATCGACCTGGCTGAGCAATGTGGTCGGTACTTGGATAAAAGGTGCGCCACGCTGATAAGTCGCCGCGGCAAAGCCGACCATATCGCCTATCACGCCGCCGCCCAAAGCGATTAAAGTGTTTTTGCGTTCGGCACGGTTTTGCATCAGACCATCGTAAATCAGGTTGAGCGTCTGCCAGTTTTTATATTCTTCGCCGTCAGGAAGGATGATGCTGAAATGCGGCACGCCCAGTCTGTCTAAGGCCGTCTGAAGCTGTTTGAGATAAAGCGGCGCAACGGTTTCGTTGGTAATGATGGCCGCTTTTTTGCCTAAATAGGGCTGAAGCAGCGTATCTGCCTGCTCAATCAGTTTATGCCCGATAAAGATGGGGTATTGATGGGACGGAGTTTGGACAGTCAGGGTGCGCATGGTGTTCCTTTGCAAAGCGTATTTATTCGCCTAAAGCCTGTATCAGGCGTTTGAGCGTTTTGTGACAGCTGTCGGATTCGATAACGAGATGGGCGGTTTGACGGTACAGTGTATCGCGTTGGTCATACAGCTCTTGCAGTTTGGCCAAAGGGTTGGCAACTTGCAACAGCGGCCGGTTGCTGTCGTAACGGGTACGCTCCAGCAAGGTTTCGGGACTGGCATGCAGATAAACAACCGTGCCGTTTTGGCGCAAAATCTGTCTGTTTTCACTGCGTAAGACAGAGCCGCCACCGGTCGATAAAACGATGTTGCGCCGGGAAGCGAGCTTCTTCAGCATATTGGTTTCGCGGTTGCGGAAGCCTTCCTCCCCTTCCATCTCAAAAATGGTCGGAATGGTTACGCCCGAAGAAGTGCAGATTTCGTAATCGCTGTCGTAAAACGGGCATTCAAACATTTGGGCAAGCTGCTTGCCCAAAGTGGTTTTGCCCGCGCCCATCAGCCCGATTAAAATTAAATTGCCGTTGATTTTTTCCATGTGGGTCATTTTATACGATATGGTGGTTTCGTGGAAAAGTTCGTCGTTTTTCAGACGGCCTTTTCATCTCAGGCCGTCTGAAAACCAAAACAGGCATACCTTTGCAGATATGCCTGTTTGTCATTTTAAAAATCAGTAACGCAGATTGTTACCCACATTATCCATGATGCGCGGCGTAATGAAGATCAACAGCTCGCGGCGGTTTTCACGTTTGCCGCGTGATTTGAACAGATTGCCGACAACAGGGATATCGCCCAAAACAGGTACTTTGTTCACTGCATTGGTGCTTTCTTCTTCGTAAATACCGCCGACAATCAGCGTACCGCCATCTTCAACCATGGCTTGGGTATTCAAGTGTTTGGTGTTGATACACTTGGTCATCAGAGAATCTACGGTACAGTCGATCGGGGTATCGCGATTAATCTTCACAGTCATGATAATTTGACCGTCAGGCGTAATGTTCGGCGTTACGGTCAAGCCCAAAACGGCTTTCTTGAAGGTAATCGAAGTCGCACCGCTGGAAGAAGCCTCTTGGTAAGGAATTTCCGTACCGGATTCAATTTTGGCTTCTTTACGGTCTTGTGTCAGCACGCGCGGATTGGAAATGGTTTTGCTCTTACCTTGTTCTTCAGACGCACTGATTTCCAAGCCCAATGCGCCGGACGAGAACGCACGCACCAGCGCAATGCTGTTGACTGCGGCTGCGGCCGGCAGACTGACATTCGGATCCAAAGTCCATTTGCGGTAGCCTACGTCGCCACGGTTAAACGAGGCATTGGTATTGTAGTTGGTTTGCGCATTGCTCCAGTTGCTGCCCCATGCCGTACGGCCGATCGCACCACCGGAACCGAATTTAACGCCCAAGTTGCGGAAGAAGGTATCTTCAGCTTCCACAATACGCGCTTCCACCATCACTTGACGGGTTGGAACGTCCAATTCATCAATCAGTTTGCGGAATTTCTCAATCACGCCGCGGTTGTCGGTCACAATCAGTGTATTGGTGGCCGGATCGATTAAGGCGCTGCCTCGGTTGCTCAACAGAGTGTTGCGGATGTTGGAATTATTGCTGTCGTATTCTTCCAAACGCAGAATTTTGCGGAATTCTTCCACGTTTTTGTATTTCAACTGGAAGGTTTGAGAATACAGCGGACCCAATTCGGCAATCTCTTTTTCAGCCTGCAAGAAGGCTTTGTCTTTTGCCAACAATTCATCGCGAGGTGCGATATTGATAATGTTGCCTTGACGGCGCATATCCAAATTGCGCGCCTGCATAACCAAGTCTAAAGCCTGATCCCAAGGTACATCTTTCAGGGACAAAGTCATAGTGCCTTTGACGGTATCGCTGGCAACAATATTCATGCCGGATTCTTTTGCCAAAATCTGCAAGATGGTACGAACTTCTACATCTTGGAAATCCAAAGAAATTTTACGGCCTTTGAACGATTTGTTCGCATTGTGGTTTAAGCCGCCGGATTCGGTATTGGCTGCTTTAGGCGATACTTCAAATACAAAGCGTCCGGAAGAAGCTTTGGTATTGATGTCCCAATTCGCATTATTGTTGCGGATAATAAGCTGGGTAGAATTGCCGATACGTTTGAGCGTAACGTTTTGTACAGGTGTATTAAAGTCAGCCACATCCAAACTGCGTTGCGCTTGTGTCGGCAAAGTATGGTTTTTCAAGGTCACAACCACGCGGTCGCGCTGCTGTTTAATATCCGGCTGTCCGCTGAAACCAGGGGCGGACAATTCAATAATGCCGGAATTGCGTGCGCCTTTGCGGAAATCGATATTGGCTGCTGAAACGGCTTGATAAGCCTGAGCAGCACGCGCGGTAGACGGCGTAGCCGCACGTTCATTGGCAACGGCCGCATTGGTTTGATCAGTAGATTCGTTTACAAATACCCAAACTTCGTTGCCGCGAATCTCAGTATTGTATTGGCTGATTTTGTTCAAACCCAAAACCACGCGTGCACGGTCATTGTTTTGCGCCGCAGTAATTTGATTCAGCAATGGGTCGGCATATTCCAAAACAGGCTGAGGCAAACGGATATTGGTGTTGGCAAAATCCAATGCGATACGCGCCGGCGTAGATGTTACAAAACCATGAGGTGTGGTGACATCTTTGTCGAAACGGATTTTGATGATTTTTTGGTTGTCAGGCAAAGTAGAAACATTGATATCGGTAATATTGCCTGCAAAGGCCGTCTGAACAGCGAGGGCAACGCTGAAGCCGGCAAATAATTTTGTCATGTGCTTGGTTTTCATAATCGAGTGAGACCCCTAAATTAATTTGAATTCGAACTATCTGAGCTATTGGAAGAATCCGCCTCTTTACTACTCAATGGCAATTCGGCCTTCCGGTACACCCAGTTGCCGTAGCTGTCTTCAACTTGCTCGGTCAAGATAATTTTATCTTCAGTAATACTTTGGATTCTGCCGTAATTCTGACCGATGTAGTTTCCGGGATAAACGGTATAAACATGGTCGTTGACCTTGATAAATCCGGAAACTTTGCCGCCGCTTTGCAGTGTTCCGACAAAGGCCATATTTTCCAAACTGAAAGCTTCCAATGTTTCTTTCGGACGGTTCACATCCGGCGCATTGCCGCCTTTAGGGGCAGTGTCCAAACGGCGTGAATCAAACGCATTCATGCCTTTAAAGTTCGGCGGGCTATACGGCTTAGGCAATGTAACCGTCGGCTCTTCAAACGGAATAATCTTGGATTTTGCCTCCTGACGGGTTTGCGTCATCCATTGAGTCAAATCTTCATAGCTTTGCGTACAGGCTGCCAAGGGAAGAAGACTTAAGAGTAAGATGATTTTTTTCATGATTTCCCTATTCTTTTATTTTTGCTCATTCTCGGCAGGTTTGCCTTCTTCTTGTGCCTGTTGCGCAGCCAATTCGGCAGCAATCTCTTCGGCCGGACGGGCTTTGTAAGTCGTCGCAATCGCACTCAATGTCAACTCGCCTTTATTGCCTTTGCCTTCTTTGTCCTCGCCTGCGTTCACGAGTTTCAAAGAATCTAACGTAATAATGCGCGACAAATCGCCTACATCACGGGTAAATTGGCTGATTTGAGAGTATTTGCCCGTGATGGAAATCTGATACGGCAGTTTTTGAATCGGACCATCGTTTTCAGGTTGGAGCGGTGCAACGCTGTCCAAACGCAGTCCGTTGGTTGAACCTGCCTGATGCAGCTCTTGAATCAGGTTCGGAATTTCCGCATCGGTCGGCAGTTGTTTCAACAAAACGTCAAATGCAGAACGGATAGAAGCCAATTCAGCCTTCAAATTGTTCAAGCTTGCCGCCTGAATGCTTTTACGCGTAAAGGTTTCCTTCAGTTCTGCTTCTTTGGCTTCCTGCGTATTCAAGGTTTCAATCTGATCTTTAAATACGCCGACATAGCCCAACGCCAACATACCGACAATCAACAAACCTCCCAGCAAAAGTTTTGAAGGCATATTGAGCAGGTACAGGTTTTGTACGTCCAATTGTTTCAGGTTTTTAGATGCCATTATTGAGCCTCCGGAGCAGGTTCTGCCACAGGTTCGGCTATTTCACTGCTGCTTTGTGCAGTCGGTGCAGGAGCCGGCGTATTCACTTGGTTGATTGAAGATTTCAAAGTAAATTCTTGGTAGTTATCTACTTTTTTGATGCTCAACAATTCAGGCTGCAAGAAAATACCTGTACTTGGCAGGGAGCGCATCATAACGGCGATTTTATTGTCGCTGACGGCATGGCCGCTAATTTTATAGCTGGTCGGGCTTTCTGCTTCCAACGCAGTCAAATAAGTATTATCGGGCGTAAGCGCATTCAAAGAATCAAGGATATAAGCTGCTTGATAGCGTTTTTCCTGCAACTCTTCCACTTTCAGCTTCTTGGCCAAGAAGGCTTCTTTTTCTTGCTGAAGTTTATCGATTTCGCCCAATTCTCTATCAAGTCTGTCGATTTCGGTTTGCAGGAAGTTGTTGCGGCCTTCTTGATTGCTGATGGCGCTATCAATACCGAGATAGGTAGCGGCTGCCAAGCCCAAACCCACTGCAAAAGCGCCAAGCATCAATACTTTGAATTGCTGCTGCTTGCGCTGTTTAATCTCTTCCCGATACGGAAGAAGGTTGATTCTGGTTAATTCGATCATGTTCTCAAAGTCCCCTTAATGCCAATCCAAACGCCAACGTCAGTGACGGCGCATCAATTTGAAACTGCGGCAATTCTACTTTTGCACTGCGTTCCACATATGAAATCGGATGCAGGTATTCTGTTGCCGTATTGGTTTGCGAGAAAATGCTTTCCGCCAAACCTGCCTGCTGAGCGGTAAAGCCGGTCAGCAGGATGTGTTTGATATTGGCGAAAGAATCAGTGGCCTGCGTGGTATAGTAAAATTGCAAAACCCGCTGAACTTCTTGCGCAACCTGCACATTAAAACGGTCGGCAATCTGAGACTGGTAGTCGGAAGGCTTGTTTTGGGAAGCCATCATTTGAGCGGCTTTTTCTTCCGTTACCCGATAAGTACGCTGAATCAGCTGATTGAGCTGCTCTGTGCTGACCGGAGTTTCTTGTTTATAGAGAATGCGGCCGTTTTGCAGAATCAGGGCATACATTTGCGTCGCATGAATGCCGAACACGGCAACTTTTTCCTCTGCCATTTCGGGAGCATGCGTATTCATCCAATAAACGAAGGCATTGCGTTGCGCCAGTAAGTCCAAATCCAAAGCGGACAAAGGCAAGCCCGCATTTTCAAACATTTCAATGCGCGGTTCAACATCGTCTTTTTTAGCGGCAACAGCTAAAACATGCTGGCCCGAACCGACTTCTTCGGCTTGAAAGTCGTAGTTCATTTCTTCAATAGGCGCAAATTGGCCGACTTCCGCCTCGACAAACTCTTCCAAGTCCAAATCGGTATCACGCGGGTTGTAAATAATTTGCTCGACTGTCGCCAAATTTTGTGGCACAGCCGCAACAATATTTTTGCAAGAACTGCGTAATTGTGTGTAAGTATGTTGGATGTAAGTGGCAAGCTGATCGTAGTCTTGAATTTTGTTGCCTTTGACAATATTTTTAGGCAATTTGGTAATAACGTATTTTTCCAGCTGAATTTGGTTTAAACTACGGCCTGTCAGTTGTACCATCTTAATGGCATGTTGGCTGATGTCGACGCCGATGGCAGAGCGGTTGTTCAATCCGCTAGAAGCCTTGCCTGTTTTGGTATCTTTCGTGCTTTTAAATAAGCGCATGATTTGACTTCCCTGTATCATTTAGGAGTGAGTAACTGTTTCGTTATCCGTAAAGGACTTCTTATTCTTTACACAGTATTGACTGTGGCTGATAGAAATCGTTTCCCATTTTACTTTATTTATCGCCATTAATGGCAAAATTATTACTTAGTCATGATTAAAAAGATTATAACGACCTGTATGGGTCTCTTATTAGGACTGGCTCTTTTCGGTATAGGTCTGATTGCAATTGCAATTCTGGTAACCTATCCAAAACTGCCGTCTTTGGACTCTTTACAACACTACAAACCAAAAATGCCGCTGACGATTTATTCTTCAGACGGCCAAGTCATTGGCGTTTACGGCGAACAACGGCGTGAATTTACCAAAATCGGTGACTTCCCGAAAATTTTAAAAGACGCCGTGATTGCCGCCGAAGACAAACGCTTCTACGACCACTGGGGTGTGGACGTTTGGGGCGTGGCGCGCGCCGCAATCGGCAACGTCATAGCCGGTGGTGTTCAATCCGGTGCCAGTACGATTACGCAACAGGTTGCCAAAAACTTCTACCTGAGCAGCGAGCGTTCGTTCACCCGTAAGTTCAACGAAGCCCTGTTGGCCTACAAAATCGAGCAGTCTTTAAGTAAAGACAAGATTTTGGAGCTGTACTTCAACCAAATCTATTTGGGTCAACGCGCTTATGGTTTTGCCTCTGCCGCCCAAATTTATTTCAATAAAAATGTTAATGAATTAACATTGGCTGAAGCCGCCATGTTGGCCGGCTTGCCTAAAGCACCTTCCGCCTACAATCCGATTGTAAACCCTGAGCGTGCCAAACTGCGCCAGGCTTATATTCTGAACAATATGCTGGAAGAAGGCATGATCACCCTGCAGCAACGCGATCAGGCTTTGAAAGAAGAGTTGCATTACGAGCGTTTTGTACAAAACATCGACCAAAATGCCCTGTATGTTGCCGAGATGGTGCGTCAAGAGCTGTTTGAAAAATACGGCGAAGATGCCTACACACAAGGCTTCAAGGTATATACCACCGTCGATACCGCACACCAGCGCGTCGCCACCGAAGCCCTGCGTAAAGTTCTGCGCAATTTCGACCGCGGCAGCAGCTACCGCGGTGCAGAAAACTACATCGACCTGAGCAAAAGCGATAACGTAGAAGAAACTGTCAGCCAATATCTTTCTACACTTTACACCGTCGATAAAATGATTCCGGCGGTTGTCTTGGAAGCCTCACGCAAAGGTGTACAGATTCAGTTGCCAAGCGGCCGTAAAGTCACGCTGAACAGCCACGCTTTAGGCTTTGCCGCCCGTGCCGTCAACAACGAAAAAATGGGGGATGACCGTATCCGTCGCGGCTCCGTCATTCGCGTTAAAGGTAGCGGCGATACTTTTACCGTCGTTCAAGAGCCTTTGTTGCAAGGCGCATTGGTGTCTTTAGATGCGAAAACCGGTGCAGTCCGTGCATTGGTCGGCGGCTACGACTACCACAGCAAAACCTTCAACCGCGCAACTCAAGCCATGCGCCAACCCGGCTCGACGTTCAAACCGTTCGTTTATTCCGCCGCTTTGGCAAAAGGCATGACTGCCTCCACCATGATTAACGATGCGCCGATTTCCCTGCCGGGCAAAGGTGCAAACGGTAAAGCGTGGAACCCGAAAAACTCTGACGGCCGCTATGCCGGTTACATCACGCTGCGTCAGGCTTTGACCGCGTCGAAAAACATGGTGTCCATCCGCATCCTGATGTCTATCGGCATCGGCTACGCGCAACAATACATCCAACGCTTCGGCTTCAAGCCGTCTGAAATCCCTGCCAGCCTGTCTATGGCTTTGGGTACAGGCGAAACCACTCCGTTGCGTATTGCAGAAGGTTACAGCGTCTTTGCCAACGGCGGTTACAAAGTATCTGCCCACGTCATCGACAAAATCTACGACAGCCAAGGCCGTCTGAGAGCGCAAATGCAGCCGTTAGTGGCCGGTGAAAACGCACCTCAAGCCATTGACCCGCGCAACGCCTACATCATGTACAAAATCATGCAGGACGTTGTCCGTGTCGGTACCGCGCGCGGTGCAGCCGCACTGGGCCGCTCCGACATCGCCGGTAAAACCGGTACCACCAACGACAACAAAGACGCATGGTTTGTCGGCTTCACCCCTAGCGTTGTGACTGCCGTCTATATCGGCTTTGACAAACCGCGCAGCATGGGCAGTGCAGGCTACGGTGGCACAATCGCCGTACCGGTTTGGGTAGAATACATGCGCTTCGCCCTGAAAGGCACCAGCGTCAAACCGATGAAAGCACCTGAAGGCGTGGTTACAAACGGCGGCGAAGTGTATATGCGCGAACGCATGACCACCAGCTCCGACCTGGCCTTGGACAACAGCGGCGTTGCTCCGCGTCCTGCTCAACCTACCCGTCATGCCGTTCCGAATGAAAACCGCCGCAGTGCCGAGAGCAACACTGCGCCAGCCCGTGAAGAATCAGACGAAACCCCAGTTCTGCCAAGCAATACCGGCAACAATAACAGACAACAACTGGACTCTCTGTTCTAATGTTCTAAAACAAGGCCGTCTGAAACGTTCAGACGGCCTTTTTTGAGAAAATTCAAAGCAAAACCATGATTGATTTACACTGCCATTCGACCGTTTCAGACGGCATGTTGTCCCCAACCGAAGTTGTCCGACTCGCCCGTCAAAACGGTTGCACCCTGCTCGCCCTGACCGACCACGACCATACCGGCGGACTTGCCGAAGCACGCACCGAAGCCGATACCCTCGGCCTCCCCTTCGTCAACGGCGTGGAGATATCCGTCACTTGGCGCGGCCGCACCATCCACGTTGTCGGCTTGGACTTTGACGAACACAACGAAGCCCTGCAAAACCTGCTTGCCGAAGTCCGCAAAGGCCGTCTGAAACGATTGGAAGCCATCGCGGCCAAACTGGAGAAAAAAGGCATAACAGGCGCGTATGAAGGCGCGCTGGCATTGGCCGCCAATAAAGAAATGGCCAGCCGCACCCACATTGCCGAATTCCTCATCCGCGAAGGCCATGTCAAAAACAAACAGCAGGCATTTACCAAATATCTGGGAGACGGAAAATCCTGTTCCGTCAGACACGAATGGGCCACACTGGAAGACTGTGTAGCCGCGATTACAGGCGCGGGTGGCATGGCCATTATCGCCCACCCGATGCGCTATGAATTATCCGCCACCGCCAAACGAAACCTGTTTCAAGAATTTAAAAATCTCGGCGGCGCAGGGATTGAAGTGCACAGTGGCAACTGCTGTAAAAACGACCGCCTCAACTATGCCCTGCTTGCCGACCGCTTCGACTTTCTCGCCAGCGCAGGCAGCGACTTCCACCGCCCCAACGACTTCAGCGGCGGCATACTCGGCGCCTGTCCCGACTTACCCGAACAATGCCGCCCTGTATGGAAACACTTTAAGGCCGTCTGAATGCCTCACGCAAAAGGATTATCCTGCCAAAAAAGCAGCCTGCACCCCATCTCCCACCGAAAGACCCGAACCATGTGCGATTACTGTGCCGACCTTCGTCCCACCGTCCGCATCAAAACCCCGCAAAAACTGTCGCAAATGCTACTGCGCGCCGCCGACCGCCTGGCAGACGGCACGCTGGCCGACATCACCCTCGCCTACGCCAAAGTCCGGCGTATCAGTCCCGACTATGTTCAAACCTTCGCCCGCAGCGGTTACATCATCGACACCGACCCACAGGGCAACCGCCGCCTGCACGGCTGGTACGATTTCCTGACCCACTATTTCCAATGCACACACTGCAAAGCCGTGTTCGAGATTGATGCCGAAACCTACCACGGCAGCGGCGGAGAATGGAAAATGCTGGAAGAGGCGGCCAAGCGTTTTCAGGCTACCTGAAAATAAAAAATCAGCATATCTTTGGAAGCCATATCTGATAACGTGTTTATACGGCCGGGATATATGCAGTATTTTCTCCGGGCAGTATAACCGATGTTGAAATTTCCGTCGGATACACGACATCAGCGGCTGTCTCTGCTGAAATTTCACCTGCCAACTCATTGTAAATTCCTTTGTCGTTTTGGAAATCAATATCGGCAACCTTGCTCCGATCCGTATTTGGTTTCTTTGGGATTGTTCCGCAAATCAAACTGAAAACGGTTGTATTCGGCTTTTCCTTCTTCATAAACAAATCTTCGTGCATATTCATTCGCTGTTATATTGCGATTTCCATCAATATCAAGATCAAGCTTGGAAATTGTTTTCGACAAACCATGTCCTAACTCATGAGCCCAATCAGAAGCAGTCAGATATCTTTTGTCTGCCGTACCGAATACAATACTTCTATTTTCTTTACTGCCAATTAGTTTGCTTTGGAAAAATATGCCGGAATATTTAGTGTTTGCTTGAATACTCCCTAACCCCCATTGATTGATAAAGTTATGGGTTTGCCCCAGTAAAATTGAATCCCGAATAATCTGATTAACTTCCGAAACAGGCATCCCTAATTTTAAAAAATGCTGCCGGATTTGTGCTGTTGTAGCCATACCATATACCTTTAAAATTAAATACTATCGACTATCTGATAAGAAAGATGCTGGAAATATCATTAATGCATTTGTCTGTTGGATGCTGAAATAATATTCCTGCACCTTTCTCCTCCCTTATAACCAAATGTCTATCACTCCCGATCAAATGGTTGTTTTCATCTACTGCTACTTGTTTTACTACCGTATACCTAGGAAAAACTTGTTCTGTTCCATTGTTAAAGCATACGCTGACCGGGCTTAGGATATGAGATGAAACATAGGGTTTCGGCAAATTATCAGGATAACGGTCGTCAGGAAACAATGAACGGTATCGTTTTATATAATCAGGCGTTGCTTCGATTTCTAAAAAAGTACTGCCGTCGTAGTCAGTCTGATGCACTACCGTAAAGCCGTCGGTCGGCCGTTTTAGCTTACGCCGCCTGTGTTTGAGCCATTTCTGCCGCTCTGCCTTGTCTTTCCATCTGAGTACCGCCTGTTTTTCTCCGTCAGGCCGCAAACGGCCGGAAAGCCGCAGATAGCGCCGGTACACGGGAATCTGCCACTTTTTCGCTAAATCTTCAGGCGGCATATCAAGCAAACAGGCACTATGCAGCGTGCCGGCCATCTGTCTGAACAAATTCTCGAAGCTCTCTACAGGATAAAGCTGCCCGCAGCCCGTTGCGTCATCCGCATATGCTTGAGAAACAGAGACCGTCTGAATGCCGCTATCGGCATGAGACAAAATGGGCAGCAACATGGCCGGCCACAGCAAAGCAGCTAAAAATTTCACACTCATCTCCTTCTTGATAAAAATTATTACTTGCATTGATATTATTTCCAATATTTTTTCACTGCAAGCACATTTGCACGCTAATTGAGACCTTTGCAAAATTCCCCAAAATCCCCTAAATTCCCACCAAGACATTTAGGGGATTTTTCATGAGTACCTTCTTTCAGCAAACCGCCCAAGCCATGATTGCCAAACACATCGACCGCTTCCCACTAATGATAGAAAAAGGTCGTCTGAAAACCGTTTTTCCGTTTTCAGACGACCTTTGTTCTTTGCTTGGTTTAAGCGGGTTACGCCGTTTTCTTTTCGCGTATCGGCAGGTTCAGCAAAGCCGCCGCCCCCGCCAGCACCGCATCGGCATACCACATCCAGCCGTAATCGTTGAATTGATAAATCACGATGCCGCCGATATACGAGCCTAAAAAGCCGCCGATTTGGTGGCTCAACATGGTCAGCCCAAACAGCGTCGCCAGATAGCGCGTGCCGAACAGTTTGCCCGTAATCGCGGCGGTCGGCGCGACGGTGGCGAGCCAAGTGAAGCCCAGCGCGGCGGCGAAAATGTAGAAATTGACGTCGGTTCTCGGGGAGGCAAGGTAGATCAGCACCATCGCCACACGCGAGGCGTAGAGTCCGAACAAAACATATTTGCCTAAAAACCGCCCCGTACACCAGCCCGAAAAAATGCAGCCCGCGATGTTCGCCAGGCCGATAATCGCAATCGAAGTCGAAGCAACCGAAGCGGGCAGACCGCAGAGCGCGATTTCGTTGGGCAGGTGGGTTACCAGAAACGCGATGTGGAAACCGCAGGTAAAAAAGCCCAAGTGCAGCAGGATGTAGCTGCGGTCTTTAAACGCCGCTTTGACCGCCTGCCCCAGCGTTTGCCCGTTTTCAGACGACGTGTGGTGCGTAGCGACAGCGTTTTTGCTGCCCGCCAGCCACCACGAAATCGGCAGGATTAAAAGTGCAATGCCGCCCCAAACATAAAACGTTCCCTTCCAGCCGACGGCGGGCAATATCAACAAACCCTGCACCAGCGGCGCAAACAGAAACTACCCCGCCGAACCGCCCGCGTTGACCAGCCCCGAAGCCAAACCGCGTTTGTGCGGCGGCACTTTCGCCGCGACTTGCCCCATGATGATGGAGAAACCGCCCGCGCCAGTGCCAAATGCAAAAAGCAGCCCGATTGCCAGCATCAGCCCCCAATAAGTCGGCATCTGCGGCACCATCAGACAGGCAGATGCCAGCAACAGCGCGCCGCCGCCCAACACCTTAAACGCGCCGAAACGGTCGGCAAGCGCGCCGGAAAGCGGCTGGGACACGCCCCACATCAACTGGAAAACGGCAATAATCAGGCTGAACTCTTGGATACTCAGCTCGGTAGAGTCGACGACGGGACGGACAAACAGCCCCATAGTCATGCGCATACCGATGGTAATCAACAGGATGGAGGCGGCAGCGGCGATAACCAGCCAAAGGTTGGGGGATTTTTGCTGTGTGTGTGTCATGGTTATGATTTGTTTCTATGAAAAATGCCGTTCAATCAACCGGCAAAACGACGGATTCTAGCAAATTAGGTTGATATCGGCTAAATAACTCCTGATGCTTTGGATATAGCCAAAACCTCTATCCGCGCCGTTTTTCAATTTCTTTCTATCTGAAAAGTAGGGCATGGGATATGGGCAGAAAATACGGCGCATAAAAAACAGCAAAGGTCGTCTGAAAACCCGAAATCCGATTTTCAGACGACCTTTGTGTTTCTGCGTCCTGCGTTAGAACGATTTGACCAGCGACAGACTGACTGCGTTTTGTTTGTAGCTGTACAGCCAGTCGGTGTTGCCGTGGACGCGGCGGTGTTTGTAGCTGAGGACGGGTTTGAGGCCGGCGAATTTCCAGCGGTCCGCGCCTATGCTGAGGCGGTAGGTTTGCTCTTTGTCGCGGCGGCGTTGTTCGAGTACGGCGTTTTCTTCGCGGTGGCTGCGGATGCCGAAGGTGGCGGAGGCGGAAGCGTCGAAACCGGCTTCAAACATTTTTGCCGCGCCCAGCCGTGCGGAGATGAGGCGGTAGCTGTCCACCGGTTCTTTGGCTTTGCGCTGCTGCCAGTCTATGCCGCCGTAGAGCATGAGGTCGTTGCGCGGGAAGTAGGACAGGGTGTTGTAAACGGAGATGAGGTTGCCGTCGAGCAGGCGGGTTTTGTCGGAATAGGAGAAGTGTTCTCACTCGGCTTCGGTGTTCCATGTCCAACTGCCTTTGTCGAGGTTCCACTCGCTGCGCACGCCGTAGGCGCGGTTGAGGGTTTTGCCGCCGCTGCCGTTCCATTCGACGAGCGGGGCAAGGGCGAAAGTGTGGCGCTGGTTTTCAAACTGGTAGCCTGCGCTGAGGTTGAGCGTGTGTTCGTTGAAGTCTTTATGGTCGCGGTAGAAGCGGCCATAGCCGAGCGCGCGGGCAGCGATGCCGTGGTGTCCTTTAATCTGCCAGCGGCGGACGGCGGCAGCTTCGTATTTGATGCCGTTGGCGGAAATGGGTTTGTCGCCTGAAAATTCTTCCCAGCATTCACCGTCGATTTCGGTTTTACACCACACTTTGCCGCTGCCTTCATTGATGTTGCTGTTGTGGACGGCTCCGACGAAAAGGCTGCCCTTCCAGCTTTGACGTTGGTTCAAGGCATCTTGGAAATGGGCGATGTTTTCTTTGACGGCTTCGGGCAAGTCTTCGTTTTGAAGGTGTGCAAATTCAGAAAAGGCTTCGCGGTTCAGACGGCCTTCAAAAAGCAGGCGTGCGTAATCAAGCCGTCCGCGTGTGAAGTCGGGATGGCGTTGCAGCAGGGTTTCGTATTCTTGTTTAGCGGCTTTCCACCTGCCTTCGCCTCTAGCCAACGAGGCGCGGACAAACGAAGCGATATCGGGATCGTATTCGCTTTGCTGGGTATAACGCTCCAGCAACGGGCGAACGGTTTGCCAATCGCTGCGGTTGACGGCGTTAAACAGTCCCTCGCCTTGGTCGGTTTCGGAATCGCTCTCGGCTGTCTGCCCGGTATATGGAGCAGAAATATCAAGATGATATTCACGCACTTTTTGTTCCTGCTCCTGCATGGTTTGGCGGGTGGCCTGCCACAGGCGTTGCGCGGTGCGGTCGTCTGAAAAGTCAGAACGCGGCGCGGCCAGGACGGGGGCGGAAAGAAGCAGAATCAGGCAGGCAGACGGTTTATACATGGTGTCGGCTTTCCGGTCGCAAGTTTCAGACGACCTTGAGAAATTTGGAGGCAAGTGTTTAAAAAAGCCTGCGGATGGCAGGCTTTATTTTACTTAACTACGGATTTTAGCGTTTCACACCGCCGAATGCCGTATCCAAGTTGCGGTCGGTTTTAAATTTGGCAACACCGGCCAGCGCGCTTGCACCGTTGCCGAAAAAGTGGCCTTCGGTTGTACCGAAGTGGCCGTTGGCGCGGGCATAGCCTTCAAATGATGCGCTAGACGGTTTGATGCGGGAATGAATATCCAGCTGCATGGCGTTGTTTTTCATAGAGCCGGTCAAGACTTTTTGACCGAAGTCGGCACGCAATATACCGGTCAGAGGATTATTGCCGGTGTAGTTGTTGATGCCTTTAACCGCGTAGTTGGCTACACCGGATACAGGCATAGAGGTAGCGCGTTTGTCGCCGGAGTAGTAAACGCCGCGGTTGGTGCCTTTAGCGTATTCTTTGCCGACCCACTCGCCGTAATATACTTCCGAACCGCCGCTCTTAATGGTATCAAATGCATAACGGCCGAGATTTTGACGGGTGTATGCGTCGTTAACCTGTACGGTTTTCACGCCGTTGCGGTCTGCTTTTGCCGGAATGCGGTTTACGTTGGTGTAATACACTCCTGAACGGTAGGCTGCATTTTTCATCACTTTTTCGCCTTCGGCTTCAGATGCAGGCTTACCCCATTTTTTGCCGTATTTGTGATTTTTGTAGCCATACTCGAATGGGTTATAGGCATTATTAGCGGCAAATGCGCCTGCGCTGAACACAACAGCCAAAACAGCAGCGGTGGTTTTTTGCAGATTCAGTTTCATTGAACACTCCTTGAGGTAAAACGATGGTGGGGAAAATTATGTTTTCGTTGTGAGTAGAACATATCGTTATGTGAGGAGGTCTTTTTGTTCTACAAAACATTTTATAGGGGAAGTGTTAGCACAGAATTAGCAAATATCCTAAAAATCTCCAATAAGGCGAAAATATTTATTTTTAATTCGATACGACCTGTATCACCTGCCCCAAAACGGCAAAGAATATATTGAAACTGCCTGCCCGATACACCATAATGACCCTATAAATACCCGAAAAAAAGGTTAACGCCATGTGCCAACTGCTCGGCATGAATTGCAACACTCCCACAGACATCATGTTTTCTTTTGAAGGCTTCCGCCGTCGTGGCGGCATTACCGATTACCACGCCGACGGCTTCGGTATCGGCTTTTTTGAAGGCAAAGGCGTACGCTTGTTTCACGACGACAAGCCCAGCGCCAACTCGCCTGTTGCCGACTTGGTACGCGCCTATCAGATCAAATCCGAAAACGTTATCGCCCATATCCGCAAGGCCTCACAAGGCCAGACCTCATTGGCGAACACTCATCCCTTCATGCGCGAGATGTGGGGCGAATATTGGCTGTTTGCACACAACGGCCATTTGATTGATTTTTTCCCCGAGCAGGGCGAGTACTACCATGCCGTCGGTTCAACCGATTCCGAACGCGCATTCTGCTTTATCCTCAACCGCCTGCGCAGTCGCTTTGCCACCAAGCCCGAACCTGAAGTTTTGTTTGACGCCATTGCCGGCCTAACCCATGAAATCCGCCGCCACGGTTTGTTCAACTTTGTGATGTCCAACGGCGACTGCCTGTTTGCCCATGCCAGCACCTTGCTGCACTACATCGTGCGCAAAGCCCCGTTTGGCAAAGCACGCCTGCTGGACGATGATGTGATGGTCGATTTTTCCAAAGTGACCACACCAAACGATAAGGTCTCCGTCATCGCCACCCTGCCCCTGACCCGCGATGAAACTTGGTCGCAGTTGGCAGTCAATGAATTGGTGATGTTTCAAGACGGCGATATCGTCCGCAGCGACCACCCCGAGAATCCTGTTTATATGAGCGCGGAAGAAGGTTTGGAAATCGCCCGCGCCGTCGGCGTATCGGTTTAACGGTTGATTGACTGAAAATGTAAGGCGGCGGCAGCTTTTGCACGAATTGGCAGTAGCTTTTGCACCGCCGCCGCGTAAGAAATTGTATCAGCTTTTGCATCAATTAATTCCCGTTTAATGGTCTGTTAAACGGGAATTATCTTATACCTTTAAGCAGCGGTTTGCAGGGGCTGAAAAGTAGCCATCAACTTTTCCGCGATCCAGCGCGCAACCGGCGGACAGACGGCGTTTCCGGCAGCCCGAGCCGTTGCAAAGTTGGCTGCATCCAATCCTTTGCAAAGCCCATCATCTGTAACCGTTCTGCCCCGCTCAACCATCTCACGCCGTCCGCCGGGGACAACGACAATATCCGAGCCCGCTCGGTCGATACCGCTTGGCGCGATGCCTGCAAGCAGAGTACGGTGGGGTTTTTGCCGCCCCGCGCCACCCTTGCCTGCCACGCTGCAAACTGCTCCGGCGTCAGCCATAAACTCGATTGGGGGCTGCTCTCCCAGTCCGGCCACGAGAAAGACCCGCCGCCGTGCCGTGGGTACTCCGAAATACGAAGCATCAAGCACCCGCCAGTATCCCACATACCCGCATTGGGCAAGGGACTGGACGACCGTTTGAAAGTCTCGGCCATCGTTGCTATTGAGCAGCCCCGGGACGTTTTCAAGCACCAACCAGCGGGGCTTGAGGGCGGACACAATGTTGAGCGCATCGAAGAAGAGGCCGGTGCGCTCGCCGGCGAGGCCGCGCCGTTTCCCTGCCATGCTGACGTCTTGGCAGGGGAAGCCGCCGATGATGACGTCGGTGTGCCACAGCTCGGGCAGGCAGGTTCGTACGTCGGTAAACTGCTTGGCATGCGGGAAGTGGTCGGCGAGCACGGCGCGGGGGATGTCGGCGATTTCAACCTGCCATTCAGTGCGGAAGCCGACCTGCTCGAAGCCGAGGTCGAAGCCGCCGATGCCGGCAAACAGGCTGCCGACGGTGGGATTAACGGGGTTTGTTGCGATTTGGGCATCCATATTTTCCTTTCTCGGATGGATGCTCAAAGGCATTCTCGGTTGTTAAAGAACTGAATTGGTTTACTGTTTTGCAGCGTTGGCACTTGATTTGCACGGTGCCGCTGCCAACGGCCAGTAATTTGCCGCAGCTTTTGCATCGGTATTGCATTATTTTTCCTACATTATGTGATACAATCCGCGTGCCCTCGAGGGTGGCGGCATTGGGTCAATGCAGGCTGGTTCTGCTTGGCTGTCGCGGCGGGTGTTCCCCCACCTGCCGCGTCGCCGTCTCATCTTTCGTGTTCCCCGCCCGTGTGGCGGGATTTTTCATGCCTGCCTTTTTAAAGCGGGCACGATGGCGGCGAGGTCGTTTGGCGACCAACGCCAGCCGTCGGGCAGCCCCAATGCGGCGGCGCACCACTCGGAGCAAAACCAGCGGCGGCTGTTGTGCCGCAGCCCGAAGGCGATGCCCAATGCACCCCTCAGGTCGTAGCCCTGCCCCTCTGTGGCCGTCCATACCCGCTGCAGCTGCTCGTGTGCTTCGGGGGTAGAGGGCAGCGGGATCAGGTCCCATTTGGCCTCAGGCAGCGGCATCACTTTACAGCGTACGCCGCCGTCCCGGATGGAGGCGGAGTAGCAGGTATAAACCGATGCCTGCGGATGCTCGCGCACCGCAATCTCGCAGTGGCTGTATTGTCCTCGTGTGAGAGCACGGGTGAGCCAGTCGGTCGCCCTTGCACGCCATACGCGCCAGCCGGAGCCGTCGCGGCGGCCTTTGTACAAGGCGAGGTAGATTTGACGATTACTCATCTGCCACCTCGGTCGTTGTAGTTTGTGATGGCGGTGTGGTGCAAAAATCGCATTGCACGGCGGCAACATCTTCGGGGGTTTTGGCAGCGTAGATTTTGTCTTCGGCGGCTTGTCGCAAACCGGCTATATGGGCGGTCAACATCTCAAACTTAATCGCCTTTTCATAGGCTTTTTGCTTGAGCACGTCTACCGGCACACCCCGAGCGTCCGCAATCGCATCCAGCGTAGGCGTGGCGGCGGCGTTATCGGCGTGCCATGCCTTTGCCTCTAGGGCTTGGATTGTCCACGTCGAGACCTCAAAATCGGGCACTCTGTTTAGTCCTGCCGCTTGGTCGATACAGGCTTGGGCGGCGCGGTTGATTTCGGCCAGCTTGGCAGCCTTTACATCATCAAGCTGTTTTGCCGCCGCATCCGTCGTTAATACCCACTCGCTGTCTTGCAAAACGTGGTAACGACTGGGTGCAGGCGGGATAACTGCAACAGCATCATCTTTGACGATTAATGTGCCTCGCCCGTTATGTTGGTAGTAGTAGGCGGTTTCGCCACGGTCGGCCAAATCCTCGTGATTCGGCTCGTGGTCGCAGGTGCCGACGTGATGGCCGTCTGAATTAAAAATATGCCAAGTCATTTTTACTCCTGTTATTTGACGCCAATGCAAATGTAATTAACTTTTCCCAGGACCCATCCTTGGTAATTGCTATCGGGATTTTGATCGCTACTGCCATGATAGACTTTGGCGATCACGGTGCGGCCGCGTGTGTAGCATCGGTAGTAGTAGTGTTTTGATAAGCCGCCCTCGCTTATATCCCAGCTGGTATAGTTGGGGTCGTCCTCAGCCATTGACACTAACCACTTACATTGATCCTCGCGGTATCCGGGCGGCAGCGGTATTGTGCCGCCGTGATTAAGCTGACCTGTCAAAACGGCAACCTCCGAAGCGTCGGTAATGCCGTAACCCGCCCGCGTACTTGACTTATCAGCTTTGCCCGCAATTTGCTGCAACACTTTGTTCGCAAAATTAGCATCGTTGCCTAATGCCGCTGCAAGCTCTCGGATAGTATCTAGTGCGGCAGGGCTGCCGTTGACAAGTTTTCTTTCGAGAGTATCAACGGCTGACTGCATTTCTCCCGGGCTGACGTTTGTTTTTTGCCATCCTGTCCACCCGCTGCAGGTTTGGTTGCGGGCGTAGATGTCGGTACCATCAAACACGGAGTAAATCTGCTGCACGCCATAGGCCGACGGCATTACCAGCAGCGACCCTGCTTTGACCACAGGATAATTTCGGCGGGTTTGGGCGTTGCTGCTGCTAGTTTGACCATACAAACCTGCTTTGGTAACTGTGTTTAAATCACGGGTGGCCAAATCACTGTCAATCGACAATGCACCGATTTGCTCCGTTACCCAGCTTTGGTAGGTAACGCTTTGTTCGGCTAATTTTTTACCCATTGCCGCCGACAAAGGCTTATCGGCATCGGCGGATGTCAGGTTGTTTACCACTGCGCCGCTGAATATCTGTTTGATTGCATCCGCAAGCTGGTTGGTTTTAGCCTTATCGGGCTGAATACCGGCAGCGGTCAGCACGGCCAACAGCTCGGCCTGAATCTGATTGAGCCACCATGCGGGCAGGATGGTGCCCAGCTCGCTGGTACCGTTGCCGTCTTTAAATTGTTTATCGGGGGTATCGATAGCGTGCATTGTCTATGCCTCATAAGTAAATCGCACTGCGGTATGTGCGGGTTTTAAATCTTGGATAACGGTCTCAATCACGGCATCGCCGTAATCGGTCAACCTGTCGCCCGCCGCCGAGATACCGGCGCGGAATCGGGTAATGCGGTTGTTGCCGCCGCGCACGTTAACGTGCCACACCCACATGATTTCCTGCGGCGCAAGACGGTCGCCCGCACGGTTGACACCGGCGCGGAACGGCTGCGGTTCGGCAATTTGGATTTGATAGCCCGCCGCCTCGGCCAAACGCACAAAATAAGGAATACTCAAGCCGCCTGTTTCGTTTAGCTTGGCCATAACGGCCAACACACGGCGCTGTCGGTTTTTGCCCGTACCGTCCAAACCTAATACGCGCTCCCAATCGGCCAGCATTTGGCCGGCGCTGCGCGGGTCGACGGCATCGGCAACGCTTTGAGCCGATTCCGCCACCGCATCCAGCGCTGCGCCGTCTATTTCTGCCTGCGCCCGCACACGCGGGGCATTGCGGGCATACGACACGGGGGGCAATAGGCCCCGCAAGATGTCTTGATAGCTCATGACGGCATCTCCGTCACATTAATCGCGCCCGCTTTAAACCACTCGATGCGGTTAACCGTATCGGCGGCACGGTTGGCCGTCGGCGCAGTCAGACGGCGGTCGATCACACCATCCACATTGCTGATAGCCGCCTCGATTTGCGACACAGTCAGGCCGTCGCCGGGGATCAGGGTGTCGAAATATTCTTTCAGGGCCGTCCGTATGCGGCGCTTGGCCTCGTCCAAGTCGATGCCGTCGAGCTTGACTTGCACGGTAACAGGCACAGCCGTTACGGTTGGCTTGAGTACCAGCGCATTTTTTGCCGTTACCGGGCGCATCTCGTCGATATAAGCCTGTACGCGGCGCACAGTTTCTTCCGACGGCACACCGTCGGCGGAGGTAATGGCAATATCCACCGTACCCAAGCCGCGGCGCAGCGGATAAACATATGCGCTGGTTACGCCGTCAACACTCAACGCCCAGTTTTTATAGTCATAACGGTTGCCGCCTGCGGGCGGTCGGCGGATGATTTCCAACAGACGCGCCAGCAGTGAGGCATCGCTTTCTTGGTCGGTGCCGCCTTGTACGGTAAGGCGGCATTCGGTGGCCACACCGGCGGGGGCGGCCATCAGTTGCGCCTCGCCGTCGCGCACATTGGCGGCCGCGCCCGGCTCGTCGGCGATTGCCGGTATTTCCGCCGTGCCGCCGCTGCCGATAACGGCGCGGGCGGTAGTGCGGTAAAAACGCTGGCCGATACGCACTTGCAGGCCGTCTGAAAGCATGGATTGCGCAATACCGCTTACGGTCAGCGTGCCGCTGGCCGTGGTAGGATTGCGGCGGCGCAAGCCGCGCATGGAGGCATGCCGCTCCAAATACTCGCGGTCGGCGGTATCAGGGAAAATCTGCCGCACAATCCAGCTTTGATGCGCATATTGCCCTTCGGCGCAGCTGGCCAAACGGCTGGCGTGCACATAATGGTCGCTGTCGGGGCTGATATCGGCATCCGGCCACAGGCTTTTGGTATCGCGCAGGATACGCTCGCGGATTTGCTCAAATGTCGGCGTTTCAAACACGTTTAAAACCTCTTTAAATCACGGGCACTTCGTGGCGGTAATCAAACCCGCCCGCCGCCGTATCCACCCGGATACGCAGGATCAGGCGGCCGTCGTGCGGCTGCTCTGCGCGCACGGTAATCTTGTCGGCACGCCCGCTCTTAACAATCGGTTGCAGTGCCTCATCGGCATATTGCTCGGCCAACAGGCTGACCCGTTGCAGGTCTTTTTCGCGCTGCAACAAATGCAGCAGCGAGCCGAGCGTTTTATCCGCCCACCAGCTGCCCAACGGTGTCATCAAGCGGATATACACGGCATTTTGCAGCGTATCGACGGTGCGGCCGGTATAGTCGCCGGTGCCAGGGTTTAGCTCTTTGTCCATGTTGGCATTTTGCCGTTTTCAGACGGCCTCACGGAGTACACGGACTTCAATCCCGCACGCACAAAAAAAGCAGCCCGAAGGCTGCCAAAGGTCTGCTTGTCTATGCCGGCTCCGCCTCCGAGGTTTTGCCGCCGATGCTGTCGGTATGCGGGTGCTGGCGCAACGATATATCGCCGGCCACCACGTCGCCGTCGGTGTTAAAGCTGCCGCCCGTTTGGTTAACATCGCCGCTAAAGGTGGCTCCGTCGCCGCCCTCGACGGCCATGCCGCCGTTGCCGTTGATTTGGCCTTGCGCCGTCAACACTGCACTGGTCTCCAGCAATGGAGCGTTAAATTTGGCATCCGTGGCCGCATTAACCTCGTATTGTTTGCAGTTAACCCGGTACACGTCGCAATCGGCCTCAATGATTTTGCCTTGCTTAATCACGATTTTTGCACCCTCATGATTAAAAATCGCCGTCTCGCCGGGCTTAAGGTTTTTGATGCGGTAGCTGCCGTGCTGGCTGCACACAATCACACCGTGCGAAGTATTGCCGCCCAGCGGTATCACTACCGCTTCGCTGCCGTCGGGCGGATGGCTGGCGAAGCCGTATTCCTGCAAATGTTCAAGGTCTTGCAGGGTTTCGTCGGCCAAGCCGCTCAACTGCACGCGCTGTATCGGCTCGGACGACACCACCAGCGTGATTTTTCCCCGAAAGGCCGCGCGCAGGGTCTCGCCGATATTTTTAGCAGTTTGTGCCGTTTTTTTCGCCAATTTACTCAAACTCATTCAAATACCGCCGTTTCTGCTTGTTTTTTGCCACCTTTTTTGCCGCCTTTTTTGCCCTTATGGCTCACGCCTTTGCGTTTGCCTTTGCGCTTGCGCGCCGCCTCGGCCTTTTTGGGGTAAGCGTCGGGTGTCCAAATACCGTCCTCTTTGAGCCGCAGCTCGGTTTGCGTGCCATCCATGCGGGATAGCATAAACCGCCGCCCCATCAGAAAAAACACCGCATCGATACCGTGCTCGTCGTCGATCACATGCACACGCTGGCCAGGTTGCCACAATACGCCGTCGCGGGTTTTATGGCCGCCTACGGTTATCGTGAGCGTGAATCCCTCCAGCCGCCAGTCGGCCAGCTGCTTTTTAGCCTGCTTTTGCAATGCGGCCAAATTGTCGGCATCGGACACCACCACCGTTTTGGGGCGGTGCAGCGTCATGGTCGGGTCTTTGTACACCCACTTTAAATCGTGTTTGGCGCTGTCGCCGCTGCGGCCGTGCGATTGCGCCAAAAAAGTAACCTCGGAAAAGCGGTTGTCGGTATCCCACTCAATGTCCATGCGCTCGATATTGCGGCGGTTGTCGGTGCGGCTCCAGCACAATGTCGCCACCGGCGGGCTGCTGTAATCCGCACCGCCCACCACCAACGTGCCGTCCGGCTCCAGCCACGGATGCAGCCCGACCGAGTTGGCAATATGGGTTAATGCCTGCCATACGGTTTCGCCCGGCTCGATGTCAATTTTGTCCAAAGCGGGGTTGTTTTCGGCCTTAAGCACCACCGCTTTAATCTGCGGCCACGGCGCGGCCAGCTTTTTGGCTGCATCCAATACCGTCATGCCCTTTACATTGAGCTGCGGCGCGGAGCAATCCACCAAAAAACCGGCCAAATCACGCCCGCTCAAGCTCAACTCGCGGCTGCCCTTGCTTTTGCCGTGGCGCTGGCTGCCGATGATGCCCGTCATCACGGTTTGGCCGTCTATCACTACCTCGCAGCTCTCTCCGCTTAAATCGGGTATGGCCGCCTCCGGCCCCGACCTGCCGATAGAAAAATCGAAGCTGTCGGCGGGGATTAAAAAGTCGCTGTCGATGTCGTAGCGCTCCCAGTGGCGGTGCTCTTTACCGCCAACACGCACCGACACGGCATAACCGTATGAATTATTTTGCATAGCTATTTACCAAAGTGCCGCGCTTGATAAACGCGGGGTGGTGGATATGGGGATTGAGCCGCACCAGCTCTGCTGCGCGGCTGATATCGCCGTAAAACTCGTGGGCGATTTGGTGTATCGTGCCGTCGATTGGGGCTTGGCGCACAATCAGCGGCGGCTTTTGATTGATGGCCGCCGCAACCAACGCATTCAGACGGCCTGCCGCCGCGCGCAGGGATTCTGCCGTTTGGTAAGCCTCGGTATACACGGCGTTGGCCGTCAGAGTGCCCGACCCGGCAGCAGCCGTCTGCACCGCCCGCAAGGCGGCAATCTCGGCCTGCATACGGCGGCGCATGGCGCGGTTAACCTCAATCAAATCAGGCGCGGTCATCTCTTCGCCGTGCGCCTCGATTAATGCCGTTGCCACCGACAACAGCGATGCCGTGGATAACAGGCGCACCGCCTGCGCTACCGGCTGCACTTGTTTGGCGGTTAAACGGTTCAAGCGGCTTTGCAGGCCGTCTGAAAAACGGCCGGTCAGCAAATTATCAGGGATAGCGGCGGCACGGTCGGCAACAGCCGCAGCCCCGTCAAACCGCTGCCGCGGCGACCAACCGGCATGGTGCATGGCATTATCGGCCAAACCCGCCTCACGGCGTATGCCGGTATCTACCATGACCGCCATATCGGCAAACAGCTTGGCCGAGCCGCTTTTAAACGCCGCTGCGCTGTATCCGCCCCGATCGGGAAAGGCAATTTTGTCCAAATCAAACAAACGGCGCACCGCGCCAAACGTACCCGATGCCGCACTCCAAATGCCCAGCGCGCTGCCCCATAAAGCCGATACGCCCGCATCCACCGCCAACACCGCATCAACAAAGCCGATAGCCGCCTCGCGGTAGGTGTCGATATCAGCAATCAACGCCTCAAGCTCGACCAAAAAGGCGTTTTCAAAAACAAAGATTTCCTGCGCTTCGGCCGCCTCGCGGAAAGTAATATCGATGCCCGCATAATCCACATAATCGGCCTCATGTCGGTAACTCCATGATGCCGCAATCATGTTGTGCATCCGACCCCAAACAGGGTGCACCAGCACGCCGCCGCCCGGCTGCTCCAGCGCATCCATCAGCTTTTTCAGACGGCCTGCATAGCCCTTGCCCCAAAACACCGCATTAATCTGCACCTGCCGCCCGGTCGTACCCATGTCTTCAAGGTCGATACCCTGCACAAACGGTCGAGCATGCTCGGCCAATGCCTTGCCGTTGCTCTCGTCCACCGCCTCAATATCAAAGCCGACGCCCTTGTAAGATGCGTCCTGCAATAAGGTATGCCATCCGCTCATTATTGACCCGCTCCACGGCCGAACATGGCCACTTGATACCGCGATACCTCATTCGCGATAACACGTCCGTCGATATTCAGGTTCACATTGGTATTGATGGTCTGACTTGCCGACGCCATCGCACTTTGCACTTGTGCCAAACCTGTTGTAACTGCAGCCGTATCCTGCGCCAATGCTGCCTGATACGCCGCCGTCTGCTGCTGAATGGCTGCCTGATACGCCGCCGTCTGAGTTGAAAACAACGGAGACAACATCTTATCGGTAGGCTGCGCTGACGGAGCAGCCAAATACTGAGGGACACCACCCCGCGCCTGTTCCCGCTTCGGCGCAGTTTCAAATCGGATACCGTTGTTTTTCAGACGATTAATCATTTCAGGATTTGTCTTGGTACCACGCAAACCCTTTGGCAATGTGCCGTCACCCAAAGACTCGGAATACAGCAACATACCTAACAAACCCGCCCGTTTAACTAACGCTGGATTATTCATGAGCCCGCTACCGGCAGATTTTCCCCATGACAGCAACTTACCGCCTGCCGCTGTGGCACCTGCTGCCACGCCGCCTGCGGAAGCCTTACCCCATCCCAACGCTTTACTACCTACATCTTTCAGAAAGCCGCCACCTTTACCGCCACCGGCGGTTAATAACATTGCGGCAGACGCCGCTGTTGCCGCCGTCGTCAATGCTTGTAGGGCTAGAGTGGCATTGGGGTATTCCGCCGCCAGTTGCTTGAACGCCGTTTCGGCTTCCACCAGCGTCTTGGTCAGGCTCTCTTCCAAGAGTTTTACCGATGCCGCCTGCTCCTGCTTGGCGGCATCCGTCATCATCCGCACCTCGTTGATTTTGCCGATTTTTCCGTTTTCAAGGGTTACGCCGCCCAGTTTTGCCATATAGCCCTGAATTTGTGCCATATCCGTCGCTGCCAGCAGACCTTGTTTTGCCTGCAAGTCGGGCAGAAGTGTCGCCAAGAGCGCGGCTTTCATCATATTTGCCTGTTCGGACGCCGTCTTGTCGCCCGCAGCCGCCCGCGCCTGATACTCCTGATACTGCTTGTCCCTGGACAACATGGCATCGGCAAGGCGGGACAACACCTGCACCGCGTTTTCGCCGTTTTCCTTACCCTTCAATACCGAGCCTACCCAGTCCACGCCTTTTTTGGGGTCGTTCGGATTTGCCATCTTCTTCAGACGACCTATCGTGTCAGGCGACAGAGTTTTACTCAAAAGATTTTGCACATTAGTCGCCGCTTCGGCAGGGCTGCCCGATTTGTTTGCGGCAGATTGCAGGAGCGAGAGCAGGTAGTCCAAACCGCCTATGCCGGTCATGCCTGCCTGTTGGGCAGCAGGCAACAGGGCGGGCAGCTCCCGCACCATGTCTTGAGTCTCGAACGTACCGTCGTAACCCGACTGCAAGACGTGCTCTAGTGCGAGTTGCAGATTGGTATCGGGCAGATTGTCTTTTAAGGCTTTAATCAGCTTCGAGGTCTCCGCCCCCTCCATTTCAGATGCGAGCGAAAAGGCATAGGCCGCCTGCGCTTCCTCTTTAGTTTGGGCGAAATTGAGACCCGTCGTCATCATGCCACTGATGACATCCAAGGCTTTGTCGTGGTTGCCGCCGTTTTTCTGCACCAGTTCGAGTGCCAAGTCCTTGACCTGCCGCGCACCTTCGGTGGCAATCCAAGCCGCCGACTTGCTGTCGTCCTCGATAAACGCCTGACGCGCCACGCGGTTGATGTTCTCGTCAAGCTGCTTGCGGTCATTCATTGCGGGTTTTAAAACCGCATATGCCGCCGCACCGCCCGCAGCGACAGCCGCGCCCGCCCGTCCGATTTTGCCCATCCTGTCCGCAAACCCCGCACCCTGTTTCAATTCCGCGTTCAGCTCGCGGATACGGTTGCGCGTCGCAACCGCCGCCCGTGCCAAATCATTTTGTGATGCCTTGCCGCTGCGCGCCAAGCGGTTAAACGCAGCCTGTGTCAGCATGATTTCGCGTTGAATCTGTTTTTCTGAGCGGATGCCGGTCAACGCATAAGTGTGGCTTTGACGCTCAAGTTGCGCCCGCGATTTCGCCGTCCGCTCCAACTGCCGCTGCGTATCAGCCAGCAGCCGACGCGCGCCGTCGTCCTTGCCGGTCAGCACCAGCGACAGTTTCATATTCCCGTTTGTCATAAAAAACAGCCTCTAAACGTATTAACTCAAGGTCAATTATCGTTTAAAGGCTGGTTAATGGAGGGCGGGACGGGGTTCAACCCCTGGTCAGAAGAAATTCTTCAAATGCCCCGTGGTAAACATCTTTATCTGCCCGGGCTTCTTCAATAACCTCCAAAATCTCATCACGTCTTTTTTGTTTTGCTTTTTCAGTTTTGTAGTTTTGGATTTTAAAGTCCAAATACTCGATACAAACCATATAGTATCGCGTCTTTACTATTCTCCATTCTTTCAAACCGATAGGAATATGGGGATATTTCATTTTTTCCAAAGCCCTATCCATAACGCCGATTCTGGACTGTATGGTTTGCCAATTCCCACTGGAAAGGCATATCGACAAAGATTCCCATAAAATCATCCTATTTCTGTCGTCAATGGAAAGTCGTTGCGTTTGGCAGGTTTTTCTGTAATCGTCAGCGGTATTAGAGGCATGAATTTCACATTGTTCAGCCTCAGCAGTAAACCCCTCCAATGTATTGAGGCGTTTATCTTCCTCTTGCTTAATCAGCATCAACCTCTCCAGCCGTTCTGTTTCTTTTCGTTCGTTTTCTTCCTGCAAGAGCTTTTGCTGTAATTCAAATTTCTTCCGTTTTCTGATTGCTATAACTCGAAAAATCCAAAAAACAAATAAAATACAGGCAATACTTGCAATCCATCTCATTTTACGTTCCCAGAATCTAGATAACATACATAATTATATGAAATAAAGAATTGCAAATATATCCCAACAAATAAAAAGGTCGTCTGAAACTCAAACGCCGCTGCCTATACAGGCAGAAGCACCGTTTCAGACGACCTTTTATTTTCCCTCCGGCTTTTTCAGCCGCTTCGACACAATCACTCCCTCTTCCTTCGGCGTTTTGATGCCCAAGCTCGACAGGATGTCTTCAAACCATGCCGACAGCTCGGCGTGGCACATTTGACGCACCGCGTCCGCGCCTATACCCGCCTTTGCCATCAGGATGACCGCCTGACGGTAGCTTTTGTGTGCCGTCAGGTAGCTGCGTTTGACTGCTCCGCCGCCGACGGCGCGTCGGGGCTCGCCGTAGCGGCGGACGGTTTTAGGCGCAAATCCTCCTGAGCCGCCATCACGGTATGGTAGTCTTCGGTAGAGAGGTTTTCCATCAGCCACTGCGCCGTCAGGATGTCGGATGGGATACCTTGGGCTTCAATCTGCTGCGACCAGTAGGTCAGCATCTCTAGGACGTCGCGTTGCAGCAGTTCGGCTTTTTTGGCGTTTTCGGGCAGCTCGGGCAAGTCATCAATCAGGGCGAACGCCGCCAGTTCGCCGCCGACGGTCAGTGGCTTGAGGCGTAATTCAGATACGACTTTGCCATTGTAGGTCAGCCCGTGGGTCAGTTTGACGGTAATCACGCATTACTCCTTGATTTTGTGCAAAGCAATCATCTCAATGTCGATGCGTGCCTCGTTATCGACTTCATATTGCTCGCTGGTATCGACGGTAAAGCAGTCGAGGTAGGAAGTGCGGCGACCTTCGTCGTTGATGGGGTAAATCGTGATTTTCGCCTTGGTGATATTGTCCCAGTCGATTTCCGTACCGTCGATGGGAATGGCGGCGGTAACGCTTAATTTGTGTTCGGTTACGCCTTCACAATAACCGTTGACTCGGCCGTCGCGGTTCATCGTTTTGACCGGCTTGCGGCCTGTAGTGGTTTGCGGCTTGATGCTGATAATCTCAACGTCGCGGCCGTTCACCTCCATAATCACCGCGCCGGCATAAGTTGCATCGCTCATGTTTTATCCTTTTTTAAGGTTTCAGACGGCCTTTAAACCTGTTTTAAACGCCGTCTGAAAAGGGTTACAAAATCAAATCAATGCGCCCGGCAAAGACGTGCAGGCCGTTGACCACATCGGCGGGGATAATGGCATTAACACGGTTGGGGTCGTTTTGCGCACGCGCCACCACCAGCTTGCCTTTGTTGGCCTCGGCGTTTTCGATGATTTCGGCTTGGTCGAGCTTAATCAGCACGTCCAAAATCTCGCTCTTAACCTTGGGCAGTAGGCGGTCGCTCAATTTGTCGCGCGGAAAACGCAGGGCAATGCGCTCTTTAACGCTGCGGCGCACATAATCCAGCGTGCGGATGGTGGTAATGTCGAGTAGTGCCGGGTCGTCGGTGTTGTTGGCCGACTTGGTATAGGTGGATACGGCACGCATAATCTGCACGCGGTTGTTGACCACTGTGAGCGGGGTCAAGCCGTTGTACAGCGCATTGTTGCATTCTGCAAACAGCGGCCATTGCGCATCAGGTGTAACGGCCAACCCTTTGATTTCCAGCGTGTTCAGCGGCTTGGCAGGGTCTTCTTCAAAGGCCAACACCGCCGCATAACCTGCGGCGATGATGCCGTTTGGCTCTACCGCACCTTTGTACCAAGCACAGGTAATGCGGCCGTCGTTGATTTTGCCGGTAGCGGTGGTGGCCGTGCTCAAGGTCGCACTCATACCCAATACGCCGATACAGCCGCGCTGCTCGATGGCGTTGGATACGTTGGTAATATGGTTGCTCAAGGCTTTGGCGTTGGCGTCATCGCTAAACGGGCTGCAAATAATGTGATAATGCTTGCCCGCCACTTTGGACAAGGCCGTGGCAATGTCCGCATTTTTGGCACCGCCGGTAAAGGCATTGGCTTGATAAGTCAGGCCGGTATTGCCGGTGCTCACGGTTAAGCCGTTCTCGTTGCCGATCTCGCCTTTGTGTTTGGCCGTCAGCGTAACGGCTGCGCCGCTGCCGGATGCGGTAACGGTTACATCGGCGGCAGTGATGGCGGTTTTCAGACGGTCTGCCACTGTGGCGGCGGTCTCGCCGGTGTTAACGGCCGTGCTTACCTGCTTGCCGCCAATCGTGATTTCCACCACGCCCGGCGCGGTGGCCGTGCCGGAAAGGGTAACGGTTGCGGTTGCCTGCACGCCTGCGCTGTGGTCGGCAATACCGATAACGGTCAAATCCAAATAAGGGTTGTTGGCAAATGCTTGGCGCACCATCAAATGCGCCAGTGATCCTTGTCCGAACAAATCGGCCGCCTCGGCATCGCTAAATAGTTGCACCGGCTCTAAGGCGGGCTGTATGCCCGCGGTCAGCATAGGTGCAACCATCAATACCTTTTGCGGATTTTGCGGCAAACCTTGCACGGCATTGCGGGTGTTAAATTCAATATACTGCCCGGGCACGCGGATGCTGCCCGGAATCGTGTCAAAATCAATATGGGGCATCATTACTCTCCCTTAGTATTGCGGGTTTTGGTATTTGGGGCGGCATCCTCAACCACCACCAAATCGCCGTCATCAATCATGCGGCGGTAATACAGGCTGTTGCCGTCCACCTCCACCGGCTCTTGGCCGATATATTCGTGCGGGTTGTGTTCGGTCGGCACACGCAGGCCGTCTGCCGCCGTTACTTTGATTTTGCTCATTGCTTATCCTTAAGGGGTTAGGTTTACAGGTATTTCATGGGCGGATTGCGGGTCGTAAATTTTGCCGTCCAACCCCTCGAAATCAGGCCACGGCTCGCTCAATGTAACCTGATACTTGGTAAAGATATGGTCTGGGTCGTCGGGATTGTCGGCGCGTTCGGGGTAGCGGTCATTTTCCAACCCGCAGGTGTTAAAGCGGATGGCATACTCAACCGCATATATGCTTACTGCGGCGTTTTGCACCAGCACATGATTGGCAATCGCGCGCACCGCTTTGGGCACCAAGCCGCGGCTATCGGCAAAACCGAGCCGCTGGCCGTCAAGCAGGCGGCGAACAGCGCGGATTAAATCGTTGCTGCCGATTTCGCGGCTGTCGATGCCGCCTTGCCGCTGCGCCTGCTCGTTGCGCAGATTGCGGGCCGCCACCATCACCACAAATTCGGCGGTATCCTGATAACGTCCGCATACGCCGCCGGTGCTGGCAGGCTCAACTTTGCTGCCGCCATACGTTACCCAAACCGCAGGCAGCGTATGGATTTGCCCCGCCAAATCGTCGGCCTCGCCGTTGTAGCTTTTAACCGTGCGCACCATGCGACCCAAGCCCCGTTTCAGACGGTCTGTTATCGCTTGCTCAATATCAGTGATCACGCCCGAACACCTTATTTTTACCGTTTACAAACACAATACCGTCTTCTCCCGCGGCCACTTCTTCGCCGCTATCATCCACGCCCAGCTGCACTTCACCTTTGGCCATAGCACGCAGCAGGTCGAGCACGTCGATTTTGTAGCGGTTGCGGATTTCGTCGGTAATCAGCACGCCGTTGGCGGCGGTAAGGCGGTAGCGGGCAATATCGCAACACAAGCGCTTGAGGATGGGCGGCACATCGGTAAACGGACGTTTAAACCGACCCAGATAAGCGTCTATTTCTGCGGTGGCATCGGCCAGTGCCACTGCCGCCACATCCTCGTCAATCAAGCCGTCTTGGTTGCGGTCGGTCAGCTGGATAACCTCCAGCTCGCTGAAACGCGCAACCATATCCTCAACCGTCGCGTATGCCATTACTCGACCGCCTTGCGTTGCAGCATAGGCTCGGCGCAGATTGCCTTCCACACCGCTTCGCCGACTTCGGCGCGCTTCACTTCGCGCCAGCCGCCGTCAAACAGCAGGCCGCCGCGCCAAAATTCTTTGTCGTCTGCGCCGGTACTGACGAGCATCACATCGCGGCTGTCCGCCAAAGAGTCGGCGGCGCGTTGCGTATGCTGCGCTTTGAGTTCGGCAAGTTCGGCGGACAGTGCCTTTTTGTCGTCTTCGGCTTTTGCCAAGGCTGTGGTCAGCATTTCGACATCGTTTCGGGCGGCGGCAAGCTCTGCCTGCACGGCGTCCAATTCGGCTTTGATGTCTTCAAACGACGGGGTGGCGGTTTCGGCGGTTTCTGGTTTGTTGTTGGTTTTTGCCATGATGACTCCTTGTTTCAGACGGCCTTTAAATAGGTGTTAAAGGTCGTCTGAAAACGGTTAGGGTTACAGGTGGACGCAGACGTGCAGTTTCAGACGGCCTTTGAAGGTATTGGTCGTGCCGTTGATTTTGTCGGCTTCCAAGAGTTCGCGGGCTTTGTCTTCCAACTCGGGCGGGACGACCAAGAGGCTGGGTTTCACGTTCAGCACATAGCCGCCGTCGGCTTTGATTTTTTGCATTTTGACGATAATGGCGGCAAGGTTTTCGCGGGTCAGCGCGGTTTTTTCTGCCATGTGCATCAGCTGCCACAAACCGAAACCGGCATTACAACGGCGGCGCGAGCCATACAGATATTCGTCTTCCATGAACACGCGGTCGGATTTGGACGGATCGAATTTAGTTTCGAACTCTGTTTCGGTGCGGTTTTGGAAAATCAAAGGTTTCAGGGTTTTGGTGTCGTCAACGACATAAAATGTAGGTGCGTCGTTGTCTGTACCGGTAGTCAGGTTGGAATAAGGCGTGTTTTGACCTGTGCCATCGTGGTTTTCGAAAACTGGATGGTCAACGTCAAAGAAGTATTGGCCGTCGTAGCCAATGGTGGTTTTGCCTTTCTTGAGCAGACCCCACACCAACGTATCAGGCAAAGCGGCAGCGGATTCACCCATTGCGGCCATCATCGGACGGTACATACCTACTTGGTCGTCTTCGATGTCAGTGCGAGCCACGCCAACAGTCGCTTCGAATTTTTTATTTTCCAAGCTCATTGCCTGATTGCTCATTTTTTTGATCTGACGTGAGCCGACCCACTCGCGCATTTGCGGGAATTTGCCCAGCCACGCATAAGTATTCGTCGAAGTTGTTGACGGAATAGTCATAGCGATAGCAGGGTAGTCAGGCTTAACCGAATCTAAGCCGGACTGAAACTCTTTGCGGAATGCTGCCGTCAGGGCGGCTAAAATTGCTGCCTTATTCATTACTTACCTTCGCTTTCTTTGATTTTTACAAATTCTTCGCCGGACATGCCCAGCATTTTTGCTGCGGCTGCCTCTTCCGCAGTCAGTGCGGCGACGCGTTCGTCGGGTGCTTTGCCGCCCGTTTGCGAGCCTGCCAGTGCAGCGACCGGCTGGGCGTTTTCAATAAAGCCGGTTAAAAATGCCAAGCCGTTTGGCTGTTTCAATACGCCTTCGGCCCATTCTTTTTGTGCCGGCAGCAATTTACCTGCACTCAAAGCAGCGGTAATCAGCTCTTGGCCTTTATCGGCTTCGCGTTCGGCAGTCAGTGCAGCCACTTGGCTTTGCAGCTCGGCCACTACCGACACCGGCGCATATTGAGTCAAATCAGGCTGGCCGCCTTGCGCAGACAGCGCGGCGATTTTGTCGTCTTTATCGGCCAAATCTTTAAAGATAGCGGCAGACAAAGCCACATCTTTCGGTTTGGCCTGCAAAAGCGCAGTCAGGGCTGCGGTTAATTCGGCTTCCTCTGCCTGCGGCAGGCCGAGCAGTTGTTGCAACAACTCTTTCATCGGGGTTTGCTCCGTTTCAGGTTTGATAAACTGTGCCGACGCAGCCGCCAACACCTCGTCCATGCCGTCCAACGCAGGATAATTGGTCAGCGCGGCATGGTAGATTTTGCGGACGTAGCCTTTAGTGTCGTAAGAAAACACCGCCGAGACATAGCGGTATTCCTTGGCCGCAATCGCAGCCGCCGCTTTATCCGTCCACTCGACATCGGCGAACAAGCCTTTAGGCGTAAAATCCAGCCAGCGCATCCAACCGGCGGCAGGTGCGGGCTGGCCGTTTTTTTCCTTATAAAGCGTCTGGTGCTCATAATCGACCACCAACTGATTACGCGAAGCATTGGCCAAAGCCACGACATCATTGCCGTTTTCCTCAGTTAAAAACCAAGCCGGCACATCATTCGGGCGGCCGTCCACCGCGCGAAACTCACCATAGGGCAGCAGCTGAATGCGGCCGTCTTTCGGCTGCACCTCAAAGCTACACGCAGCGAGACTCAGTTGTTGTTTGTCTTTAGGCATATTCCACTCCTTGTCGATAGTGGCCATTTTCCGGCTTTTTTCACACCATAAAGAGCGGACACGCTTCAAACCCGCCGCCGACATTCAGCCGATAGAATTAAATCCGTTTCAGAGCCTTTTTAAATTCGCCTAGGATTGCGTTTAAATCTTCTGATAGGGGTTTGCCTTACCGTCATAAAAAAACGCGCTAAAAAGCGCGTTTTTCAGGCCGTCTGAAAATCAGCCGATCAGATTGGCGAAATAATCCTGCACATCATCCATTAAAGCCTGCTTGTCGTCGTTGCTCAAAACCAAAAATTCACGCTGCGGAATACGCACCTTGCGGCCACGTCCCGCCATGCCGCCGAAATTGTGAATCGCAGCATAAACCAGATTGGTGCCAACCAGCGCGGTGTCATTGTCGGAAAAGGTACTGAAGCTGTTGCGTAGCGCACCGGTATCGTTCAGCGGCTTACCGTTGCGGTATTTCAGCCCCAACCATTTCGGACGGCCGCCCGCGCGGAAATTATCACGCACGCCTTTGTGCATGGTTTCCGATAAGCGGCGCATAAGCAGATAGCGGTTTTCCACGCCACTGCCCAAACGTTCGAGCTGGTTTTGCACCACAAACAGGTTGTCGATTTGGACTTCAATCATGCTATAATCATCTCAAGACATCGGAAAAGCGGTGATAATCTCGATACCGCAGCCTACCCGAAAGGGTGACCGAGAGCGTGTGCAAGTGATTTCGAGCCTTGCCCGATGTCTTACTTCAACACTTCTTTCTTTTCCATTAGTTTTCTGATTTCTTTCTCATTACTGATTCGGTACGACTGCAAATATACTTCCTCCACGTCGTCGATATACTTCAAAACCGCCCATAAATATTCCTGATTGCGTTGAGTTGTAAAAATCAACTCTCTGCCATCTCTGATAATATGGTCTGGATTAGCCAAAAATTCAGGCAGAAAAGCATAATAATCCTCCGCAAAACCTTGCCCCTCTCGGCTATCCACCTGCTTAATCAGTGTATCGTCCGATAACCAAACAGTCGCCCGCTTCAACCCCGTACGTTGTTGCACTTCTTTACTCAACACGCCTGCCGCAAATTTCACTTGCCGCGACAACTTGTTGCGGATGTCGATTTTTTCGGCATTATCAGGCTTGCCGTCAATTTTCAGACGGCCTTTCACTTCATAAAACTCTTCCGAAAGCTGTTTAAACACCGCCTTAAATTCCGCACCGCCCATTTCCGCCTTTGCAAACTCATGCGCCAAACCACGGTCGTATTGGTCTAAATTCGGCCGGTAATTCATGCGGCCGGCATTGTAGCCAAAACCACGGTCGGTGGTGTGCAGGCTGCCGTCGGGTGCTTTATAGGCAATCGTCGGGTAGCTGTCGCCTTTTTTGTTGTAGACCTTATGGGTCTCCACCAAATTATGTTCGCCCGACTGGCTCAACACTTTGCCGTCGCGTTGCATATCGCGCTCACTCAACGCAATCACCGAGCAGCGGCAGCGATAGCCGTTGGGCGGGTAAAAGGTTGCCCAAAACGGGTCGTCGTAGCGGTACACCAAGCCATCCATCGCAGCGTGTGCCGGTCGTGTGCGGTGGTCGCCCACTGCGTCATACATCCAATACGGGCGGCTGTCGATGTTGGCCATATAGCCTTGATATTGGCCGGCACTGTAAGCCGTCTGCATATTGGTGCGGTAGATATTTTCCAACCGGCGCGGCGCACCAAATACTTCGCCGCTGGTCGGGTCAATAATAACTTTGCCATCGTGGCCGTTAGGGTGCAGCCAGCCTTTGTTTTGCAGGTGCTGCAAGATGTCTTTGCGCCAATCGGCAAATGCTTGCCCGTTGTCGGCCGCCTTAATCATGGATTGCTTGATATCGTTGAGCATATCCAAATCGGTTATGCGGGCGATGGTGTACACCTTGGCGATTTCCGAGGCCGTCAGGTTGCGGTAGCTTTCGGCGGTCACGCCTTTGGCTTGCAGCCACTCAATCGCTTTTGCAGGTTTGAGGCCGAGGGCAAACTTAATGCTTGGCATTGGCTTGCCCCAACAGATCGCTCAAAAACAGCGCATTTTGCATATAGCCTTGCAGGGTTTGGTTATCCAACTGCGGGTAGAGCGCGGTCAAGGCGGCATCTGCCTCTTCGTAGCTATCACACGCTGCCAGCGCGGCCACCGCCTGTTTGATAATCGGATTGAGCTGCGCGTTAAAGTCGGGCATTTCCAACGCCTCGTCCAATGAGCCGTCCAATACCTGCTGCTCGCGGGCGGCGGGGCGGCCTGCCGGTATGCGTGCGGACAATGCCGCCAGCGCAGCTTGATGCACGGGATTATCCGGCACCACACGCGCCAGCACCCGCTCGCCCTCGGCAGGCTCGGGAATTACCAGCTTGTCGCGCACCCAACTCTCCGGGATTTGAACGCCCACGTCCACCAGCTTAGGGATGGCTTCGGCCATTACCGCAATGTCCTCCGCCTCGCGCGTATCAAACTCAAATTTGGGTATGCGGTTCTGGTCGGTATTAGGATGGTTGATTTGCAGGTAGGGCAAGATAATCTGTTGGGTAATGGTCTGTGCCACTTGCTTGGCATCCGACACCAGCAAATCACGGCGCACCTCGTTGTGCACTTTGCCCAGCGCATTAGTGCTGCTTTTGCCGTCGGCTCCGCTGGTGAGCGTTTGCCCCAAAATCAGGCGCGCGGCGGATTTTTCGCACCAGTCGGCCATCTGCAAAAACGGGTTGCTGGTGGCAGTCGTGCCGCTGGCCGCTTGATGCAGCTCGACTTCCATGCCTTCGGGCATGATGCCCGCCGCGTTGTGGCCGATTTCGGCAACCGCGCGCAACAGCGTACGTTTTTCTTCCTCCGTTGCACCCGCCCCGTATTTGCCGATACGGATGGGCATGCCGTAAAGCTCCAAAAACTCGGCAAAATCATGCACGGCGTAATGCTTAAACATATACAGCCAGGCAAGCGTGCGGAAAAGCCCGTTGCGCGCCTGCTGGACGCTGCGCGATTTTTGGGTATGAACGACCCAGCCCAGCGGCCACAACGCTTCGCCTTCCGGATTTTCGCGGGTACGTAGCAGCAGCCCGTCGTCTTTGTCCCATTTGAACCAGCTTTGCGGGCGGTGGATAAAGTTTCGGGGTAGGTAAAGGCCGTCTGAAAATACCCACTCGACCTCCAACGCAGAAAATCCGTGCCCGACAGCGTCCATCAAATCCATAATCAGGTCTTCGAGGGTAGGCAGGCTGTCCATCATTTCGTAGGCTTGGTCGGACAGCTTTTCTTCTTCGGGCGTCGCATTTCGCGGCGGGGCGACGCGCCAGTTGAGCGTCAGCAGCGCGCGTTTGCGCGTACCCATATTTGCCGCGATGTCGCTGTCGCGCTCCTCAATGTCCGCGAAAAGCTCGTGTTGGGCGCGGATGTCGCCGCTTTCCGCGTCCTCGAAGAGGGCGCGCATCTTTTGTGGCGTAATAAAATTGGACGGATGTTCGGCGATAACTCGACCGGTCGCCGTAATTTGAGCCACGTCCGTCTGCAATGCAGCTTCGGGCTTTTGGATTTTAGTTTTATTGTTCTTTTTTGCCATTATCGGCTCCATTTACTTTTTATCTCGTCACCAAAATCGTTATCGGTAGGGCTTTGCCATTCTATCGGCACACAATTCGCCACCGCCACCGACCACAGCATATGCAACGCATCGGGGCCGTCGTCGTGGTCGGCATCGGGGAACTCCCGCAACTGCTCAATCAATACACGCTGCTCCGGTAACAGTTTGATAAATCCGTTGGCAAAATGCGGTTGTATACTTTCAATCCTCATCACTTTTTCTGCGCTTGGTTTGACTCCACGCGCAGGAACATGTGTCCCCTGTTTTGCTGCCTCTTTAATCAGTTCGTCTTTGAAAAATTCTTGAAACTGGACGGTTTCGATGACCCACAGTAGGCAGCCGTACTGCTTTTGCATTCTGATGACATCCTGAATAATCAGACTCGGGACACGCTTCTTGATGGACGCCTCCACCACAAACAGCGTGCCAGTGGCGCGTTGGTAGCCACCGACTAAAATGGCGGATGGGTCTGTGCCTTTGCCCTGTTTGCCCAACGAAGGATCAACCGCGCCAAAATACACGACATCATGCGGCAGGGTGCGGTAATAACAGTTGTCCAAATAATCAGCAAAAATCGCATTTTCGGGATTGCCCGGCTGGTTTTGGTACTCGCAGTTAAAAACATGGATGCCGTCGCGGGCGCGGATTTTCATCAGGGCGAGAAGCGGTCGTTTGCTCCAACTCACTTCGCTGCCTTCCAACATTGCCGCTTCGTTTGCTTCGTAAAACGCCTGAGCCGCCTTTTCGTTGGCGCGGTTTTCTTTTGGCGTGTTGCGGTAGATGTTTTCCCATTCCGCCCACAAATCCATATTGACAGGCCACTTCATGATGGCGGAAAAGCGCACACTGCGCCAAAACGGATTTTTCAACACCCGCGCCAATACACTGTCCAAACATAAAATCGTACCGACATACAAAATGTCGCACTTCGCACCCGCGCCGCCCAAAGGATTGATAACGCTGCCTATCCACTTGGTCAGTTTGTCGCGCAGGCGGATGTTTTCGGAATGTTTTTCATTTTCCAAATCGTCGAGATAGACCGCATCGGGGCGCACCTCGCCTTTTTTCGCGCCGCGAATGCCTTGTCCCGCGCCATAGGCTTTGAATTGGTTGTTTTGGCGGGTTCGGATTTCACCGATACGCCATACCTGCCCCTGCCCACAGACTTCAGGAAAGTCCAACTGCAACGCGGGATTGTCGGTCAGTTCAGTTTTAATGGCCTCGACGATGGCGTCGGCTTGGTCTTCGGTGTCAGATACGATGACGGTATTGTGTTTGGCATTGCGCACTTCGCGCCAAAGGGCAAACGCCTGTACGGTCAGCGATGTTTTCGCTTCGCCGCGCGATGCCGCACAACCCTGCAAGACCGACTCCGGCTCTTTTTCGATTTCGGGTAGCTCTGTGTATGCCCATGTATGGAAAACAGATTCGCTGTCGTCGGGGAAATAATGCGGCAGATAAGTCTTGCAGAAAAAACGGAAAGCCTCGGGCGTACACTGCATCACTTTGGCGCGACGCTCGGCAATATCCGCAGGCGCAGCAGATAATCCGATATCCGCCGCACTGATGCGCCGATTGATGTCTGCCCGGATGGCGGACATTCGGGCACGCAGTTCGGATTGGCTTAATTTTCCCTGCATGATTAAAACTCTTTCTCAATGACAGTTTGAAAGCCTTGCAATACCGTATCAAATGCAGCCAACATATCTGGATGTTGGTCGGCAATATAGGCAAACAGCTTTTCGATGACTTTAATGGCAATCGCAGATTCTTGAACTTCAGGCAATACCCGCTTGTTTGCCGCCACGGTCTTGGTAAACGCATCCGACAGGCTCGCCAACAATTTGGCGCGCTCGGACGGCATCAACTCCTCGACCGACGTGTCTTGCAACATCGTCATCGTTGATTGGTATTGAACTAAAAAACCCGCCAGTAGCGAACGGCTCAAGTCTTCGATGCCGCTTCCGGCCAAAGTATGGGCTGCGCGTACTTTGTCCCAATCGTCGCCGGTCTCTTTGGCGGCACGTTTCCAACTACGGGCGGTAGCTGTCGGGATTTCGCACATCATCGCCGCAATTTCGAGCGTGTGGCCGTCACTGACGTACAGTCGGCGCAGCTTTTCGCGGGTTTCTTTCGGATGTGCCATATCAGCCCCCGAACTTGGCTCGCAGCAACTCCCAGCCGGTCGTTACAATCACGCCGCCGAGACCGCCGTAAACCGCAGCAGATTTCTTGCAGTCTTTCTTAATTTGCCGCAATTCTTCGTCCATGCGCGCCTGATTGGCGAGCATGTCATCCTGCTTTGCTTCAATACGCGCCAAGGCTTCCAAAATCGGGTCTTTCATGATTTGTCCGCTTTCCTGTCCAGTTTTTCGTTTACTTTTTCTAACTTGTTTTCAATTCGTTCCAAAGCCGCCGCAATATTTTTGCGGTCGGCTTGGGCATCCTGCTTGGTGTGATAAGAGAGCTTGACCGCGTGCAGTTCCTCTTTAAGGTCGTCGATACGCTTGTCCGCCTCTTTCAGACGACCCGAAATGCCGTTGACCCAAAACCAAAACGCCGCCGTCAAGAGCGGCCAAATGGTTTTAAAACCAAATTCAAAGTCCATTTAAAACCCCTTTAAACCGGCACATCGCCGAATACGATACGGACGGAGTAGCCTTCGGGATGACGACTAGCCGCCTCGACCTTTTGGCCGTCAAAAAAGACTGAATAATACTTTCGCAAAATACCAATCACATCAGCAGGAGCAGTCGCGGAAAACTCCACACAAAAGGTCGTCTGAAAATCCTTATCCATACGGACCGCGTACTCAATACCGGCCTTATCCAACAGGTCGGAAACATGAATGACAAACGGCTCTTGCTCGCGTGCGCGGCTTAAGCCCAATTCCAAGTCCGCATGGCGGCAGGCGACCGTACGTTGCACCAAATCACGATAAGTCGTCATCGCACACCCTCCGAACCGTCAACTGCCACTTGACTGTTGACCCAGTCGCGCCAAGCCTGATTTTGGTTTTCCAGTTCCGAAACATAGCCGCCAAACTCAGCGGCATGTTCGAGCAGCGTTGCCGTCTTGCCATCTTTCGGCGGATGTGGGCGCACCGGCGCAACCATCAACGCAGCGGGCGGTGTCGGCATGACCGCCTTTTCGACAACCTTAATTTCCGTAGCCGAGGGCGCGCTTGTAGAGCTGCAGGCCGTGATGGCCAAAGCCGTCAATACAATTACCGCTTGCATTTTTACGGTCTTGAGTAAGGACATTTTCGATTTCCTTTTTGTTTTCCGTTTTCAGACGACTGACTTCCGCCTGCTTTTGTGCCAAAGCCACGCCGACGGAGTGCGCCTTGGCTTCAGATTGTTTTGCTTCTTTGCGGGCTTGTTCCAGCTCGCGCGCGTAGTTTTGAGCCGACAACAGCAGGGCTTGCGCTTTGTCTTTTTCCATCTTGTCGATGACCACCTGCTGCTTTGCAAATGCCGACTTATAGCCTTGATGGTGCGACACCGCCAAACCCGTGCCGACAAGCGCGATGATGGCAATCGGTTGCCAGTTATTCGCCAGCAGTTTCACGAGATTCATTCTCAACCTCCTGACGTTTGACGCTGACAAACGAACGCGCCACCGCATAGCCGCCCACAATGCCCAAATACACCGCCCAAATCTCCGCCGACGGATCGGGCAACATCACAAATTTAAACGTCCCAGCCGCGCAGGCAACGTTTGCCCACAGCTTCGAGTGCGACACATTGCCTGTCGCAGGGTTTTTAAAAATGTCAAAAATACGCATCTTAATAACCATCCCAACCGTCAATCATATTTCTTACTTTCTCGCCTTGCGTTTACGCGCCGCACGTTTGGCAGCCGCCACGCCCGACTTGCCCAGGCGCATAGACGGATGTTGTTTCAGATTGCCCACGCGGGCAGGTTTAATCTCAAATTCAGGCACCTGCGGTTTCAATGCCGCCAATGCCAGAGCAATAAAAGACTTTTTCATGCCTCGCTCCTGCTCAGTGCCGCACCGCCCAATGGCAGGTCGTAACGCTCCGGAGCAGGGTCAAGAAGCGCACCGCCGACAGACGGCCATACATACGCAGCCACACGGGACGTCGGAAATGCCGCGATGCTGACGCGGTTGCCTTGATTGCCGCCCAAAACCAACAGATTGCCCGCCTTGTCCTTGCCGACAACAAAACCAACATGACCGCCGCCTTGGCGCGTAAACACGACCAAACAGCCGTAAGCAGGCTTGGTAAGGCGTTTACCGCAAAAAGCATATTCTTTTGCGCGCATCCAATCCTTCGGGATGTCTCGGTTACCGGCTCGCAGGCAATGGGCTGCGAATACGCCGCACCACGGCGTTTCATCGTCTTTCCACCAAGCCTTCAAGCCGTGAAGCCAATTCAAAATGGTCGGATTGTGGTTTTTACCGGGGATTTCTGTCAGACCGATATACTTTCGCGCTTCAGCAATCCAAGGGAGTTCTTTCTGCGGGGCCATAAATACCTCAAATAGATAGTTTTAAAACCCCATTAAACCGTCTTTAACCCATCGTCCCGAACGGTAGATGTTTCAAACCCGACAGACCAAAAAAAAGACCGTCTGAATACAGACGGCCAAAGCCTGGTCACACATCACTGCCTAAAATAAAGCTGCCTGCTGTGCCGCAGGTCGGCTCAATTTCATTGATAATCGTATATCCCGTTCGTGAAGAGATGCCATATTTAGGGCATAGCTTCGTCATTGCCATAAGCCCGCTCTCCTTATCAATATCGCGCAGTTTGACAAACTCCTGATAAAACCTATGGTTTCTCAACTGTATTAAAGCCTTGCCGCACCGTGGGACATACAATTCCTCGCCACCATATACCCGCAACAGCTCATGCGTTTTCACTTCGCCGATGGCTTCGACCAAAATTGCCAAACGCTCGGTGTCCACCTTGCCCTTACCAAATTTAAACCGCGCCCCGCCAATCGCCTTGACCAGCTGCTCGGTTGCAGCCAATCCGATGACATCTACAATTTCCAATACCGTGTTCGGCAATAAATGTTCAACTTTTTCGAACCCCATCTTCTACTTTCCCCGTTTCCTGTTTTCTGCAATCTGCAATGCAGCAACCAGTTTATGTAGCTGCGTATCGTCTAAATATTCGACCTTATCCTTACCAAACATCCGCCGCGCCATCGCATGCGCGTAGTTCCAATGTTTGCCGCCGACGGTTAGCAGGGCTTCGACTTTGTCCAACATTGCCGCTGATGATGTCCGACGCAGATGTGGTTTACCGTGTGGGTTACCTTTTGCTTTAGGCTTAAATCCGTGCGACCGCATATCAGCGACAACAGACTCAAGTTCAGAAACATCCATATCCGCACACGACCGCTTGCCCGTTACGCGCTCCAACACTGCGCGGTAAGTGGCATCGTCCAAACCCAACTCCTTTTGCGCGATTTTGATTTTGGCAATCAGGCTGCGGCGCAGCTTTTGCACGTTCACGGCCAATTCCTTAAAACACAATATGTTGTGTATTTTATGTCATATTTACCGAAAAATCTACTATATATTGATTTAAGCAACTGTTTTTTGTGAAGGGTTGGGATACAAAAAGGCCGTCTGAAACAGCGTTCAAACTGTTTTCAGACGGCCTTTAAACTATCTAAATCATACTTTCTATGATTGGGATTTTACTTTTAAAAAAGGGATAACCTTCTTGTTGCGTTTCGCTTCAAAAAAATCATCATCAAGATTCAGTAGGTTCAGTAAATCAGTCTGCCCTATACCGAAATACTCGACCGCATTATCAAGGCTGATGATATTTTCCTGTATTAATAACTCCATACTTCTTCTCAGCAACCGTGGTTCTTCAGGCTTTCTGTCCCCATCTCCCGGCTCGGCTTTTCTGCCCCATCGCATCGATATTCTCTTAAATAAATTCTGCTTAGTATGATCGTCAATCATATCCAGTTGATACAGACGCATAATCATCGCAGCAACAGAAACCCCCCAATATTGTTTTTTAAGCAATAAATCGTCTAAAGTGGTAGGAATCCGTATCTTCATAGAGAAACTTTCTGCCGGCAGTAATAATGCCCCAGCAAAAGCATGTGCCTGCTGCTCCATTAATTTGTGATAGTGGTGCCTGATTGTTGCCGGAATATGTTTATGCAGAATCAGATGGCCTAATTCATGCCCCAAATCAAACCGGCTACGGAAAGCATTTTCTTTATCAGAAGAAAGCAGAATTACCGGTTTTCCATCTACCGTCCAAGTAGAGAGCCCCTCAATTGCTGAAACACCTGTTTGCTCTCTAACGATAAAAACCCCAGCTCCCTCTGCAGCTAAGGTCAAATCCTGAATAGGTGCAAGTCCCAGCTGCATATTCTTACGAAACTCAAGAGCAGCCTCCTCAATATCCTCTTGTGAAATCTCTTCAGGGCTTTCAAAATGACGTTGAGGAATATTCAAAACGGGAAAATCCATATACTCCGTCAAATCCGAAATAATATCTTTTACCCAATTGGCACGCTCCTCCAACATACTACGTGCTTGCGCATGAGCCGAAGCATTACTGCGAAACAAAGGCCGCTCCACCCCTGCCGTCATCGGACGTGTAAACCACTCTGCCGAGACATTCAATACCGAAGCCAGTCGCTCCAAAGTTTTGGCATCAGGTGCGTGTAATCCGTTTTTCCACTTGCTCATCGTTGCAGAAGACACACCCACCATAGCCGCAAGTTGTGCCTGCGTCTGCCTTCTAACTGCCATAATCTGCTCCAAACGTGCAGCATTAAAGCCCGTTACACCCTGTCTGCTCATCCTAATGTACCCGTATCTCTGCCTTTCTTTTTGAGAGATGGTTTGGCCAAATCGATTTGCTTCTCGACCTCCATTTTCCCAACGACAGAATAACGCTCTAAAAATTGTTCAATATGTTCTACAAATAACCAGTTATTCATTTCACTATCACAAACAGCAATTTGTATCGAAACCGGTTGCTCCGGCATATTATCCATGCTTCCAGAAAAGCTTGTAACAAAAAATACCGTGCCTTCCAGAGGTGCGACATTATCCTCAAATAAATCACGGTAAACAAGCGACTCAATAAACATGTTCTTATGAGCCAGCAGTTGCCGGGCTCTGCTTCGTTTAACTGCATGCCATTTTTCATCGTTTGCTGTCGCTCTACAGATATTCCATATTCCTGATTTGGCAACAACAATATTGTTCCCCTTTAATTCAGAAACCTCTAAGTTATGACTTTGCATAACCGTATGAAATGCCTCATTCAGTTCAAAATGCCGTAATTGACCCAAAACATTTTTAACATGTCCCGGATGTGTATGTTCTACTCCATGATAAGCACGGGTAGAACCAATTAAAAAAGCCTCCTGCAAAGCCAAAATAAGCTCTTTAGGAATATGTTGCACTAACAAATCGCCGATAGATTCAGATTTCGTAAAATTCATCAAAACCTCCTTCATATTTCGTTATGATGAATATACAATAAAAAAATTTCGTTTTCAATACAAGTCAGCATATTTCAACATTACCCCCCACAATCAAGCAAATAGAAAACAAAAAAAACCGTCTGAAACAGTATTCAAACTGTTTTCAGACGGCCTTTCAGCAAGCTAACTCCTGTTCCGTCGGCTCAATCACGTTTCAACACACTGAATTGAAATCAGGCTGTTGATTTTATAGAATTTGTTCCGTCGGTTCAATCACAAAATCCTCCACGCCGCTCACAATCTTAATCCCCGGCACTTGGCCGTCTGAAAAGCGTTCTTTCTGGTTCAAGATGGCGTCTTTGTCGATTTCCTTCTTGGTGCGCACAAACTTGGCAAAGGCGGATTTTTCGGAGAGCCACGCCAGTACGGCGGCCACGCCGGTAACCTTGACCGACGGCGGGCGGATACGCCATTTAATCAGGCCGGTGGTAAAGTCGACGGTTTTGGTTTTGCCGTTGTCGGTCAGCTCGTCTTTATGCGCTTCGCAGTAGGCGGCCACGCGCTCGGTCAGGCTCATGATTTCGGCACACATCGGCGCGGCTTTGGCGGCATATTCTTCTTCGATGACCGCTTTTTTGTCTCCAGCTTCGGTTTCCAAGCGTTTGACTTCGCGCTGCAAGTCGCCGATTTGACGGATAAACGCGGTTACTTCCGCTTTGTCTTGCGCCGCTTCGATAGCGGGTTGTTTGATTCGGGTTTTAGCCATTTGCTTTTTCCTCCAGTTTGTTGAGTAGTTGATATACTTCGCTTGCTTCAAATCCTTTAGTTTCAGCAAAACTGATAAAGGCATCCCAGTCTTGCTCTAAATATTCGTCCAATAGACGGTACTCGTGCGGTTCAATCATGATTTTTTCCTTTTAAACTATAAAATTCTTAAGACCTTTAAATCACCGACTTGGTGTGTCCCAATACGATAAGCCAATATTCTTTCGCGTTTTTCCTTCGGTCTGATATAGGCAACCTTAAACTCTGTTAAATCAATATCTCTAACTCCTCCTCGCAAATAATTTCTAGTTATTACCAAATCGCCGTGCTCTGCCTTCAACTTTTCTAGTTGACTGATTAAGTCCGATATTCGGTTATTACTTGTAAAATATACATTTTCCATTTCACTTACCTTTCTTGTTTAAAACATCTTTCACTTCCGCCATTTTCTGACGGCCTTTTTCCTTATCCGGCGCGGGCTTTGCCAGCATCGCCCTTGGTATCATCCGTGGCGGCAGGTTGCGGAGCAGTTCGGCAGGGTGCGGCCATGTTTCCGCCGCCTGCAATACCTTAAACCCCGTCTGAATCCGTATCGGGTCATACTCCGGCGAGACGATTTCTTTTTTCTCCATCAGTTTCCGATACCAAATTTCCGCGACTACCGGCATATCCTGCGCTGCCGGTCGGTTGGGTAGATTGAGCGCGGCGAGCAATGCAAAGCCTGAAGCGATTTCCCGTTTTGCCCAATCATTTCCTGCCCATTCGCCCAAGGCCGCCACACCCTGCCGCAGTTTTGACGGTGCGCCGCCTTCGCTCCCTCTCCCCGTGGGAGAGGGCTGGGGAGAGGGCAACCCCGAACCCTGCCACTGGCTGACAATCTCCAGCAAATAACCATGCGACTTTAAGGGCAGTTTCAGACGGCCTTGGTCGCGGGCATTAACGGTTTCATTAAAACCGTGAATCCAAGCCTCGGCAGGGGCAGGGAAACAAACCCCGTCGCGTGCCGCCTCCTGCGCCTTAATCATCGGCAGCAACTCATTCAGCAGTTTCGCGGTTCGCCCCCAAGAGAGCTGGCTCTTTCCGGGGCGGAAGAGACCAATGTAGCGGATAGCCGCTTTCCCGATATCGGCATCAAGTTCCAGCAACATCTTCAGCACTTCGGCTGCTTCAGCATCGCTGACCAAGCTATCCAAGCTGTTGGCCGCCCCGCAGTTAGGACAACGGCAAATCATGTTTCAATCTCCCAAACATCGCGGCGACGGATAATTTTTTCAGTTTTGACTTTTCGCCGAATCCATTGACCACAATATTCGCAACAACGACTGTTTTTATTAATTTCGCGCCATTTATGCGCAAATTCATTAATGGCACAGCCTCCGATACGCTGGTAATCACTCCATTTGACTTCTTCAATGACTTTCCCGCCCGGTTTAAACGCATAAATCTCTACCTTTTCGCCAGGCGAAAAACCGATTGGAGCACCGATAAACCATCCGCCAGTATCATGCCAACCGATTCGCCAAATACCCAGTGTGTCAAATTTGGCGATAACCGGCATACCGCTATGTGGTATTATTTTTTTGTACCTTTTCAAAAACCGATAAATAAAACTGTTATATTTAGGGTCTTTTTTCGGGTTGAATTTTTCGATGTTCATAGCCGCTCCTTTATTTAACCACCCCAATAATTGCTAAAAACGCTATAAAAACAACAACCAACCCCCCAAACATACCGCAGACATCCAAAACAACCGCTTTAGTGCACTTCTTAAACCAGTTTTCAATCAGGCTCATCAGTGCCAAAACCACCAGTGCCAAACCAATCAGCCCGCAGATCAAGAGATAAATCATCATTCCGGTAGTCATCACATCTCCTTCCACTCTTTCATCACATCATCCAATGCTTCGCGGTAATTGCTTCCATAGCCTCTAATGCCGTATTCGGTTAAGTAGCAACAGGTTTTCTGGCCATTTTGTTTTGAAAATTCGGCTGACCCGACTTCAATCAAAAAATCCAGTCTTTCCGTATCCTTTACAGCCTGTTTAAATTTCGGGGAAAAATCCAAAACACTAGATTCTTGGTCAACAATGTCGTTATTCGAAGACAGCAAGGTATCCAATACGGTCATAATCCAAGGCAAATTGGCGTTGGCATACTTATATTCCAAAGCTTCAAACACTTCATCCGCAGGCGCATTGCTCAGATATTCGAAATCGTCTTCATCCTCTGGGTCGGCAGGTTGATAAACTGGATTCAAACCCTGAGCAATTTTGTTTAAAAACGCGACCAGTTCCCATACTGCGCCAAGGTCTTCTTTATTTGGTTTAGTAATATTCATCACACTTCCTCCCATAAAGTTATCGCCCGAGCCAAAGTTTCCGCTTCCGCCGTTTTCCACATCCCGTCCGGCGACCGCGCAGCGATTACAAAGCCTTCGCCGTCCTTCTTCATAACCATCAGCTCGCCACGGTCTTCGATCCATTCGGTGATTTCTTTTGCATTCATTTTTAAATTCCTTTTAAATCAATACCTTATATTTTCAATAAGGCAAAAAAATATAGAGCAACATCAACGGTTTACCGTTTTAATTGTCGTCATACCCGTCATGGCCTTCGCCTATCATGTGCAACACGACGATTCGGGCCAGCATTTCAAGCCAAATCATTTTTTCTCCTCCTTCTTCTCGGCAGGCCGTTTAAAACGTGCCTGATATTCCTCGATTTCACGCTCTCGGCTTTTTTGCGCCATTCGCGCCGTCGCACGCCTGCGGTGTTGTCCCCAAGCCTGCCAATCCGTATTACGTCGTCCGAAACTCATTTCACACATCCTTTCATAATCGCCTTATCGCCATATTTCGCGCGGATTTCCTTTACCGCCCGATCCAAAGCCTCTCGTTTCGCCGTAGGGCTCAATGGCTTATCGCTCATAAACAATCCCTTTCATTTTTTCCTCTACGCTCATTGACTCGTATTGCTCGCCCAAGGCTTTAGCCTCCAAATCCGCCATACGCTCGCGGCGCGACATTTCCAACTTCGCTTCCGATAGTTCCGGAGCACAACCGCGCAACATCGATACGAAAAACACAGCCCAAACCGACACAGCCGCTCCAAACAACATCCGCTTGTAAAACACAGTAGACATTTCCTATTTCCTTATAAATCAATTACTTAATATTTTCTCAAGGCAAAAAAATTATTGCGTACCCAATCCGCCTTCACTTGAGCAGCCCATTCCTTGGCTTCCTCTTTGCTTTCAAATCGCTTCCGCAGTCGGCGGATTTGCAACCATGCAAAGCCTTCTTTGCGCTTGCCGCTCACATCCGCCCGCCAAATCTTGCGACGTTTATGGGTTTCATAATCGTGCCAAGTGTCCTCATAGACTCCGGCGTGTACCGCATATTCTTGTCTCATTTCAGACAGCCTTTCTTATCGGATAATCAGGGAGCTGTATTTCTTAACGATACCGGCCTGCATCTTGATACCGTTCTTGTTCGCCGTGCGTACCGCGCCGCGCATCAATTTGCTCATCCGGCGCGTATTGCCGTTACTATGTTTAACCAGTTCCAAGAGCGTTTCTTCGTCCGCATCAGGCAAAGCCGCTTTTGCAATCTCAAAGAGTTCGTCATCCGGCAAAGATTCGCCCAAATTCAGCGCAACAGACACGCGGCTATAAAGCTGCACCAATTCGCCATGCTTACCGCGCAAATTCGCCACCAGCTTCGGCATACCGCTCAACACCAAACCGCAGCCCGTCTCATCGTGCAGACGGCGTACAATTTCAAGGGCGCGTAACGGCAGGTTTTCCGCTTCATCGACCACAATCAGACGGCCCGAATCACGCAGGCGGTCAGATACAGACTCAAACAAATCATTCAAACTGCCCATCGCCGATACCTTCGCCGCTGTCGCCAACTTGCGCATCAAGACCAAAGCCGTAAAGCTCGGATTAGCCTCAATCAAGATGGCCGCAGGGTTTTTCTCGCAGTAGTTTTTGACCGCCTGCGTCTTGCCCAAGCCAGCCTGACCGTAGATCACCACCGTTTCGCCGCCTTCGTGCGCATCGCGCATCACTTCCGCAATGCGGCGTGTCGTCTTAGTCGATACAAAACCCAACACCAGCTCTTCACGTCGCGCTTTGCTGTCCTGCATCTCCAAAAACGCTTCGATTTTCGGTTCGATGGTTTCATAATTACCGCCTTTTTCCGCATAAGTGCCATTGAGATACATACTGATTGATGCCGGTGAAGTACCGATACCGCGTGCCAGTTGAGTTTGGTTCATGCCTGATTTGGCTTTAAATTCAGCCAGTTTTTGTTGCAATGTATGATTGATTTGTTTCATTTTTTTAGTCCTTTTAAAAGAGATTTAAAACCGTTTTAACTTCTATCCGCCTCAAACAGCACAAAATCGTCTGTGCCCGTTTTCGGCAATACCGCATACTCCGCCTCGATGACGTTTCCGCCCAAATTTCCCAGCTCGTCCCAAGCTGCCGCCTGTTCCAGTGCCGGATTGACTTCCGCGTTTGCAAGCTTGATTGCATTTTCCGCCCGCTTGATTTTGCCTTTTCGGCGTTTTTCCGCCAGTTGGTCGATACGAGCCGTCGGGAAAGCCTCGCGGGTATTGCCGTTGGCCTGCGCCTTAGTAATAAACTTGCCGTCCATATCAAACACATTGACCACCGACGCATCGTCCAAATCGTAGCTGACCCGTACCTCGTCCTTGTGATACTCCGCCAGCTCGGTTGAGAAATAAGAGTTGTTGAACAAATCCAACCAACCGCGCTGTACCTTTCGCACCTCTTGCGGCATGAACATCGTCGCCAGCTCTTCCGCCGACAACATATCCGGCGCGATACCGTCCTGTTCCAGCCTCATTGCCCGATAAGCCTTCGGCGTGTAATGTCCGCCGTCCGGATGTCGGGGCAGCTCGCCGTGCGGACGGTTGTTGTAATCATCGATACACTTGACCACATCCGCGATAAAACGCGACCAGCTCGGCAGTTTTTTCAAATATTTCTGTTGTTCCTCCGTTAAATCCTTGCCTTTTTCCAAAGCGTTAAAAGCACTTTCCATCTTGCGGTACATCAGATTCTTCGTGCTGCTGTCCATCCCTGCGCCCGCAAACGTCTCATACTGGCGCGCCATCTCAATCAGATTGTCTTTCCACCATCGCTCGATGATGCCTCGGCCTTGCGGGTTGCCCGCGATACCCGTTTCATGGCAGATACCCAATCGGGACGTAATACCCGTGATTTCATGGTCTATCGTCTTGCCGGTCTGACCGCCGCCGTTATCCGAGTAGTAGATAATCGGCAAACCAAAGTGCTTGACCCCGATACGCAGAGCGTCCGATACCGCCACACAACTTTCAGCGAGAGATACCGAAAAACCCACCACAAACCGCGTACAACCATCAATAATCACCGTCACTTCCGGCTTAAACGGCCTGCCGTGTACCGGATGCGCCACCTTCGCCTTAAAACTGTGGCCGTCGCCGATCCAAACATCGTTCGGCTTCAAAGCCCCCCAATCACGTTTCACATAAGGCAGCAGCGATTTATAAGCCGCCCCCGTTTTCCTGCCGCGCTCCTGCATAATCAGCGGCAGCTTGTCCCAAACGCGCCGCACCATACTCAAGTTAGGCACATCATTGACCGGCATATTTTCCGCTTCAGCCCACTGCACAAACCGGCGGTAGCTGTGTGCCAGTTTCGGAGCCGAAGGGATGTTGTGAAACTGCATAAACATCGGCAACCATCCGTAGCTCTCAATCGGCTTGACCGCCTTCGTCGTCTTCGGAGCCAAAGCAACCAACCGCTCCGTCGCGTTTTCCGCTTTCAAATAAGCAGATATCCAGCCGTCTAAAGTACGTTCGCCAACCTTTGCCGACCGGCTGCGGTCATTGGCCTTTTCCAAGTTCCCAAGCGTGACCGCGTCCAACTTACCTTCTGCCAGCAAGCCCAAAAACTGAGCCACCGCAGCCTTCGCAGAGCAACCGTATTGATATTTGATACCCAGTACCGCCGCCACCACCGCACATCGCGCATCCGCCACTGACCGTTGTTTCTCATTCAACAGCTTGGCCGCTTCAGCCAGTGCCTGAGCCGACATCGCCGTCCCCGGTCTGACTTGGGGCAACATTTTCGGCATCTTCTCCGCCAGCTCGTCCGACTGCCGCTTCATGATGGCTGCCCGGATTTCTGCAGGGAGGGAAGCGATTAAGTATTTTTTCAGACGGCCTCCACGCGCTTTGCCAACCTCTTCGATGTACGGCCAGCCTTGTGTCTTGGCTCGCTTCTCAATCGCCTGTCTTGATACTTGTAGATTTGGCAACCGTAAATTTGCGAGTTCTGATGATGAAAGACTATCTGTTTGCATATAAAACTCCACTTATCCCGCTTTTAGTTCATTTGTAATCATTTGCATGATTTCTTTTAAACATCTGCGTATAATTAGTGCGAAGCACTTAATACTGGCCTGAAATTACGTTCTTCATAGCGTGTCGGCCAAATTACTTCAGGTGGGACGCCTATTGCATCTGCAATGATTTTTTCTCCTTTCAAATAAGGGAATTGCAATGCGCCTTTCAATGTATTTGGCGACAAGCCGGATGCAACACTAAGAGCTCTTACTGACCAACCACGTTTTTTGAGTGCCGCAACAATATCTGCGCGGTGCCAATCTGCGTTTTTTTGTACCATTTCACTTACTCCATACGTTAAACCGTTTTTCTAACCGTTTGTTCTTGGTTGATTGAATAATATATGCAACCGGATAATATGTAAAGCGGTTGCATAGAGAAAAATATAAACTTTCGCTTAGGTTTTCCGTATGTTTTTGTTTATTAAATGAATTAATTTTATGCAACCAAATACATTTAGTTGCATAGAAAGTTGCATAGATATTTTTATGTATGCAACCACATATAGAGATAGCTTATGAATACTTTTAAAGAGAGATTGACCTACTTATGGCGCGATAACCCAAAGCCTGCGGTTATTGCAAGAGATATTGGAATGAGCCCGCCTGGATTTAACCGGATTTGGTATAACGACGGCCTTCCAAACACTGAAACCCTTATAAAGATTCAAGAATCTACCGGGTGTGATTTAAACTGGCTGCTGACCGGCAAAGGCTTGCCGTATCTTGATAAAGCTAGGCCGGAAAACGCCGGAGCATTCTCTGTAAGCAGAAATTCTGATGGAATTACTGACACTATGGGCAACCCTGTCGACTTGTCAGAGTTTGTATTCGTGCCGCGCTACAACGTAGCCGCAGCAGCAGGGTATGGCGCACCGGTCTTCAGCGAAGAACCTTTGTTCTGCTTGGCTTTCCGGAAATATTGGATTGACAACTATGTGACCAAACAGCCGGAAAAGCTGTCTGTAATTACCGTTAAAGGCGATTCAATGGAGGGCGTGCTCAATCATGGGGATTCCATTCTCATCAATCACGCCGAAACCGACCCGCGTGACGGCCTATATGTCTTGCGTATAGGCAATGACCTCTTTGTCAAACGTGTGCAACGCATACCGGGCAAACTGCTTGTAACGTCCGAAAATCCACGTTACGCACCGTTTGAAATAGATTTGAGTAATACCCAAGACGATATCGCCATCATCGGCCGCGTAGAGTGGTATGGCCGGAGTATTGATTAAAACTATTTTAAAAACCTCTTAAAATAGTTTTAAAAAATTCCCAATCCCGTCAGCTTTCAACAAAAAACCGCGCATTCCGGCGCGGTTTTGTGAAAAAGCTGGCGTAACTTTTCAGGATACAAAAAAACGCCGAAATCCACGTCTTTCCGAGATTTCAGCGTTTTTTTACTCTATTTGTTCCTTGTGCAAAAACTAACAGTCCCCCACAAAAAACTCAAGGCCGTCTGAAAAGCTCAACTTCACTCAAGTTGCCCTTTCAGACGGCCTTTTTATACTTAATCCAGCGAAAAAGCCTTTACTATACGAAAATAGCGCAATCCGCTACAATAATAGATCACAAACAATAAATTCAATTGCTTAGCGACCTTGCCGAGCGTATGACAAGGAAACCCGATGAAGTGCCCGTTTTGCCAACACCCCAACACACAAGTAACCGACTCGCGATGGCTGGAAGACACCAACAGCATCCGTCGCCGTCGCAAATGCTTGGAATGCGGACAACGCTTCAGCACCTTTGAAACCGTTGAAGTGCGGATGCCGCAAGTCATCAAATCCGACGGCACACGGGTTCCCTTTAATCCGCACAAACTGCAGACCAGCCTTGAGCGCGCGCTGCACAAACGCCCTGTTACGCAAGAACAAATCGATGAAACCGTTGCCCTTATCGAGCAACGCCTCTACCGTTTGGGCAAAAAAGAAGTCGCTTCGCACATCGTCGGCGAAATGGCAATGGAAGAGCTGGCAAAAATCGACCAAGTCGCTTATGTCCGCTTCGCGTCTGTCTATAAAAGCTTTAAAGACGTTTCCGAATTCACCCAAGTCATCGCCGAATGCAAAGCCAAATAAGGCCGTCTGAAACCATGTTTTCCGCACTTGATACCCAAATGATGCAAACCGCCCTCGAGCTGGCCAAACTTGGGCGGTTTTCCACTTCCCCCAATCCCCGCGTCGGCTGCGTAATTGCACACGGTGCCCAAATCGTCGGACAAGGTTTCCACGTCAAAGCAGGCGAACCGCACGCTGAAGTTCATGCGTTGAGGCAGGCCGGAGCGGCGGCAAAAGGCGCAACCGCCTATGTCACGCTGGAACCTTGCAGCCATTATGGTCGCACACCGCCATGTGCCGAAGCGCTGGTTCATTCCGGCGTAACGCGCGTGGTCGCCGCCATGACTGACCCTAACCCGTTGGTCGCAGGCAAAGGCTTATCTATGCTGGAAGCCGCCGGAATACGTACCGAAAGCGGTTTGTTGGAAGCTCAGGCACGCGAACTCAACCGCGGTTTCCTGTCGCGTATCGAACGCGGCAGACCGTTTGTCCGCCTCAAATGCGCCGCCAGTTTAGACGGCAAAACCGCCCTTTCAGACGGCCGCAGCTTTTGGATTACCGGCGAAGCAGCACGCGAAGACGTACAAATTCTCCGTGCCGAAAGTTGCGCCGTTTTGACCGGTATCGGTACCGTACTTGCCGACAACCCGAAACTCAACGTCCGCAGCTTCCCCACCCTGCGCCAACCTGCGCGTATCGTCTTGGACAGCCGACTGCAAATCCCTTTGGACTGCCACCTCGTTACCGATACTGAAAGCCCGACCGTTATCGTTACCCTTTCCTCAGACGAACAACGTTTGCAGGCTCTACGCACATTTGAACATATCCGCATCATCAGGCCGTCTGAACACATCAACGGCCGCATCAATCTTCTTTCACTCATGCCGCAACTGGCAGAGTTTGGCTTTGGCGAAGTTCTGGTAGAAGCCGGCTCCACACTTGCTTCAGCCTTCCTGAAGGATGACTTGGTAGATGAAATCGTCCTCTACCAAGCGCCGAAACTGTTAGGCGCAGGCAAACCTCTTTTCTCCCTTTCTGAAAATCCGGCCGTCCTACTTTCAGACAGCCCTTGGCAAAGTCAATCAGTAGAAATCATCGGACAGGACATTAAATGGGTTCTCCGGAAAAAATCCATCTAATTGCCTAAACTTAATAATAAAATTACTTTCAATAGAATATATATATTATTTACATAGCAATAAATGTAATTTTTTCGTCAATATATTATAATGACTTTAGTGTATTCCAATTTAAAACTTTGACTTAAGTTAACTATCCTCAAGCTGATTGTCGACAAATTTTCCTTTTTTTCATCACGAAATAATGGATTATTAAGATAAGTTAAGCCACGAAAATTTATTAAAAGTTTTATTCTAGAAGGGTTTTAAACGGCATAAACGGTAGTTTCATTTCATGAACCATGCATTTGACAAAACAATATCTAAAATCAAAACATGTAGTTGAATGTAACTTCTAAAAATTAAGCATTCAAAAATACCGTTTTCATGCCTTATAGGCCGTCTGAACGACCATTAAACTTTTTTGATTGAGACGAATCAGATAAGTGCTTATGATTTCGTCTGCTGGGATTATAAGTACGGTTTTGAGGCTTCACACGATACGGCAGCAGCAAACAACTCAGGCATCGGGCAAACACTCCCGATTTACTCATTCATTACACGAAAGACATCATGAAAAACATTACGATACAAAAATTTGCCGATAAGACCGCAAAAATCGGCATCGTCGGCTTAGGCTACGTTGGTTTACCACTGATGCTGCGCTATGTGGACATCGGTTACCAAGTTTTGGGTTTCGACATCGACAAAACCAAAGTCGACAAGCTCAACAAAGGCGAAAGCTACATCGAGCATATTCCTTCCGACAAAATTGCCGCCGCTTCAAACAGCCTGTTTGAAGCCACCACCGACTTCTCCCGCATCGGCGAAGTAGAAGCCGTGATTTTGTGCGTGCCGACTCCGCTGAACAAATACCGCGAACCGGACATGAGCTTCGTTATCGACACTACCGATGCAGTCAAACCTTACCTGCGCGCCGGTCAAGTGTTGTCTTTGGAATCCACCACCTACCCCGGTACTACCGAAGAAGAATTGCTGCCGCGCATGGAAGAAGGTGGCTTGAAAGTCGGTCAAGACGTGTTCTTGGTTTACTCTCCTGAGCGTGAAGACCCGGGTAACCCTAACTTTGAAACCCGTACCATCCCCAAAGTCATCGGCGGCCATACCCCTGCTTGTTTGGAAGTCGGCCTTGCGCTGTACCAACCTGCCATCGATAAAGTTGTTCCAGTAAGCTCCACCAAAGCTGCCGAGCTGACCAAACTTCTGGAAAACATCCACCGCGCCGTAAACATTGGCTTGGTGAACGAGATGAAAATCGTTGCCGACAAAATGGGCATCGACATCCATGAAGTCATCAATGCCGCTGCGACCAAACCGTTCGGCTTCGTTGCTTATTACCCGGGCCCTGGCTTGGGCGGCCACTGTATCCCTATCGACCCGTTCTACCTGACTTGGAAAGCACGCGAATACGGCGTAAACACCCGTTTCATCGAATTGGCCGGCGAAGTCAACTCCCATATGCCTGACTACGTTATCGAAAAAGTCGGCCTGGCTTTGAATGACCACAACCGTTCTATCAAAGACAGCAAAATCTTGGTATTGGGTATCGCCTACAAGAAAAACGTGGACGATATGCGTGAAAGCCCGTCTGTGGAAGTTATGGACCGCCTGCACAAACTGGGCGCAGTGGTTTCCTACTCTGACCCGCACGTTCCAGAGTTCCCGCACATCCCCGGCCACCACTACTTCGACCTGAAGAGTGAAGCGCTGACCCCCGAAACTGTCGCCCAATACGATTGCGTGGTTCTGACCACCGATCACGACAAATTCGACTATGACATGATTACCGAACATGCCAAGCTGATTGTCGATACACGCGGCAAATTCCCAGTGAAAAATCCTAAAGTCATCAAAGCATAATCTTGCTTCAGACGCATCCGGCTGCCCCCGGTTTCCTCAACCGGGACGGCGGCCGGTTTCCCAAGGCCATTTGTTTTTCAGACGGCCTTGGCAAACCGGCAACGGTAACAACACATACCTTACGAAAAACGCTCAGCTCGAACTTCTGGCCGTCTGAAAACAAATAATATGAACGCGAAAAAAATCCTCGGCTACGCATTGGGCCCGCTAGGAAGCGCCGCCTTTGGCCTGCTTTCCCTGCCACTCATCTCATGGTACTTCCCTGCGGAAGACATCGGCCGTATCGTACTCTTGCAGACCATTGCCGGACTGAGCATTCTGCTCTTGGGCTTGGGGCTGGACCAATCCTATATTCGCGACTATTACGCCGTTAAAGACAAGGCCGCACTGTTCAAATCCGTTTTTTTATCGCCATTGATTCTGACTGTGGCGGTTGTGGTTTTAGTGTTATTGATAAACGCATCATGGCCGTCTGAAATCATTTTTGACATCCCCAGCGCAAATTTGGGGATTCTCTTTCTGATTTTCTTGACCACCACGCTGATTACCCGTTTTTTAGCTCTGATTTTGCGGATGAAAGAGCAGGCATTGGCTTTTTCCGTCAGCCAGCTTGCGCCGAAATTCTTGATTTTGTTGTTGGTTTTTGCCGTGATTGCTTCCGGCTTGCCTACCAATACTACTTCGCTGGTTTTTACCTACACCGCAGCCCAAGTGCTGACCGTTGTACTGTTGATATATCAGCTGTGCCAAGACCTGCAAGCCGTTTCCCATGCGAAATGGTCGCCCGAGCTGCATCGGGACGGCCTGCGCTACGGCCTGCCGCTGGCATTCGGCAACTTGGCCTATTGGGGCCTGACTTCGATTGACCGCTTTGTCCTCAAAGACATCTCGGGTTTGGACGAATTGGGCATTTATTCGATGGCAGTCAGCTTTGGTGCCGTCGCCCTGATTTTCCAAAGTGTGTTTTCCACTATTTGGGCGCCTTTGGTTTTCAAATGGGTAGAAGAAAACACCAATCTGGACAAAATCGGCGACATCACGCTTTCCATGACCGTCCTCATCAGCGCAATGATTTGCCTTATCGGGATTTTCTCGCCGATGGCGACTTGGATACTGCCGGAAAAATACACGCAGGTTCAATTTATCCTGCTCTCGTGTATGCTTTTCCCCCTGTTTTACACGTTAACCGAAGTCAGCGGCATCGGTTTGAACGTCGTCCGCTCGACTTGGCTGATTACCGTCATCAACATCGTTGCCTTTATCGCCAATACCGCCCTGCTCTATCTGCTGGTGCCGAAATTTGGTGCAAAAGGTGCGGCTATGGCCAGCGCAACGGCTTTTTGGCTGTTTTTCATCTTTAAAACCGAATTCTCTTCACGCCTATGGCAACCTTTGCCGCGCCTGAAGATTTATACCAACTCAACGCTCTGCCTGATAATCTGCCTTGCCTACACTTGGCTGGGTACGCGCGACAACTACATTTGGTTTGCGCTGGTATGGGCAGTCGGACTGGGTTTCCTGTTCCTAAAATACAAACACGCACTATTTGCCGCGGCCGAAAAAATCAAAGCCAAATTAAACCGTTCGGCAAAATAGCCAACCTGAGATTCACGTCTCTACGATAACAACAGAATGACCATGAAAATAAAACGTCTGAACTTATACACTTACATCCTATACATCATGCTCGCAGCCTATATGCTGGGACCCGCGCTGTCCTTTAAGGTCGGCGTGCCGCGTATCGACAACCCGCTGACCCTAATATTTGTACTGCTTGGTTTTGTCGTATTTTTTCTGGAAAGCAAGCATATTCCGCGCAAGATTTTTGCCATGCTCTGCGCCCTGACCGCCATGTGCATCTGGCCTGCCATCCACATGGGTATTACGTCGCTGACGCCGACGCAGTACATGGATATTTTGTTTTTTATGGCGATTCCGGCTTTCTTCTACTTGTTTTACCAAGTATCGAAACGTGCCGACGACCCTTTGGGAACGATTCAAAAGTTCCTCATCGTATTTACGCTGTTTATCGCCGTGCCGCCTTTTGCAGAGTTGGCCACCGGCATTCAGTTTGTGAGCGCCAGCGATGAGTTGGCTATTGATGAAGGTTCACTCAAAGGCTTGTTCTTTAACCCGAACAACCTTGCCGCCACCGCAGTCTGCCTTGCACCTGCCATTTTGTTTTTCTTCCAACTCCAAGGACGAAAACACAAAGAAAAACTACTGGGCTGGGGTTTGTTCCTGCTGTTGGGCATGGCCATTTTCGCCAGTGTATCGCGTACCGCCATCGGCTGTTACCTGTTGATTTTGCTGGTTTATACGGCCTATCGCAAAAACGGTTTTATTACAGTCGGCGTAGCTGGTTTGCTGGCGTTGGTGTTGTCGATGATTCCGTCACGCGCGATTGCGGAATTTTTGCTGTCGCTCAACGGCAACCAGTTTTTGGAACGTTTTTCCAGCCGCGTGTACCTCTTCCTGTACGACTTGGGCAGCGACAACTCCGTGTCCTACCGTCAGGAGATTTACAACTACTTCTGGAACAATCCGCCCCTGCTGCTGACCGGTTACGGTCCTAAAAACTTCCGCGAATATTTCGGCGGCCACTTGAGTAACAGCGTGGGTTTTGAAAATCCGCACAGTTTTATCATCGAACTGTATTTGGGTTTCGGCATAATTTCCCTGCTCGGCTTTATTGCATTTGTAGCGTTTTATTTCCTCTACACTGCCTCAAGCCGTGCACTAACCAATAAATCACGCGTACTGGCTTGGGTTACCTTGGGCATTTTCCTGCTGGCCGGTTTTATTCCATCCACCATTTTGCGTATGCCGTTTATCTGGCTGCCCTGCCTGCTGATTTTTATTTACAGCGTATTTGTTGCGCCCAAGCTGAAAGATATGGCCGCTTACGCATACAACGAAACACTATACGATACGAAGAAACCATCATGAAAATCATCCTGACTACCTCCATGTCCGGTCTCGGTGGCACTGAAAACGCAACCTTCCGCCTCGGCCGCCTGCTCAAACAACGCGGACACGATATCGTATTGGCCTCTTCAGACGGCCCTCTGATTCAGGAAGCGCAAGCATTGGGCATCCGTTGGCAGCCGATCGATTTTTACCAAGGCGGTCTTTTGGGTTACGTCAAAGGCATGTTTGCCTATATGAAGCTGCTGAAAAAAGAAAAACCTGATGTGATTCACTGCCAAATGGCGCGTATCGTTCCAGCCTGCGCCATTGCGGCCAAGTTTGCCTCGCCGAAAACCAAAGTGTTCTACCACGCTCGCGGCCTTGATCCGGAAACTTATCCGAAAATTGCCAAGCTTTTCGACAAGCTGGGCGTGTACATCATCGGCAACTGCAAACACGAACGCGAAAAACTCATCCGTTACGGTTTCCCTGCCAACCGCATCACCTACACTTACAATGCCCTGCACAAAGCCGATTACGTCCCTGAAAAAACCGCCAAAGACTACGTCATGCTCGGTACGCTGTCGCGCTTGGACACCGTCCGCGCCGTGCATGTGATGCTGGACATCTTTAAGAAAATGATTGACCGCGGTATGCCTGTACGCCTCAACGTTGCAGGTATCGGCGAAGAAATGGACAACCTCAAAGCCCAAGCCAAACGTTTGGGCATTGAAGACAAAGTCACCTTCCTCGGCGGCGTCCGCGACTTGACCGGCTACTTCAAAGAAGTCGATATTTTGGTGAACACGCCGCATTGCGTAGGCGACCACGGCGCAGGTGTCGGCAACAATATTTTGGAAGCCGGCCTTTACGACACGCCCGTCGTGACCTACAACATGGGCGGCATTTCCGAAATGGTCATCACCGGCCAAACCGGCTACTGCATCCCTTTCGGCGATGACGAAGCGTTTATCGAAGCCGTCGATAAACTCATCAAGCAACCCGAGCTGCGCGAGAAATTGGGCAAAGTCCTGCACAAACATGTCGAAACCTTATGCTCCGACGACGAAATCTACCGCACCACCATGGCTGCGTACGAAATGTAAGGCCGTCTGAAACATGAACATTACCATCGTCGCCCCTTATTGCTCGCTGCCGTCCGAGCCGCATTTCAACCGCTTCTGGTATCTTGCCGAGCTGTTGTCGCAGTCTCATGACGTGTTGCTGATTACCAGCAACTTCAAGCACTACAACAAATCTTTCAGACGGCCCGAAGATGCCGAGGCCGCCTCACAAGGCCGTCTGAAAGTCATGCTGTTGGAAGAAAGCGGATACAGCAAAAACGTGTCTTTAGGACGCGTGACCAGTCATCACCGCTTCGTCAAACATTTTGAAAAATGGTTGGAGAACTGCCGTCCGGGCGAACAAGACGTCGTCTTTTCCGCCTATCCGCTGATTGCTACTAACCTGCTCTTGGGCGAACACAAAGCGCGTTTGGGTTACAAACTGATTGTCGACGTGCAGGACGTATGGCCGGAGTCTTTCTCCTCGGTCGTGCCGTTTTTAAAAAAAATCCCGCACAACCTGCTGCCCTTCTCCTCCCGCGCCAACCGTGCCTACCGTTACGCCGACGCGCTGGTCGCCGTGTCGCAGACCTACCTCGACCGCGCCAAAGAAGCCAATCCGAACGTGCCCGGCGAAGTCGTCTATATCGGCGCAGATTTTCCGAAACTCGATGCCGCACCGGCAAAAGACTTCGGCGACAGCAAAACGCGCCTCTTCTACTTGGGCACGCTCAGTTACAGCTATGACGTGGAAACCGTGTGCAAAGGCGTTCGCAAGCTGTTGGACGCCGGCGAAAACGTCGAGTTGCACATCATGGGTGGCGGCCCCGATTTGGACAGGCTCAAACAATACGCCTGCGAGGGCATCAAGTTTTACGGCTACATTCCTTACGCCGAAATGATGTCGGTCGCCAAAGGCTGCGACATCTCCGTCAACGCCATCCATTCCTACGCCATGCAGTCGATTACCAACAAACTCTCCGACTATATGGCTTTGCAAAAACCGATTCTGAACAGCCAGGTCAACGACGAAGTTGCCGAAGTCCTTACCCTGCTGCCGCACGCGGACTACCGTTCCGGCGATGTGGACGGTTTCGTTCAAGCCGCCAAAGATATTTTGAAGCGCAAAAACGATCCCGTTCAGTCCGAAGAAATCGTCCGCCGCTTCAAACGCGACGTTGCCTATCAAAAAATCGTCAACCTGATTGAAAGATTAGCTCATGAATAAATTTTTCAAACGCCTGTTTGACATTGTTGCCTCCGCTTCAGGGCTGATTATCCTGTCGCCTGTGTTTTTGATTTTGGTGTACCTCATCCGCAAAAACCTAAGCTCGCCCGTGTTCTTCATCCAAGAGCGGCCGGGCAAAGATGGCAAGCCGTTTAAAATGATTAAATTCCGCTCCATGCGCGATGCAATCGATAAAGACGGCAACCCGCTACCGGACAGCGAACGCCTGACCGATTTCGGCAAAAAATTACGTGCCACCAGTTTGGACGAACTTCCTGAATTATGGAATGTCTTAAAAGGCGAGATGAGTCTAGTTGGCCCTCGTCCGCTGCTGATGCACTACCTGCCGTTGTACAACGACTTCCAAAACCGCCGCCACGAAATGAAACCGGGCGTGACCGGTTGGGCCCAAGTCAATGGCCGCAACGCCATTTCATGGGATGAAAAATTTGCCCACGATGTTTGGTACATCGACAACTTCAGCTTTTGGCTGGATATCAAAATTTTGTTCCTGACGGTTAAAAAAATCTTCGTCAAAGAAGGCATCTCAGCCGAAGGAGAAGCCACCATGCCTTATTTCACGGGTAATAAAACTGATGAAAAAAAATAACATACTGATTCTGTCGGCAGGTCGCCGTGTCGAATTGGTGCAGGACTTTCAAACCGAAGCCGCACGTTTTTCAGACGGCATCGGCGTTTTTGCCACTGACCTCAACCCACACATGTCTTCTGCCTGCCATGTTGCCGACCGCGCTTTCAGCGTGCCGCGTATCGATGCAGCCGAATACATTGACAGCATTCTCGAGCTGGCCCAACAACACGACATCGGTCTGATTGTGCCAACCATCGATACCGAGCTGCTCAAACTGGCCGAAGCACGTGACCGTTTTGAAGCTGAAGGAATACATATTGTCATTTCCGATGCAAAGCTGATTACCCTGTGCTGCGACAAGCGCCTGACCGCAGGCCTGTTTGCACAATACAGTATCCGTTCGCCTGAAATTTACGAACGTGACCGCCTGGTTTTCCCATGTTTTGCCAAGCCTTATGACGGCAGCCGAGCCATCGGTGCGAAAAAAATCAACACACCGGCTGATTTGACTGTCGACATTACCGAAGACCCGAAAATGATGTTCGCCCAATACATCGATATCGAGAATACTTTCTCCGAATTTACCGTCGATATGTATTACGACCGTCAAGGCCGTCTGAAATGCGCCATTCCTCGCGAACGTTTGGAAGTGCGTACCGGCGAAGTCAGCAAAGGCGCAACCCGACGCAATGCCCTATATGAAGAGCTGGTTGAAAAAATGGCCGTATTGGAAGGCGCACGCGGCTGTATTACCGCGCAATTCTTCGTCAGCAAAACCGACAGCACGACCTACGGTGTGGAAATCAACCCGCGTTTCGGCGGCGGTTTCCCGCTGACTTACGCCGCAGGCGGCAACTATCCGGGCTGGCTGATTCAAGAATACATCGGCGGCCAAGACATCCCTTTCTCCGACGACTGGGAAAACAATTTAATCATGCTTCGTTACGATGCTAAAGTTTTGGTAAGAGAACATGATTAAGCCGGAAGAATCCGTCATCGTCTTCGATCTTGACGATACGCTTTACTCTGAGTACGACTACAAATGCTCCGGAATACAGGCAGTTGTAGGGATAATTACGTCGCTTTATCCTCAATACAATGCTGACGTACTAAATGAAATTGCAGACAATAAAAGTAAAGACTGGCTCGATAATTTGTGCCATCATTGCAAATTAAACGAATTAGAGAAACAATCACTTTTGTGGCAATATCGACTACATAGGCCTGTTATCCGACCCTATGTCGAACCGTCTTTTTTACGGAAGCTGATGCGCCCTTTTGCCGCACGCGCCCTGATTACAGACGGCCGCAGTCTGACACAGCGTTTGAAAATACAGGCCTTGGGGTTGACCGATTTGTTTGACGACATTTTGATTTCGGAAGCCATGCAATCGGAAAAACCCGAAGATAAGCGTTTTGTCTTCCTGCAAAACAAATATCCGGCTGCAAAACATTTCATCTACATCGGCGACAACATCAAAAAAGATTTTGTCGCACCCAACAAACTGGGTTGGCTCTCCATAGGCATCATGCCTAAGCCGCACAATATTCATCAAGCCGAGCCCGAGCAATACGGTCGTGAATACCAGCCCACCCTTTGGATAAACACCCTGGAAGAACTGACTACACTGACAACTTCCGCCACCGAAAAAGCAAATGCATAAGGGACATTTCTCCATGAAAATCTTATTTATGGGTCGTAAACAGGTTTCCGCCAACCTGCTTCGTTTTTTGACCAAACAAGACCATATCGAAATCGTCGGTGTCTTGACCGACAGCCATCTGCAAGGCTCGCCGACCACGGCTGCCGCACAGGAATTGGGCTTGCCCCTGTACACCTTCGATACGGCTTTGGAAGCAATGCGAGAAGGCCGTCTGAAATACGATTTGGGCTTGTCTGTCCTTTACTGGCGCAAGCTGCGTGATGAATTCCTGAGCATTCCGACTTTGGGCACGATCAACTTCCACCCTGCGCTGTTGCCCGAATACAAAGGCACAGGCGGCTACAATCTGGCCATCATGGACGAGCTGAACCAATGGGGCAATACCGCCCACTACGTTGATGCTTCCATCGATACCGGCGAAATTATCGAAGTGGACCGCTTCCCTATCGACGCTGAAACAGAAACCGCCCAATCGCTCGAACGCAAAACCATGCAGGCATTGGAAGATTTCGCACGACGCATCATCACCCGCGCCATCGAGTCGAAAACCAAATTGCCGACCACGCCAAACATCGGTGGCCGCTACGTCAGCCGTGACGAAATGGAAGCCATGAAGCAAATCTGCGACGGCGACGATATCGAGAAAAAAATCCGCGCGTTCTGGTTCCCGCCTTACGACGGTGCATATGTCGAAATCAACGGTCAAAAATACACCTTAATCAACCGCCAACTGCTGGAAGAAGTCGCCCCCAAAGACTCCACCAGCCTTTTCGCAGGAAAAGCCAATGCTTAACACATCCCTCTCCCCGTGGCCGAGCTTTACTCAAGAAGAAGCCGATGCCGTTTCCAAAGTCCTGCTGTCCAACAAAGTCAACTACTGGACAGGTACGGAATGTCGCGAATTTGAAAAAGAATTTGCAGCTTTTGTCGGCACGCAATACGCCGTCGCCCTTTCCAACGGTACGTTGGCTTTGGACGTAGCCCTCAAAGCAATGGGCATCGGCCAAGGCGATGATGTGATTGTCACTTCGCGCACTTTCTTGGCTTCCGCATCCTGTATCGTGACCGCCGGCGCAAATCCGGTTTTCGCCGATGTCGATTTGAACAGCCAAAACATCAGCTCCGAAACCATCAAAGCAGCTTTGACGCCAAACACCAAAGCCATCATCGTGGTTCACCTTGCCGGTATGCCTGCCGAAATGGACGACATCATGGCTTTGGCCAAAGAACATAACTTGTGGGTTATCGAAGACTGCGCCCAAGCGCACGGTGCGAAATACAAAGGCAAATCCGTCGGCTCCATCGGCCATGTCGGCGCTTGGTCGTTCTGCCAAGACAAAATCATGACCACCGGCGGCGAAGGCGGCATGGTAACCACCAACGACAAAGAGCTGTGGAGCAAAATGTGGTCGTACAAAGACCACGGCAAAAGTTACGATGCCGTGTACCACCGCGAACACGCACCCGGTTTCCGCTGGCTGCACGAAAGCTTCGGCACCAACTGGCGCATGATGGAAATGCAGGCAGTCATCGGCCGCATCCAGCTCAAACGTATGCCCGAATGGACGGCGCGCCGCCAAGCGCACGCCGCCAAACTGGCAGAAAGTTTGGGCAAATTCGCCAGCATCCGTTTGGTTGAAGTAGCCGACTACATCGCACACGCACAATACAAGTTCTACGTTTTCGTCAAACCCGAACACCTGAAAGACGGCTGGACGCGCGACCGCATCGTCAACGAACTGAACGCGCGCAAAGTCCCATGCTATCAAGGCAGCTGCTCCGAAGTGTATTTGGAAAAAGCCTTCGACGACACACCTTGGCGTCCGAAAGAGCGTTTGAAAAACGCCGTCGAGTTGGGCGACACCAGCCTGATGTTCTTGGTGCACCCAACCCTGACCGATGAAGAAATTGCGTTCTGCAAAGAAAACATCGAAGCCGTATTGACTGAAGCCACGGCATAATCATTTTCAGACGGCCTGCGACTTCAGGCCGTCTGAAAAAAATAAAACAGCCTGCTTCAAACAATCCGTACCAAGCCACATTACAACACTCAGACACAAGAAATATAAAATGAACTTGGAAACCCTGCTGGCTCTGCCGCGCAACCTTAAAAAAACCTTCTTCGTCATCCACGATATCTTGATGATATTCGTGGCATTTTGGTTTGCCCAAAGCCTCAAAGTGCAATATTCCGACGAATGGCTGAGTATCGCCAACTGGCTGGCTTTCGGCAGTACCGCTGTGCTGACCATCATCCTTTTCATCCGTATCGGCCTCTATCGCGCCGTCACGCGCTTCGTCAGCATCCGCGTCCTGACCGCCGCCGCATTCGGCAGCATCATTTCAGCGGTCTTGTTCTGCCTGACCACCCTGATTTTTGAACAAAAACTGCACCTTGCCCTGCCCATCGTCTATTTCTTGGTCTTGGTGGTCGGCGTCACCAGCTCGCGCATGATCCTGCGTGCGATTCTGACCGACCATCACCGCAAACAGATGACCCCCGTCATCATCTACGGCGCAGGCCAATCCGGCCGCCAGTTGTTGGAAGCCATCAAACAGGTTAACGAATACTCGGCCATTGCCTTTGTCGATGACAACCCAAAAATCCAACGTACCGTCATCTATGATCTTGCCGTCTACAACCCCAATGAAATCCCGATGCTGATCAGCCGCTACGGCGTCCGCAAAATTCTGCTGGCGATTCCAAGTTCTACGCCGGAAGAACGCAAAGACATCATCCGCCGCCTCGAAGCATACAAATGCGAAGTCCTGACCATTCCGGGCATGAAAGATTTGGTCGACGGCAAAATCAACGTCAGCTCATTGAAAAAAATCTCTGTGGTCGATTTGCTCGGCCGCGCCCCTGTGGCACCGCGCCCTGAATTGATGAGCGCCGACATCAGCGACAAAGTCGTGATGGTGACCGGCGCAGGCGGTTCTATCGGCTCCGAACTTTGCCGTCAGATTCTCAACTGCCGTCCGACCAAACTGCTGTTGTTTGAATTGTCCGAATTTGCCCTGTACAGCATAGACAAAGAATTGCGCGAAACCCAAGCCGCGCAAGGCAGCCAAGTCGAAGTCGTACCGCTTTTGGGCTCGGTTCAAAACAAAGAACGCCTTAGCAGCATCATGAAGGCCTATCACGTCGACACCGTCTATCATGCCGCAGCCTATAAACACGTCCCTATGGTCGAGTTCAACACCATCGAAGGCATTCAAAACAACGTGTTCGGCACACTCTGCTGCGCGCAGGCCGCCGTAGATGCGGGCGTTTCCACCTTTGTTTTGATTTCCACTGACAAAGCCGTCCGACCGACCAACACTATGGGCGCCAGCAAACGCATGGCCGAACTCTGCCTGCAAGCCCTTGCCGCCGAACCGGAACAAAAAACACGCTTCTGCATGGTACGTTTCGGCAATGTATTGGGTTCGTCCGGCTCTGTTGTCCCTGTATTTGAAAAACAAATTGCTGAAGGCGGTCCGATTACCCTGACCCATCAAGACATTACCCGCTACTTCATGACCATTCCCGAAGCAGCGCAACTGGTTATCCAAGCCGGTGCAATGGGTAAAGGCGGAGACGTATTCGTCCTCGACATGGGCGAATCCGTCAAAATCATCGACCTTGCCCGTCAAATGATTGTCCTCAGTGGCCTCAAAGTCAAAGACGAGCAGCACCCTCACGGCGACATCGAAATCAAGATTACCGGCCTGCGCCCGGGCGAGAAACTTTATGAAGAACTGCTCATTGGCGACGAGGTACAAAAAACCACTCATCCCCGTATTATGACCGCCAGTGAAGTAATGCTTCCATGGACGCAATTATCTGACATACTGTCGGAACTCCAAACCGCTTGCCTCCAAAGTGACCAAAACAGCCTGCGCCAGCTTCTGCTGCGCGCACCGACAGGCTTCGTACCTAAAGACGGTATCTGCGACTTGGTTTGGCAACAAAACAATAAGGCCGTCTGAACATTTTCAGACGGCCCGGACACCATCCCGCAAGGACTACTACATGAAAAAAACGCTCTCCCTGCTTACTCTATTCGCACTGACTGCCTGTAACAGCATGACAGTCATTCCTGGTTCAACCATCAAAACCAGAACCAAAACCATTGTTTACACCGATACCGACACCGCAGCCGACACCAACCTCGACAGCCGCGTTGCCGTTTACCCCATCACGCCCAACCTGATTGAAAAAATGCGTAAGCCGCCTGTACTTTCCCAAAACAACCAAGGTTTGGAGCAAAGCAAAAGCGCTTACCGCTACCGCATCGGCAGCGGCGACGTCCTCAATATCATGGTTTGGGCGCACTCCGACCTTAACTCCCCTATCCAGCAAAGCAACCCGCAAACCAACCAAGTCAGCCGCGGGGCCTGGGTAGATGAGGGCGGTTATATTACTTACCCGCTGGCAGGCAAAATTCAAGCCAAAGACAAAACTTTGGACGAATTGCAAAACACCCTGACCAACCTTCTGAAACGCTACATCAAAAACCCTCAAGTAGCCATCAACGTTACCGAATTCCGTTCGCAACGCATTTCAGTATCCGGTGCCATCAACCAAGCAGGTCAGCTGCCGATTACCAATATCCCGATGACCATTTTGGATGCCATCAACCAAGCAGGCGGCGTTACCCAAAGTGCCGACACCCAACACATCAAATGGACGCACAACGGCGTCGACCGCACCATCTCCCTGCAAGACATGCTGCAATACGGCGATATGTCGCAAAACCATCTCCTTAGCCATGGCGACATCGTTTACGTTCCTAACAGCAGCAACAACAAAATCTACATCATGGGCGAAGTCGGCAAACAAGCCACACTGCCGATCGGCAATCACGGCCTCAACCTGACCCAAGCGCTCGGAGAAGTCGGCGGTATGAACCAAAACTATGCTGACGCAACCGGCGTATTCGTAATCCGCCGCGCACCAGAAGACGCGGCCAAACCTATCCACATCTATCAGCTCAACCTGAAAGATGCGACTTCTTACGCATTGGGCAGCGAATTCAAACTGCGTTCGGAAGATACCGTTTACGTTACCGCCGCCCCGGTTACCCGTTGGAACCGCGTAATGTCACAAATTACCAACTCCATCAGCAACGTCAACACCCTCGACAATACGTTTAGATAAACAGTGGTTCCTGCCGTCAGACCCTTGTTTGACAGCAGGATACAAAATCACGCACAATCCAAACCAATTACATAAACGGCATACAAAAGCCGTACACACCGCACAAACGGAAAAGCAGTATCTTATAGTCTGACTCACGTTTTTTTCAGACCATAAACCGAAAACAATATCATGTACCACAACATACTCATCGTCTGCCTAGGCAACATCTGCCGCTCCCCCACTGCAGAGCGGATCATGCAGAAAAAACTACCCGGCCATCAAATCAGCAGCGCCGGCATAAAAGCACTGGCAGGTAAGGATGCCGATTTCCAGGCCATTAAAACCGCACTCAAACACGGCGTCATCGTTGCAGGCCATACGCCACGCCAACTGACCGCCCCGATGTGCGAACAGGCCGATTTGATTCTCGTCATGGAGCCCAGTCAAATCGATATGGTGGCCGACATCCATCCGCCGGCACGCAGCAAAACCATGCTGTTTGCCCAATGGTTGCCTAAAAAAACCATACCTGACCCATACAAACAAAGCAGCGAAATGTTTGAAGCCGTTTTTGAACAGCTCAATGCTGCCGCAGACACTTGGAAAACCAAACTAAACGGAAAAACTCAACCGGTATAAAACCGGCATGAACAAGAAAGCAAGCAATGAAAAAAACGACCTACACACCTTACAGCGCAGACAACGACGAAATCGACTTCGGCCAACAGCTGCGCGTAATTTGGACAAATAAATACAAAATCCTCGCCGCCCTGCTTGCAGGCGGCATTCTTGGCGCAGCCTTCAGCCTGGCATCCACTCCGCAATACCGTGCCGACGCCATGCTGGAAATTGAAACGCGACAAAACCAAATCCTGACCGAAATCAACAGCATCTTCAACAACCAAACCACGCCGTCTGAAGCAGAAGTCGAGCTGGTTCAATCACGCTTGGTACTGGGTAAAACCGTTGACGACCTTCAGCTTGACCAAGAAGTCAAAGCCAAATACACACCCGTTATCGGCAGCCTGATGCACAACGTCAGCGGCGACCCTGATCCCAAACTGACCGTCGGCAGCTTTACCGTACAAGACGAATGGTTCAACAAAACCTTCACGCTGACCGCCAAGAGCAACAAAGCCTATACCCTTACCCTGCCTGACAAACGCGTTGTAGAAGGCAAGGTCGGCGTACCTCTGAAAATCAACAATCAAACCACCCTCAAAATCGATCAAATCTTAGCCAATCCGGGTCAAGAATTTGCGTTGACCAAGTTCTCGCGCATCAGCGCCATCGAAAACATCCAAAACAAACTGGCGGTCATCAGCAAAGGTAAAACCAGCCCCATCATCAACCTTACCTTTACCGGCACTGACCCTAAACGTACCAGTGTCATCCTCAACAGCATTGCCGACAACTACGTTGCGCAAAACCGCGAACGCGACGTCCAAGTTGCATCCAGCGGTTTGGCCTTCATCAGCGAAGAATTGCCACGCTTGAAAGAAACCTTGCAAGACGCTGAAAACAAACTCAATGCCTACCGCCAACAATCAGGCTCCCTCGACATTCCGCTCGAGTCCAAAGGCGCATTGGAAAGCCTGACCGGCATCGAAACCCAAATTACCCTGCTCAAAACCGAAGAAGCAGGCTTGGCCGAGCTATACACGCCGGAACACCCTTCCTATAAAGCCGTATTGGACAAACTTGCCGTTCTCGAGCGTGCTAAAAACAAAATCAACCAACAAATTGCCGAGTTGCCGAATACCCAACAAGAAGTTATCCGCCTGACCCGCGACGTAGAAACCAACCAAGCAACCTACGTCCAACTGTTGAGCAAACAACAAGAACTCAACATCATGAAAGCCAGCGCGCAAGGTAATGTCCGCATCGTTGATTATGCCTATGTCCCTGAAAACCCCGTTGCCCCGCGCAAAGCTGTCATCACACTCCTGAGCGCACTTGCCGCAGGTTCATTGACCGCTTTGTGGCTGATGATTCGCAACCGCATGAAAAACGGCATTACGTCATCTGAAGAAATCGAAAACCTCAATTTGGAAGTCGTCGCTCTTGTTCCACACTCCAAAACCCAGCAAAAACGCGACTTCTTCAAAAGCAAATTCAAGAAAACCGGTGGCCGTTCCAACTATCTGCTGGCCAGCGAAGACCGCGCCGACACGGCCGTCGAAGCCATCCGCGCCCTGCGCACCAATATCTACTTCTCCATGCTGGACGCACCTAACAACATCCTCATGATTACCGGTGCCGCGCCTGAAGCAGGTAAATCCTTTATCTCCGCCAACCTTGCCACCGTAATGGCGCAGTCAGGCAAACGCGTTCTGCTTATCGATACCGATATGCGCAAAGGCTACCTTGACCGACTCTTCGGCCTTACCCCCGAGTTCGGCTTGTCTGACATCCTCAACGGCAAAGCAGCTCCGGCTAAAGCCGTACAAGAAACCGGCATTGAAAACCTCCACCTCATCAGCAGCGGCAGCTATCCCAGCAATCCGTCTGAGCTTTTGATGGACAACCGTTTCAACGAGTTGCTTGCCAACGCTAGCCAACGCTACGACTACGTCATCTTGGACACGCCGCCCGTATTGGCCGTGACCGACGCCGTCATCATCGGCCAACATGCAGGCACCGTCCTGATGATCAGCCGTTATGCACATACGCGTGCACGAGAGCTTGAGGCCAGCGTTGAACGCCTCAAACAAAACCACATCAACATCAAAGGTGTCGTCCTCAACGGCATGAAGCGCGAAGCCAACAACAGCTACGACTACTACGCCTACGATGCCTACCATTCCGGTAACAATAAATCATAAACCGAAGCAGGCCGTCTGAACTTTCAGACGGCCTAAGGCTTTTTAAACGGCACAAAATATTTTTCACAAACGCTGCCCTTGCACCCCAAAGCCGTTTGTTTTAAAGTAAGCCCCGTTCCCATATGGAAGAGAAACATGAAAATTACCGTCATCGGCGCAGGTTCGTGGGGTACAGCTCTCGCGTTGCACTTTGCGCACCACAACAATGAAGTTGCCCTTTGGACACGCAATCCCGACCAAATCCGCGCCCTGCAAGCAGATCGCGAAAACAAACGCGGCCTGCCCGGCTTCCCTTTCCCTGAGTCCCTGACCGTTCACGCCGATTTGGGCGAAGCGCTGAAAGACAGCCAACTTGCCCTGATCGTAACCTCCGTAGCCGGCCTCAGAAGCAGCGCCGAGCTGCTCAAACAGCATAACGCTGCCGATATTCCCGTTCTCGCCGCCTGCAAAGGTTTTGAACAAGATACCGGCCTCTTGACTTTCCAAGTACTGAAAGAAGTCCTGCCTAACAATAAAAAAATCGGCGTTCTCTCAGGTCCGAGCTTTGCCCAAGAACTTGCAGCCCAACTGCCTTGCGCCGTCGTACTTGCTTCCGAAAACAAAGACTGGGTGGAGGAAACCACCGCCCAACTGAACACCAACGTGATGCGCCTGTACGGCAGCACCGACGTCATCGGCGTCGCTGTGGGCGGTGCCGTTAAAAACGTCATGGCGATTGCCACCGGCCTTTCAGACGGCCTCGAATACGGCCTCAATGCACGCGCAGCCTTAGTAACACGCGGCCTTGCCGAAATCACCCGCCTTGCCATCTCCATGGGCGCACAACCCAAAACCATGATGGGCTTGGCAGGCATCGGCGACCTTATCCTGACCTGTACCGGCGCACTCTCGCGCAACCGCCGTGTCGGCCTCGGTCTCGCAGAAGGCAAAGAGTTGCATCAAGTGCTTGTCGAAATCGGCCACGTTTCCGAAGGCGTCAGCACCATTGAAGAAGTCTTCAACACCGCCGCCAAATACCAAATCGATATGCCCATCACTCAAACCCTGCTGCAACTCATCCGCAAAGAAATGACCCCGCAGCAAGTCGTTGAACGACTGATGGAACGAAGCGCGCGCTTCGAATAAACTGTCGCGCCGTCTGCCATTCAGACGGCCTGACGCACAATATGACGGCCATAAGGCCGTCTGAAGGGAAACACATGAAGCAATCACTGAACAATCTGGAAATCAACGTTTACCAACTTGTCCAAAAATTTGAAACACTGGTTTCAGAAAACCGCCGTCTCAACGAAGAAATCGACAGACTCAAACTCGAGCAAGAGCAACAAAAACGCCAACACGACGCGGCCATCGACGAACTCAGCGAAGCCTTGCTGGTTCAAGTCGGCAAACTCAAAGAAGACCTGCAAAGCAAAATTGACAACCTGACTGCCGAAAAAGAAAACTACCGCAACGCGCTGGCCCAAAGTGCAGACCAAATCCGCAGCCTCATTGCCCGATTGCCCCAAGAAACACAACAATAAAAGGATGCCCCGTGAGTATCGAACAAGTCAATCTCGACATCATGAATGTCAACTTCACCATCAACACGCCGAGTGAAGAAAAAACCACCCTCCTGCAAGCCGTTGAAATGCTCAACAAAAAAAGCGACGCGATTAAAGAAAGCGGCCGAATCGTCGGCACGGACAAAATCGTCGTCATGGCAGCCCTCAACGTCGTACACGACCTCTTGAAAACCACCCTCAACGATGATTTGGCAATCGGTGAATTTGAGCGTAAAATAACCGACATGAACAACGCGTGCCAAAAAGCACTGGCGCGCTTGGAGCAAAACTGATTTCCCCCTTTTCCCTGCGGTGTTCGCGAAGGCATATATTCCTTTGAACCAATACGTTCGCTTTAGGTTGCCGGGAGCTGTAGTGGGCGCGAGTGTCCGTTTATCGGACGCACCCGAAACTACCCGAGGTGACCGCCTTGTCAGCAAGGTTCAAGCGGATTCAGCCTAAACGGCACTCGTGGGGATTCCCTAAAAAAGCCATACCGACAGGTGTGGCTTTTCCCTTTCTAAGTAAAGACTTTCGTAAAGATTTCCGGCCGTCTGAAAAAACCACATATTCATGCATCAAACACACTCAATTAAGATTGACAAAAGCCAATCTCCTCTTTAAAATCCATAACTTTCTATATATATCTGGATTCCAACCATGAAAACCTTCTCTGCAAAACCCCACGAGGTGAAGCGCGAATGGTTCGTCATTGACGCAGAAGACAAAGTTCTGGGTCGTGTCGCAGCCGAAGTCGCACACCGTCTGCGCGGCAAACACAAACCCGAATACACCCCTCACGTTGATACCGGCGATTACATCATCGTCATCAACGCAGACAAACTGCGCGTGACCGGTGCTAAATTCGAAGACAAAAAATACTTCCGTCACTCTGGTTTCCCAGGCGGCATCTACGAGCGTACTTTCCGCGAAATGCAAGAGCAATTCCCAGGCCGCGCTTTGGAACAAGCCGTAAAAGGCATGTTGCCTAAAGGTCCTCTGGGCTACGCCATGATTAAAAAACTGAAAGTGTACGCTGGCGCCGAACACGGCCACGCTGCACAACAACCTAAAGTTTTAGAACTGAAATAATAAGGACACGACATGAACGGTAAATACTACTACGGCACAGGCCGCCGCAAAAGTTCAGTGGCTCGTGTATTCTTGACTAAAGGTACCGGCCAAATCATCGTAAACGGCCGTCCCGTTGACGAATTCTTCGCACGTGAAACCAGCCGCATGGTTGTACGTCAACCTCTGGTTCTGACTGAAAATGCCGAATCTTTCGACATCAAAGTTAACGTAACCGGTGGTGGCGAAACCGGTCAATCCGGCGCTATCCGTCACGGCATCACCCGCGCCCTGATCGACTTCGATGCAGCCCTGAAACCAGCTCTGTCTCAAGCAGGCTTCGTTACTCGCGATGCTCGTGAAGTTGAACGTAAAAAACCTGGTTTGCGCAAAGCACGTCGCGCAAAACAATTCTCCAAACGTTAATACGTTTTCAGAATCGAATCAAAAAGCCTTGCTATGCAAGGCTTTTTTTCATTTATAAAACAATAATCCAATATCCCGCAATATATGATGAAAACCCTGATCCACTACGCCAAATCATTGCTTCAGGCTGTGATTATCTTCATCTTCTTATCCCTGATTGTCGACTGGGTGCGCAAGCCTGACCAACCCTTACAATCAGCAGCACAAACCATCACTTTAACCGATGGGCAAACCACCTCTCTTCAATCCTTCAGCCAAAATCGGGTTGCCATCGTTTATTTTTGGGGCAGCTGGTGTCGTATTTGTTCATACACATCGTCCACCATAGAAAAGCTGCACCAAGACAATATCCCAACACTGGGCGTAGCCTTGCGCTCCGGAAGCGACGCGGACATTGCCCGCCATATGCAAGAAAACAATCTATCCTTTCCAAACTTCAATGATTCAGACGGCCTGATGGCTCAAAAATGGAATATAGCCGTCACGCCGACCATTATCATATTAAAAGATGGCAAAATGATTCATCACACATCCGGACTTTCCAGTTATATCGGCTTAAAAATCAGAATTTACTTGGCAAATATCTTCAGCTAAATTCATTGAAAATCCACTAAAAATAGAGAATCTAAAGAATAATTTCACCTGAATATATTCAACCAATTCCATTTCATAAATAAATAAACTATCTCTTTCCCAATAACATATGATTTTGTTGAGATTATAAAGAAAATAGACTAAGATATAACCATAAGAACAATTGGAAACATTATTATCAAAACAAACTGTTAGAGATCTTCATCTAATATTGTGGCAGTGATGCTTTTGTTCCCATGACCCGGCTGCCGACGGCAGCCTTAAACAGCAATATTCGCCTTTATCAATCTACCTCACGCTTCAACGGTTTGATTTTTGATAACACCGGAGACTTAGTAATGCCCAACCAATCTAAACATGCATCTATCAATATCGGTCTGATTCAGGCGCGGGAAGCATTGATGACCCAATTCCGCCCTATTCTGAACCAAGCCAATATTACCGACCAGCAATGGCGTATCATCCGGCTCTTAGCGGAAAACGGTACACTCGACTTTCAAGATTTGGCCAATCAGGCCTGCATCCTTCGCCCCAGTCTGACCGGCATTCTGACCCGCTTGGAAAAAGCAGGTTTGGCCGTCCGCCTGAAGCCTTCCAACGACCAACGCCGTGTCTACCTGAAACTGACGCCTGAAGGTGAGAAACTCTATGAATCCATCGGTGCATTGGTTGACGAACGCTACGATGCGATTGAAAAAGTTCTATCCAAAGAAAAAATGGCACAACTCAAAGAACTCTTGGCAGAGCTGGCAAAAATCGAACAGGCATTAAAATAAAGAAAGCCGGATGACAGACTCAACACACACACTCAAGAGACCATTTCGAGAGGCCATGGCCTCCTGTGCCGCCGGCGTGCACGTCATCACGACAGACGGCGAAGCGGGACGCTATGGCATTACCATGACTGCCGTAACTGCCGTTACCGACGAGCCGCCGACGGTCATGCTGTGCATCAACCGCCAATCCGCCATCATTCCCATTCTGCAAGGCAACCGTGATTTGTGCATCAACACACTCAACGACAGCCAGCAGGATGTCGCCGAACACTTTGCCGGACTGACCAACCTCTCGCCTGAAGAACGCTTCGAATACCATATTTGGCACAGGGGGCAAACCGGGCAGCTCGAAGTCGAAGGCGCGCTGGCGCATCTGCACGGCAGCATTGTCGACCAACGCGAAATCGGCACGCATTGCGTCTTTTTCGTTCAGATCAACGAAATCCGCAATACCGACACGCAAGCACCGGCATTGCTGTATTTCCGTAGGCAATTCAAATATTTGGCATAAATAAAGGTCTCAGACTGTCTGAAACATCGGTTTCATTTTTCAGACAGCCTGAGACCTTTTCTGTTTCACACATTATAGGCATCCCATGAAAGCAATGATACTGGCCGCCGGTCGCGGCGAACGCATGCGCCCCCTGACCGACCACACGCCCAAACCCTTACTTGAAGTAGCAGGCACGCCACTTATCGGCTGGCACTTGCGCCGCCTGCAGCAGGCCGGTTTCACTGAAATCGTCATCAACCATGCCTGGCTTGGACAACAAATCGAAGATACCTTGAAAGACGGTTCAGACTACGGCGTGCACATTGCCTATTCTCCCGAGCGCGCCGGAGGCCTGGAAACCGCCGGTGGCATTGCCACCGCCCTGCCTCTTTTGGGCGACGAGCCGTTTTTGGTCGTCAATGGCGATGTATTGACCGACATTGATTTCCAAGCTGCACGACTGGCTGCCCAGCGTATGCAGGAACACAACCTTCTCGCCCATTTATGGCTGGTGGACAATCCGCCACACCATCCCGAAGGCGACTTCGGCCTGCTTTCAGACGGCCTGGTATCCGCCTCATCCTCAGACGGCCAAGCCCTGACTTTCAGCGGCGTGGGCGTTTATCATCCCACGCTTTTCAAAGATACCCTGGCGCATCAGGCTGCCAAACTTGCCCCACTGTTGCGTCAAGCCATGAGCCAAAACCAAATCAGCGGTGAACATCACAACGGCCTTTGGTTGGACGTCGGCACAGTCAAACGCCTGCAAGAAGCCGACCGTATTGCCCAAAGTTGGTAAAACAAAAGGGACGCATCCGATACGTCCCTTTCAATATCAAAGGCCGTCTGAAAATATTGTTCAACTCAGTTTTCAGACGGCCTTAATCTATCATCAAGCTTTAGCCAATTTCTTTTCTTTCTTCATTCCCAACAAGCCATTGGCTATCATCACGCATAATCCCGACCAAATCAGGCCATAGCCGATCAATGCACCTTTTTGTACCGGCTCGCCCAGCCACACAATCGACACGATAAAGAGCAACACAGGTTCCAAATAGCTCAACATACCGAACACTGCAACCGGCAGCAACTGATTTGCCTTCAAATTCAAATGCATGGATATTGCGCTATTGAAGCCCAGCAACACAATAAAGAAGATTAAAACCGGTTTGGCCGCTATCATCGCCGGCGTATCCGTTGCAAATATAATATACGCCAACGCAAATGGCATAATCATCAACAAATCAAATGTCAATCCGATTAAAGAAGGCACACCCAGTTTTCGGCGCAACAAATAATAAAACGGATAAGTACCAAACACCCATACAGTCGTCCACGAAAACGCACCCGACCGTACCAATTCACATGCTACGCCTGCACATGCCAATGCAATGGCAACCGTCTGCAATCGGTTTAAACGCTCTTTAAACCAAATCCGTCCGCCCAGCATCATAGACAATGGGAACAGAAAATAGCCCATCGCCACGTTTACGCCTTCGCCGTTGACCGGCCCCCAGACAAACAGCCACAACTGGCTGGCAAATATCGGCGTCGGCAATACAATCAACAGCCATCGCTTCCAATCACGGCCGATATTGATCACAAACCGCGCAGCCGCCTGCCAACCGTTGACTATCGTCATCAGTACGCATAAAGCCGACAGCATCGCCACCATACGCCATGCAAAAATTTCCGTGCCGCTCATCGGCTGCATCCATACGCCGTACAGAAACAGCATGGCAAACAATGCATTGGACGTTATGGCCGCCAGCAAACCTTTGGATAAATTCGTCATTTCAGACGGCCTTTCATTGCATCGAAGCAGTCTAATACATCAGCCCTGTTTCACAATATCCGACAGCGGCCAGCGCGGCTTGACATTGAATGCGCCGACAGCCTGACGTTCGGCAAGACGCATCGCGCCGGCAAAGGCAATCATTGCGCCGTTGTCGGTGCAATATGCCATCGGTGGGAAATAGACGTTGATTTTTTCTTCCTGCGGTTTGGGTTTGCCTTTTTCAGACGGCACTTTGACGGTTAAGCGCGAAAATTCATCACGCAGCTTCCAGTTTGCACCCACCCCGCCGGCAACCACCAAAGTTCTGAAGCCGGTATCCAACAACGCTTTTTTGGCTTTGGCCGCCAATACGTCAACCACCGCATCTTGGAAAGCGCGGCAAATGTCGTTGCGTGTTTGTTCCGGAATTTCATCGCTGCCGGTTTCGGCACAGACTTTTTCGACAGCGGTCAAAACGGCGGTTTTCAAACCGGAAAAGCTCATCTGCAAATCATGTGAATGGAGCATGGGGCGTGGGAATGTGAAAGCATCAGGCGTGCCGAGTTTGGCCAGCTCGGATAATTTGGCACCGCCGGGATAAGGCAAACCTAAAAGCTTAGCCGTTTTATCAAACGCCTCGCCTGCCGCATCATCGACGCTCTCACCCAACAAAGTGTAATCGCCGATACCGCGTACAGCCATAAATTGCGTATGTCCGCCCGAAACCAGCAAAGCGACAAATGGAAATTCAGGCTTGTCGTCTGCCAACAAAGGCGAGAGCAAATGGCCTTCAAGATGGTGAACGGGGATAACGGGCTTACCGATGGCAAATGCCAAGGCATTGGCGAAGCCTGAACCGGCCAGCAATGCGCCGCCCAAGCCCGGGCCTTGCGTAAAGGCAACCGCGTCAATATCGGCATAGCCTACGCCAGCTTCCTTCAAGCAACCTTGCGTCAACGGCACGACACGGCGGATATGGTCGCGGCTGGCCAATTCGGGGACAACGCCGCCATATTCGGCGTGCATCGCCATTTGTGTGTGCAAATGATGCGCCAACAGGCCGCGCTCGGTATCGTAGAGCGCAACGCCGGTTTCGTCGCAAGATGATTCAATTCCTAATACCAACATGGTTTGAGGCCGTCTGAAATAAAGTGCGAGATAGGCTGCTTACAAAGTGCCGTAAGAATGCAGACCGCTTAAGAACATATTCACACCGATAAAGGCAAAGGCGGTAATGATCAGGCCGATGACTGCCCACCAAGCCAACACCCTGCCGCGCCAGCCTGCCACCAGTCGCAAATGCAACCAGACAGCGTAATTCAGCCAAACGATAAATGCCCAAGTTTCTTTCGGGTCCCAGCTCCAATAGCGGCCCCACGCGTCGGCCGCCCACAATGCGCCGAGAATGGTGGCAATGGTAAAGAACAAGAAACCGACGGCAATCGCTTTGTACATGACTTCTTCAATGACTTGAGATTGCGGCAGCCATGATTTTTTGCCTGCATCTTCTTTTCTGAGTGCCAGCAGTTCGGCAAAACCCAGCATGGCGGCGATACAGAATGCGCCGTAGCCGATAAAGTTGGCCGGAACGTGGATTTTCATCCACCAAGACTGCAAAGCAGGAATTAGCGGCTGAATGGCATGCGCCTCGCGTGAAACGCTGTACCACAAGACAAATCCGACCACAATCGCCATAAAGCTGAAGACGAAGCCGCCCAGTTTTTGTACGGCAAAACGACCTTCGTAATAGAGGTACATCAGCGCCGTAATGACCAAGAACAAGATAAATACTTCGTAAAGGTTGGAAACCGGAATATGGCCGGCATCGGGACGCAGCAGATAGCTTTCATGCCAGCGCACCAGCAAACCGACAAAGCCCGCCACCGCTGAAACCCACGCAAACACGGTACCCATGCCCAAAAGCGTATTGGACGGCACATTTTTGCGTACCGCCGCTATCGCGCCGACGATATAGGCAAACAAGGCAAAGAACACAAACGCGCATTGCCACATAATCGCCGACTGGCTGCTTAACAGGTATTTGAGCAGGAAGCCGTCTGCGTGTTTGATGTCGCCGCCATACAAATCAACGGCCAAATACGCCAAGCACACGCCCAAAGGGATAAACCAGCGCATCGGTTTGAAAAACCAACCCAGAAAAACGGCAATACCGGCACTCACCCACAAAATCACCATTTCGTAGATGTCCATGTGCAGACCGGCCTGGGTTTGGGCAATAAACGCACCGATTGCAATCAGCAGCGCAAATGCCCAGTCGAAAAGGTTGAGGTTTCGGATAAATGATTTGTGTGTCAGAAGCTCATGCTCGGGCAAGGCCTGATGTTTGTTATTCATGGTTCAAATCCTTGGCAAGCTGCTGCAATTGCCGTGTGTGTTGCGGAAATTCTTTCTGCAAGTCGCGTTCGTTGCGGCTGGAAGACATGGCAAAACGGATACGGCCGTCTGAAAACAGCAGCCAAGCACGTTTTTCACGGATATAGAACATAAACACCGTGCCCAACACCAGCAATACCGAACCCAAATACACCAAGAATGCGCCCGGCGAACGGGTCATCTGCAGGCCGGAAGAGCGCACTTCGGTAAAACTTTCCAGTTGCAGCAGCATCGGCGCGGGATATTCGGTCAAACCGGTGTAAGCATCCATTGCGTGCAGCAGGAAGCGGTTGCGTTTTTCATCTTGCGGCCAAGCCGGCAGATTGTATGTGCTGATCGTGTCTTCCAAAGCGGCATTCATCACACCATAGAGCATCTCATAGAAATAGCCCTGCATTTTTTCCTGCTGCTCTTTCGGAATGTTGGTGGTAACAAATTCGTCCAAAGCCAAATAGCCGCCTTTAGCAAAAATCGACAAGGTGTTTTCCGCTGCCGCCATGAATTGCTCACGGATTTCGGCAGGCGCGCCTTTAACGGCGTTGGCAACGGTTTTATGGCGTGCCGCATCGTCTTTCAGATATTGGCGTAAAGCCATAAAGGTGTCGATTTGGCCGTTTTTATCCATCGGAATGCGCAACCAACGGTATTGCTGCGCCAAGCCGCTGCGTGTGCCGGTAATGAAAAAATAGTCTTCATCTTGTTTTACCGGCAACATATAGTTTTTATATTCGACCGCCTGCCCTGCTTTGTCGCGGATACGGTAAACGATAGACGGGCCGATATTTGTGTATTTTTTGCCTTCTTGACGGACAGAGCGAACATCATTGATGGCGGATTTCAGGTTTTGCTCTTTTTCAGACGGCTCGCTCATGTCTTCGACGTTCATCGAAGTAAACTGGTCAAATTCCAGTTTATAAGAGGCCTTGCCCAAATCCAGCGGAAACTCGCGCATAGACGTTGCTTTGAGTTTAACCGGAGTACGGTCGGCATCAGCCAGATTCCACGCTTTAAACGTCAAGTCAGAGCCGCCGTCGGCAAAACTTGCCTGATAAACCGTAATACCGTGCAACGTCAAAGGATGGTTGACGCGGATAGTGTGTTCGCTGACTTTGCCGGTTGCCTTGTCCGTTACTTCCAAGTCGCTGGCAAAATCACGCGGCATACCGGTATCGTAAAAGTCGATATGGAATTTCTTTAATTTGACCGAAAACGGCAGGTCTTGCACCAGCATGCCGTTATCCGCATTCAGAAACACCACGTCCGCGCTCTGCCCTTCCGCGATATTGACATTGCCCCTAAACGACAGGTTGGATTCACCCAACACGCTTTCTGGCTTAAAGTCTTTGGCGTAAACCGCCGTATTGTCCGGCACGACTTGGCCGGTGAGCATACCGATTTTCAGCAGGATATTGCTGTCTATCAAACCGCCCAAACAAATCACAATCAGCGCGGCATGGGCAAAGATATAGCCCCATTTGTTCATCGCGCCTTTTTTCGCCGCCACCAAAACCGAGCCGTCTTCACGCGTAACGGTTTTGCAGCTGTAGCCTTGTACTTCCAAATACCGTTGCGCAACTTCGGGCGTCACCTGTCCGTCTAAAACGATGGAATGGCGCATTGCCGCCAGTGACTTTTCCTTCGCATTTTCACGGAAGGAACGAATCTCGCGCAAAAACGGCGGAACATTGCGAATCAGGCACAATCCGGTGGAAATCACCAAAAACATCATGATGATAACGAACCACGCCGAGGCGTACACGTCGTACAGGCCCAAAAAGCCGAAAATCTGCGACCAAAACGGGCCGAATTTCACCAAATAATCGACTTGTGGCTGGTTTTGCTGCAAGACCGTACCGATAATCGAAGCCACGCCCAATAGGCTGAGCAAGGCGACGGCAAAACGCATGGAGCTGAAAAAGGCAAACCACGGTCTGCGGATAAGTGGGACGGATGATGAAGATTTACTCATGTCTCAAATGTCGGCTGGGGGCAACCCGATCGATGGAACGGACTGCAATGACGTGTGATGCGAAAGGAAGAATACTGCATATTGTAGTAAAAATCTTGCTGTCGCTATTTGAAAAAAACAATCAGGCTTATCGGCTTATATTGGCTAAGGCCGTCTGAAGAGTTTTCAGACGGCCTGTATCAATAAGCTCGTTTCAAAACGAAATTAGTGCAAACCTTGGATGAAGTTGGCTACTGCATTCAACTCTTCTTCGCTCAGGCGGTTGGCAATATCGGCCATGATGGCATTTTTGCGTTGGCCGGATTGGTAAGCTTTCATTTGCTCGACGACGTAAGCTTTGTGTTGGCCGCCCAGACGAGGATAGGCTTGGATTTCAGTACCGCCGCCAGGGATACCTGCGCCGCTAGGACCGTGGCAAGACATACATGCCGGCAGTTTTTTAGCGCTCAGGCCACCGCGATAGATTTTCGCGCCCAGCTCTGGGTTTTCTTTAGGATTGGCTTCGCCCGGTTTGCCTTGTTGTTTGGCGTAGTAGGCGGCAGCGTCGCGGATGTCTTGTTCGGACAAGTTCATCACCATCGGTTTCATCACGCCGGCAGCACCGTGGGTACGGGTACCGTCTTTGATGGCCATGGTTTGACCGTAGGTGTAAGCCGCAGCCTGACCTGCCAGTTTAGGATAAGTTGCGATACCGCTGTTACCATCGGCTGCGTGACACGCCGCACAGATAGTAGTCGCTACCTGTTTGCCTTTTTCAGCATCTGCTTTAGGGGCAGCGGAAACCGCGCCGGCAGCCAATACCAAGGCCAATAAAGTTAATCGTTTCATGGAGTGCTCCTGATTACAGCATTGCGTACCGCGTCAATGCCTTTTTTATACTCAAATACCGGGGAATTTTCCCGATTAAAACCGATAATTCTATAAACGTGCTATTCTATACCAAGTTTACATTAAATTACTACTCAAATTACCAAACTGCTGCAACATAAATGCCCGATACAAATTATGATGTTGCAGTTTTGTTTCCATGTAAGGAAATACTGATGAACCTTTTTCAAAACGCCAAATTTTTTACAACGGTCAACCATCTGAAAGACCTGCCCGACACGCCGGCCGAGATTGCCTTTGTCGGCCGAAGCAATGCAGGAAAATCCAGTACCATCAATACTTTAACCAATCATGTGCGCCTTGCCTACGTTTCCAAAACACCGGGCCGCACCCAACACATCAATTTCTTTGAACTGGAAAACGGCAATTTCATGGTCGACTTGCCCGGCTACGGCTACGCGCAAGTACCGGAGGCCATCCGTGCGCACTGGGTCAAACTCTTGGGCGACTACCTGCAACAACGCCGCCAACTGATCGGCCTGATTTTGATTATGGACTCGCGCCATCCGCTCAAGGCTTTAGACATTCAAATGCTGGACTTCTTCCACATCACCGGCCGCCCTGTGCATATCCTGCTGTCAAAAGCAGACAAGCTGTCTAAAAATGACCAAATTAAAACTTTGGCGGCGGTAAAAAAATCACTTAAACCCTACACCGACCGCCAAAAAATCAGCGTTCAATTATTCTCCAGCCTGAAAAAGCAAGGTATGGACGAAGTCAATCAAGTGGTCGGCTCATGGTTTGACGCGCATCGCGAAGAAATCGAAAATCTTGCAGGCGAAACATCGCCTGAGTGATTGTAAAACAAGGCGGAATAAGATAAGTTGACCAACCGCAAATCTTATTCCGTCATTTGGTTTCTCAACATCGCGTTTACCATTTAATTCGGGGCATGTATCACACATGCCCTTTTTTTCATCACGCTTTTTGTTTTCACACGCAAACCACAATCTGCGCCAAATATGCCAGCACAACATATCAGCAAGACCGTCTGAAAGCGCGGCTTCTATCTCCATTATTATTAAAATGTTAATTTTAATATTGCCACCCATTACACATCTTAGCGTTTTGCTCATATTCAGCTAATTGTTGAGGCATAGAATACATTCATCGTTCAACAACACAGTAGGAAAGAAAATCATGAAACGCATTAACGCTTTTATTTCAAAAAAACTCATCATTGCCGGTATTATTGCTTCAAGTTTGGGCGTTGCCGGTGCGGCAGGTACCATGGCTTTCAAAGAAGGTATGTTTGCAAAGGTTTCCGGCCAGCAAGCAGCCGCAGCAGCGGTAGCAGAAGTGGGCGGCGTCGTTAAAGATGTCGATTACAAATACAAACAACATTTGGGCGGCCGTTACAAAGTAGAAATCTTGAAAGACGGCGTCGAATACGAAGCTTTGGTTGATGCTCAAAACGGCAAAGTATTGGCAGTAGCACAAGATGACGATCAAGACAAACGACACTTTGGTAAACATGATAAGCATCATAAACATGATAACCATGACAATGCCGAGCCCTCTTCATCGCAAAATACAGATTATCAGGCTCCTGCAGATGCTGCACCTGACACACCTGAAAATGCAACCGCTTCCGAGGTAACACAATCTTAATTTAAACTTTTAAAAAGCCAATGCCGTCTGAAACTTTCAGACGGCATTGGCTTTAATGCAGCATTGTTTGAAACACAGCTTCTATCAAGCCCAATCGTTTTCAGACGGCCTTTGCCTCATCTTCGCCATCAGTCCAACCCGCTTCTTTCAATTTCCGCTGTTGCGCGTCATAGCGGGCTTTTTCCGCCCAATACATTGTCTGAATACAGGCATCGCCGCATTCGCTGCCACAACATTCCCACGATTCGGGACGGACGGGTTCGTCTAAAAGCGATTCGCCCAAGATGGCTTCGGCTTTATTCTTCAGGGTCGTATCCATCGGCAATTTCCAAGCGTGCGCCGTCAAATTCAATCACTTCGCCGCCGCGTATTTTGGCGGTCTTACGGGTTTCGGTTTCGCCGTTGCGCAACACCAGCCCTTCGGCGATAAACGCTTTTGCCTGTCCGCCGCTTTCGGCTAGGCCGGCCAGTTTCAACAGATCGCACAAAGCGATGTATTCGTTGTCTTCAAGATAGACGGTTGCTTCCATCATTCAATCCTTTTCAATAATAGCGATATTTTAACATGGCCGTCTGAAAGAAAGCCCCCTTCTGTTTGATTTGCTTTATCCAAACCCATTACATTTGGTTTTCAGACGGCCTTTAGTTGCCAACCCTGCTACAATATGCCTTTTATTGTTCACGCCGATTTTGCCATGACCGAGCCGACCTACATCCCCCTGCGCCTGCATACCGAATTTTCGATTACCGACGGTATGGTGCGGATTAAAAAACTGATTGCCAAAGCGCAGGAATACGGTTTGCCTGCTTTGGGCATCAGCGATTTGATGAACGAATTCGGTTTGGTGAAATTCTATAAAGCCTGCCGCGGTGCAGGAATTAAGCCCATCGGCGCGGCGGATGTGTGGATAGGCAATCCGAATGCACCCGACAAGCCGTTCCGCGCCATGCTGATTATCCGCAACGATGCGGGCTATCTGCGCTTGAGCGAGCTTTTGACGGAGGCCTATGTCGGCAAAGACCGCAATGTCCATCATGCGGAACTCAACCCCGAATGGCTGGCAAACGGCGACAACAGCGGCTTGATTTGTTTGAACGGCGCGCATTACGGCGAAGTGGGCGTGAATCTATTGAACGGCAATGAAGAAGCGGCGCGGGCGGCGGCGTTGAAGTATGCGGCGTGGTTTCCCGATGCGTTTTATTTAGAGCTGCAACGCCTGCCCGAACGCCCTGAATGGGAAGCCTGCGTTTCGGGCAGCGTGAAACTGGCGGAGGAACTGGGTTTGCCGGTAGTGGCAACGCATCCGACCCAGTTTATGAGCAGCGATGATTTCAATGCACACGAGGCACGGGTATGTATCGCAGGCGGCTGGGTATTGACGGACAAGAAACGTCCGCGCGATTTCACGCCGAGCCAGTTTTTTATTCCGCCGGAAACCATGGCCGAACGTTTCGCCGATTTGCCTGAAGCCCTCGAAAACACGGTGGAAATTGCCAAACGCTGCAATCTGCACATCACATTGGGCAAAAACTTCCTGCCGCTCTTCCCTACTCCGGACGGCCTGTCGCTGGATGATTATTTGGTAAAGCTATCCAACGAGGGCTTGCAAGAACGCATGGTTCAGCTTTATCCCGACGAGGCGGAGCGTGCGGCAAAAATGCCGGAATATCAGGAACGTTTGGATTTTGAGCTGAACATCATCATCCAGATGAAATTCCCCGGCTATTTCCTTATCGTACAAGACTTTATCAACTGGGCGAAAACGCACGGCTGTCCGGTGGGGCCGGGCCGTGGTTCGGGCGCAGGCTCGCTGGTGGCGTATTCATTGAAGATTACCGACCTTGATCCGCTCAAATACGCACTGCTGTTCGAGCGTTTCTTAAACCCTGAACGCGTCTCCATGCCTGACTTCGACGTGGACTTCTGTCAGGCAAACCGCGGCCGCGTGATTGAATATGTGCGCGAAAAATACGGCGCGGAAGCGGTCAGCCAGATTGTGACTTTCGGCACGATGTCGTCCAAAGCGGTCATCCGCGACGTGGGACGCGTGCTGGAACTGCCGTTTATGCTGTGCGACAAACTGTCCAAGCTGATTCCGTTGGAAGCCAACAAACCTCTGGGGCTGGACGATGCAATGAAGGCCGAGCCGCAAATTCAGGAATTAATCGAAGCGGAAGAAGCGGACGAACTGATTACGCTGGCGAAAAAGCTGGAAGACCTGACGCGCGGTTTGGGTATGCACGCAGGCGGCGTGTTGATTGCGCCGGGCAAGATTTCCGATTACAGCCCTGTGTATCAGGCGGACGAATCCGCCTCACCCGTATCCATGTACGACAAAGGCGATGTGGAAGACGTGGGTTTGGTGAAATTCGACTTTTTGGGTCTGCGCAACCTGACCATTATCGAAATGGCGCAGAACAACATCAAAAACACCACAGGCGATATCGTCGATGTCGGCAAGATTCCGCTTGATGACCAGGCTGCCTACCAAATCTTCCGCGATGCGAACACCACCGCCGTCTTCCAGTTCGAGTCGACCGGTATGAAAAAAATGCTGAAAACGGCGCACACCACCAAGTTTGAAGAACTTATCGCCTTCGTGTCGCTCTACCGCCCCGGCCCGATGGATAACATTCCCGACTTCGTTGCGCGCATGAAAGGTCAGGAATTCCAATACATCCACCCGCTGCTCGAAGGCATCCTCGCGCCAACCTACGGGATTATGGTGTATCAGGAACAAGTGATGCAGGCGGCGCAGATTATCGGCGGCTACTCGCTCGGCGGCGCGGACTTGCTGCGTCGTGCCATGGGTAAGAAAAAACCTGAAGAAATGGTGAAACACCGCGAAATCTTCGCCGAAGGCGCGGCGAAACAAGGCATTTCGCGCGAAAAATCCGACGAAATCTTCAACTACATGGAAAAATTCGCCGGCTACGGTTTCAACAAATCCCACGCCGCCGCCTACGCTCTGATTTCCTACCAGACCGCATGGCTCAAAGCCCATTACCCCGCCGAATTTATGGCGGCAACCATGTCGTCTGAATTGGACAACACCGACCAGCTCAAGCATTTCTACGACGACTGCCGCGCCAACGGCATCGAGTTCCTGCCGCCCGACATCAACGAATCCGACTACCGCTTCACGCCGTATCCGAACATGAAAATCCGCTACGCACTCGGCGCAATTAAAGGCACGGGCGAAGCCGCCGTCGAATCCATCATCGCCGCGCGGCAAAGCGGCGGCAAGTTTACCGGCCTGTTGGACTTCTGCGAGCGCGTCGGCAAAGAACACATGAACCGCCGCACCCTCGAAGCCCTGATCCGCGGCGGCGCGTTCGACAGCATCGAACCCAACCGCGCCATGCTCTTGGCGAACATCGACCTCGCCATGAACAACGCCGACCAAAAAGCCGCCAACGCCAATCAGGGCGGGCTGTTTGACATGATGGAAGACGCCATCGAACCGGTGCAACTCGTTGACGCGCCCATGTGGAGCGAATCGGAAAAACTCGCCGAAGAAAAAACTGTCATCGGCTTTTATCTGTCCGGCCACCCGTTCGGTCCGTATGCCCAAGAAGTCCGCCAAATCGCCCCGACCAAATTAGGTCGTCTGAAACCGCAAGACAGCGTGCGCCTCGCCGGATTCGTTACCGCCGTGCGCACCATGATGGGCAAGCGCGGCAAAATCGCCTTCGTCAGCCTTGAAGATTTGAGCGGACTGGTGGAAATCATGGTCAGCGGCCACACGCTGGAAAACTGCGCCGACTACCTAAAATCCGACCAAGTGCTGATTATCGAATCCAAAGTCAGCCGCGACGACTACGGTGGAGGCGACGGGCTGCGCATCATGGCAAACCAAGTCATGACCCTGCAAATGGCGCGCGAACGCTACGCCCGCAGCCTCAGCCTCGCCCTCACCCCCGGCCACGACATCACGCGCCTCGCCGCCATCCTTACCGCCCACCGCCTGCCCGACACGTCGCACATTCCGTTGCAACTGTCGTACAGCAACGGCAAAGCATCGGGCAAATTGAAAATTGCACCAAAATGGATGGTAACGCCAAGCACCGCCTTGTTTGACGAACTGGAAACATTGCTCGGCAGCAGGGCAGTTCGTGTGAATTGGTAAAACTAAAGGCCGTCTGAAACTACACGTTCAGACGGCCTTATTGTATAGAACGGTTATCTGAAAAGTTTATTGCATAAAGTCTTTGACCAATAAGGAAAGATAGCCCACAACAAAGGGGAGCGACAATGCCGAAAAAATGTCAAGCACCCAGTAAATACATTGGTTTAATACAGTTTTTGAGGCGGTAAGCCGCAGCAGTTTTAAATATAGGGCAAACCAAACAAAGGGAGTGAAAATACACCCCCTTTTTCTATAGAAGCCCCATATTAAAGGTCGTCTGAAAAACAGTTTTATTTAACGATTTCAACAGGACCGTGGTCGTCGCAATGGTCGCCGTGTTGGTGGTGCAGACGGCCGTTGACGATGTAGTCGACGTGATCGCCGTGCGGTACGGCTTCGTGGCCACAACCTTCGCTGTGAACGTGGCCGTGGCAGGTGTCAACCGGATGGCAGCCGTCAGGATTGGTTTCATTGACGCTCAGTGCATGCTCGTCGTAGTGACCGTTGTGCTCATGGTGCAGGTGGCCGTCGTGCAGATAATCAACGTGGCCTTCGTGTTTGATGGCAGTGTGGCCGCAGTTTGCGCCGTGGACGTGGTCATGATGTTCGTGGGTTTTGCAGGTCATTTTTTCTCTCCTAATGTTCAGTGAATAGCAATCTTTCGCGATTGATTCTTTCATCTTATCTTTTTCTGATACAAACGTAAAAAATTTTACAGTTATTAATATATTGTTACGATATATCATCTGTTGATATATCAGCCTATTTTATTTTTTCAGACGGCCTTTCATTTATAATTCATTTATTTTCAGCGAGAACTTCAAACCCTTCCGACCATTCAAAATATCGAATTTTTCAGCCATAACAGGTAACATGGAAACAAAGGGATGGGTTCTTCAAACAAACAGGTACTGCAATGGGGAAACAAGCCAGACTTTATATGGTTCGCAGCACTCAAGGTGTGCTTTATGACGTATTTTTCGAGCGCGGCGTGGCGGCGTTGGCTTGGCCCATGCTGGCATAAGCGGCGGCAAAAGGTTTTGGCCGTGAGGAGCTGACCGATATTTACCGTTCGGCCGTGCCGGATGTGAAATTGAGAACGGCGCAATCGGGCGCGGCTCAAATGTGGCGGTTTGTCAACGAATTGGCTGATGGAGATGCCGTACTGACCTACTCGCCTGCTTTGCGCCGTTATCGGGTCGGCAGGATTACGGGCGGAGCGGTGCATTGTCCTCAATGGGACGATGAGAAAATGTCGCTGGTGCGGCCGGTTGAGTGGCTGGGCGAAGTATGTCGCGACGATTTGAGCGTGGCAGCACAACAGGCTTTGGGCAGTGTGGCAACTTTGTTTGCGGTATCGGAAGCGTGTGCGGCAGAAATTTTTGAACGCGTGGGTTTTCAGACGGCTTAAAAAGGGAAAGGAAACAGTATTATGTGGAACACCATACAGGAATGGCTAAACGCTTTGCCTGTCAGTGAAGAAATCATCAAATCGGCTTTGATGATTGTGGCCATCATTGCCGGGCGCAGCATTTTACTCTCGGCTCATTTTCGCAGCCATCCGGATTTAAGCATTGAAAACAAACGCCGTTCGCTGGTGGTCAGCCGCAACATCACCATGCTGCTGCTCTTGTTCGGGCTGGCGATGATTTGGGCGGCGCAGATTCAAACGTTGGCGTTGTCGATGTTTGCGGTAGCCGCAGCGATTGTGGTAGCAACCAAAGAATTGATTATGTGTTTGTCCGGCAGCATCCTGCGCTCGGTGACTAAACAATATTCCATCGGCGATTATATCGAAATCAACGGCCTGCGCGGACGGGTGGTCGATATCAATATGCTGAACACGCTGATGATGCAAATAGGCCCAAATCCGTTGATTGGCCAGCTTTCCGGCAAAACGCTCTCGTTTCCCAACAGCTTACTTCTGAGCCACACCGTGCGCCGCGACAATATTTTGGGCGATTATGTGATTCATACGGTGGAAATTCCCGTGCCGATTCATTTGGATTCGGACGAAATCATAGGCCGTCTGAAAGACGTTCTTGAGCCCTTGTGCGAGCCTTATGTCCCTGCCATCAAACAGCATTTGGAAAACGTGCAAACCCAAAAATTGTTTATCACGCCCGCCGCCCAGCCGCGTGTATCCCGCGTGCCACATGACGATAAGGTGTACAACATCATCGTGCGCTTTGCCTCGCCCGTAGCCAAACGCTTGGAAATCCAACAGGCGGTTTTGGACGAATTCTTGCGCACGCAATACCAATTAATCAATAAATTAAAATAGCCAAGTTTATATATATACTATCAAATCCCTTACAATACCCAAATTCACAATCAACAATAAGGAAAACTCATGTTGCCCGAATCAGCCCTTGCCGAAATGTACCCTGTAATCATGACCCCCAGCCATGACGGCAAATATTTCCACAACTACACCCTCTCACTTCTGAACATCGTCCACACCAACGCCTCGCACGGCCTGCCGCTTCAAGTAATGATGCAACGCGGCGAAAGCCTGATTACGCGCGCGCGCAACAACTGCGTGGCCACATTCTTAGAAAACAAAGAATGGACGCATTTATTCTGGATTGACTCCGACATCGGCTTTTCTCCCGATTCATTCTACCGCCTGCTTTTGGCCGACAAAGACGTTGTAGCCGGCGTTTATCCGCTCAAACGCGAAAACTGGCCTGAAGAAGGCGTTCCGGCCGGCACGACACAAGCCGACTTCGAGCGCATGTACACTTCTTATACCGTCAACACCAGCGAAAAAAATGAAAACGGTGAAATCGTACTGAAAGTCGATGAAGACGGTTTTATGAAAGTTCATGATGCGCCAACCGGCTTTATGGTTATCAAGCGCAGCGTATTTGAAAAAATGATGGCAGCCTACCCCGAGTTGAACTACATCTCCGACAGTGACTACAACAGAGAAGACAAAGGCCTACACTACCGATTCTTCGACTGCATGGTTGATCCGGAAAGCAAACGCTATCTGTCCGAAGACTACACCTTCTGTCACCTCTGGCGTCAAATCGGCGGCGACGTATACGTCGACGTACAATCCAACCTGACCCATCAAGGCGCAAAAGTGTATCGCGGCTCGTTTGCCGAATCCCTGCAAACCAATATTGCCAATGCCGTATTTGCCCCGAAAGGCACGCCGATGCGCCTCGAACTGGCTGCACCGTTGCACGCCAATCCGCGCGGCGCAGAATAAGATTGGCTGATAGATAGGCGGAACACTTTAATTCTGCCTGTCTGCCACCATATAACGCCTATCGTTTTCTTTTCAGACGGCCACAAGGCCGTCTGAATCCATCTTATTCAGGAGAAACCATATGAGCGACAACGTCCTGCTCCACTTGGGCGAAGAACCCCGTTTCGACCAAATCAAAACCGAAGACATCAAGCCCGCCCTGCAAACCGCCATTGCCGAAGCACGTGAACAAATCGCCGCCATCAAAGCGCAAACGCACACCGACTGGGCCAACACCGTCGAAAAACTAACCGATATTACCGAACGCGTCGGCCGCATTTGGAGCGTGGTTTCCCATCTCAACTCCGTGGTCGATACGCCCGAGCTGCGTGCCGTATACAACGAATTGATGCCTGAAATCACCATTTTCTTCACCGAAATCGGTCAAGACATCGAGTTGTACAACCGCTTCAAAATCATCAAAAATTCTGCCGAATTCGACACCCTCTCCCCGGCGCAACAAACCAAGCTCAACCACGACTTGCGCGATTTCGTCCTCAGCGGTGCCGAATTACCGCCCGAACAGCAGGCAGAACTGGCGCAACTGCAAACCGAAGGCGCGCAACTGGGTGCCAAATTCGCACAAAACATCCAAGATGCGACCGACGCTTTCGGCATTTACTTTGACGATGCCGCACCGCTTGCCGGCATCCCTGAAGACTCCCTCGCCATGTTTGCCGCCGCCGCGCAAAGCGAAGGCAAAACAGGCTACAAAATCGGCCTGCAGATTCCGCACTACCTCGCCGTTATCCAATACGCCGACAACCGCGAACTGCGCGAACAAATCTACCGCGCCTACGTTACCCGTGCCAGCGAATTGTCTGACGAAGGCAAATTCGACAACACGGACAACGTCGAACAAACGCTTGCAAACGCGTTGAAAACCGCCAAACTGCTCGGCTTCAAAAACTACGCCGAGCTGTCGCTGGCCACCAAAATGGCGGATACACCCGAACAGGTTCTGAATTTCCTGCACGACCTTGCCCGTCGCGCCAAACCGTTTGCCGAAAAAGACTTTGCCGAAATCAAAGCCTTTGCGCGCGAGAGCCTGAATATCGAAGATCCGCAATCTTGGGATTTGAGCTACGCCGCCGAAAAACTACGCCAAGCCAAATACGCCTTCAGCGAAACCGAAGTGAAAAAATACTTCCCTATCAGCAAAGTATTGGCAGGCCTGTTTGCCCAAATCAAAAAACTCTACGGCATCGAGCTGGCTGAAAAAACCGTCCCTGTTTGGCACAAAGACGTGCGCTATTTCGAGCTGAAACAAGACGGCCAAACCATCGGCGGCGTTTACATGGACTTATACGCACGCGAAGGCAAACGCGGCGGCGCATGGATGGACGGCTACAAAAGCCGCCGCCGTTTCGCCGACGGTACGCTGCAACTGCCGACTGCCTACCTCGTCTGCAACTTTACCCCGCCTGTTGGCGACAAAGAAGCGCGTTTGAGCCACGACGAAATCATCACCCTCTTCCACGAAACCGGCCACGGCCTGCACCACTTGTTGACCCAAGTTGACGAAGTGGGCGTATCCGGCATCAACGGCGTCGAATGGGACGCGGTCGAGCTGCCCAGCCAATTCATGGAAAACTTCGTTTGGGAATACGACGTATTGGCACAAATGTCCTCGCACGAAGAAACCGGCGCGGTATTGCCGAAAGAGCTGTTTGACAAAATGCACGCCGCCAAAAACTTCCAACGCGGTATGTTCCTCGTCCGTCAAATGGAATTTGCCCTCTTCGACATGGAAATCTACCATCAGGAAGATGAAGGCCGTCTGAAAGAATGGCCGCAAATCTTGGACAAAGTGCGTCAAGAAGTCGCCGTAACCCAACCGCCGGCATACAACCGCTTTGCCTTGAGCTTCAGCCACATCTTCGCCGGCGGCTACTCCGCAGGCTATTACAGCTACGCATGGGCGGAAGTTTTGAGTGCAGACGCTTACGCCGCTTTTGAAGAAAGCGACGACGTTGCCGAAACCGGCCGCCGCTTCTGGAAAGAAATACTGGCCGTCGGCGGTTCGCGCAGTGCAGCCGAATCCTTCAAAGCCTTCCGCGGCCGCGAACCAAGCCTGGATGCCCTGCTCCGCCACAGCGGTTTCGACAACGCAGCTTGATTTGAAAATCTGCCGTTTTAATTGCTGATTCAACGCTAAAGGCCGTCTGAAATGTTTCAGACGGCCTTTTTATAATCAATTCAATATGTTCAGCAAAACAAATAATAAAACTATTCAGCCGATAAAACCACCCAGCGCGGAACGCCGCAACGGTTACCAAGCTCAATATTTCCCCCAATGCAGACAAGCCGTCCATAAAAACAGGGCATGTTCCCATGCCCTATCATTTGAATTTCAGATGGCCTTTCGGTTGTCTAAATTTATTAGGAACAATAAGTGCGCCCTATTCCTAACAAGATTTTCGAGAAAAACAGAAGTCCGCATTTCAAACCCCTATCTCCCCTGCTCAACGCTAAAATTAGTTTTTGCTCTTTTTATCGCCGGCTGCCAAACGCATATTGATAAATTCCATCATCAAATCTTTTTTCGTCCAGAAAAAGGTTTTCATTTTTTCCAAAGAATAGATTTTCCGAATCATCGCCGGCAATCCTGCATGAACGATGGCCGCGACTTCGCCATTGGTTGTTTCATTATCCATGGCGGCTTTGAGGTTTAGATTGTGCGTATTCAGGTAGTTGCTAAGCTCTTTCCTGACGCTGTTGCTGATTTCAAATTGTTTCATGTTTTCCGTCCATAATGTTTTTATAATTAAATAGCATAGAATTTTAGCAAGTTTTTTGCATTGTGCATATCTTAATTTGCATATTATTGCGGAATTTACAATTTGGCTTTTGGGTAAATTTGTGCCTGCAACACATTGTTGCGGCGCACTAAATCGGATTGTTTTGACTATTTTGTTTTGGCTTAAGCAGTATTGCGGATAAAATAATGGTTTTAGGTTTTGAGGCCGTCTGAAATGTATTTGTGGTTTAAACTGCTGCATGTGTTTTTTGTAATTTCTTGGTTTGCCGGACTGTTTTATCTGCCGCGGATTTATGTGAATCTGGCGCAATTAGAGCCTGGCAGCGTGGAATATATACGGCTGACGGATATGTCGCGGCGGCTGTACTGCTTTATGTCGCCTTTGGGCTGGGGAACGCTGATATTCGGCGCGGCCATCGGGTTTGTAAACAATTGGTGGGGCAACGGCTGGCTGGCGGTTAAATTATTGTGCGGCCTGCTGCTCTTGGCTTATCAGCTTTATTGCGGCCTGCTGCTGCGCCGTTTTCAAAACGGCAGCAATATGTATTCGCACCGCTGGTATCGGGTATTCAACGAACTACCCGTATTGATGATGGTGGCCGCGCTTTATATGGTGGTTTTCAAGCCGTTTTAATCTTCAGACGGCCTGTTTGGTAAATAAGGAAAGAATTCATGACGGTCGAAATCGAACGCCGCTTTTTGCTGGCGGATGACAGTTGGCGCGAAGCGGCAAGCGAGCCGCTGGTGTTGCAACAGGGCTATTTGAGCGTGGAAAAAGAGCGCACCATCCGCGTGCGGATTATCGGTTCGCAAGCATGGCTGACCCTGAAAGGCTATATTTCCGACATGACGCGTAGCGAGTTTGAATACGAAATCCCGCTGGCTCACGCGCAAGCGATGATGGCGGATATGTGCCCGTTTAAAATGGAAAAATACCGCTATCGAGTCGAATTTGAGGGATTTGTGTATGAAATCGACGAATATTTCGGCGACAATGCGCCATTGATTGTGGCGGAAATCGAATTGCCGTCTGAAGATACCGAGTTTCCCAAACCGTCTTGGCTGGGCCAAGAAATCACGGCAGACGGTAAATTCACCAATGCGTATCTGAGCAAACATCCGTATTCGTCTTGGACGGAATAAGGGCGGCAACCTCTCTGCACAGACAAAAAAGGCATGTATCGCACATGCCTTTTTTCTTTTCAGACGGCCTGATTTGCCTTACCGATATTTGTATCGAGCGGCTTTCGACATACTGTTTCAGATATCGGGCAAGCCCGTGTGCTTTATCCGTGTAACCTTACGCCGGACGGCAGGCCACCATATAGTTGACTTCGGTCGAGTCGCACAGGGAATAACGGCCGCTCAACAAATTGTAGGTCATGCCCTTGCTGCCGACGGTATCCAATCCGGCTTGGCGGCACATACGCGCGAGTTCTGCCGGCGTGATGAATTTTTTCCAGTCGTGCGTGCCTTTGGGGACGAATTTCAACAGATATTCCGCGCCGACAATCAGATGCAGATAAGATTTGGGATTGCGGTTGATGGTAGAGAAAAACACCATGCCGTCGGGTTTGACCAGTTTCGCGCAGGCTTGAACGATGGCGGACGGATCGGGAACGTGTTCCATCATTTCCATACACGTTACCACGTCAAAGCTGTGCGGCTGCTCGGCGGCGAGGTCTTCGACGCGGATGCAGCGGTAATCAATATTGGCAACATGTTGGCTGGCCGCATGGGCAGCGGCGGTTTGCAGGGATTTTTCCGCCATATCGATGCCGGTCACGTGTTCTGCGCCGCGTTTGGCCATGCTTTCCGACAAAATCCCGCCACCGCAGCCTACATCCAACACGCGTTTGCCTGCCAATCCGGCATAGCCGTCGATATAGTCGAGGCGCAAGGGGTTGATGTCATGCAGGGGCTTGAATTCGCCGTTTTTATCCCACCATTTGTCGGCGATTTGGCTGAACTTGGCGATTTCGCCGGCATCTACGTTGTCGTGTTGATTGCTCATGGTTTGCTCCTGCATAAAATAATTCGCATGATTTTAGCCGATTGTGCTTCAAAATAAAATGTTTCAGACGGCCTTTGCCTGTTTATCGGCCCTATTTCAACTTTCATCCGCCTGCCCATAAAAAACGCACCTTGTGGCAAGGTGCGTTTCAATCGGTACGATTTAGAATTTAGCGCCGGATTCGTTGGCCATGTAATCAACTGCGGCTTTCACTTCA
>NZ_KV821641.1:321256-355155 GCF_001815685.1 Neisseria sp. HMSC056A03
TTTCACTTCATCGTCGCTCAGGCTGCCGTTGCCACCTTTGGCTGGCATGGCTTGAAAGCCTTCGATTGCGTGTTTGTGCAGAGTGTCTTGGCCTTGTTTGATACGAGGCGCCCAGTCTTCTTTTTTACCTACGGCAGGAGCGCCGGGAATCAAGCCGCCGTGACATGTTTTACAGTTCGCTTCGTAAACAGCTTTGCCATCTACTTTGGCGGATTCTGCAGGTTTGGCGTCAGCGGCAGGCGCTTCGGTTTTCTCTTCAGGCTTGGCAGCTTCTTCAGGTTTCGCGGCTTCCTCTGCTTTGCTGGCGGCAGCTTCAACCTTATCGGCGGCCTCTTGAGCGGCAGATGCAGTCGCATCGGCAGCAGAAGCGGCTTCGTTTTTCACTTCAGATGCAACGGCTTGAGCAGCCTCTTGAGTCTCCTGTTTAGCCTCTTGGGAACAAGCTGTCAAACCAGCCATCATCATTACGGCAATCAGTAATTTGTTCATGTTCTGTCTTTCCTTAGTTTTAGTTTAAATCACTGTTTTATATAAACAGCTTAAAAATTCTAGCATAGAAACTAATCCGTTCGACCTAGACTATAATAAATATTGGCATAAATCAGATTTTGTCACAAAAACAGGAAAAACATATTGACACCACACCTCTACTCAGATAGAAATTCACGCCCATTTGTCATTTGGCGTAATAATTTTCATTTTATTGTTCAAGCAGTTACCCTCTTAATTTTTAAAGTTTCTTTTTAAATTCAACTTTTTACAAACTTTCCAGATAATACCATAAGCATTGAACCGCCTCTTATCCTAAAAAGGCCGTCTGAACCCAATCAGGTTTCAGACGGCCTTTTTGAATCATGTTAATAAACATTTGCCGCTTGCCTATGCAAAAGACACCGGCAGGCCTACTTGTTTATAGAGTTTTTCATATTCCAACTACGATTTAATCCAATGCTATTAACCTTTTGCCAATATTTCAGCTTCAGCCCACAATCCCCGCTTCTGCTCTGCCCTCAATTTCTTAATGCCGATTTCCCGTTTCAGCGCTTCACTTTTACTCAGGCCGTCTGAAACGATGCGCATCTCGACAGGCTTGTTCAACCGCGTGTATTTCGCGCCTTTTCCTGACAAATGCGCTGCAAACCGCTCTTGAGGACGGTTGCTGATGCCGCAATAAAACGCGCCGTTTTCGCACAAAATCAGGTAAACGCTCCAATTTTCCGCGCTCATAAATCCCCTTCCTTGGCAAAACTCTCGGTAAAAATGCGCACGGCAGCCTCGGTTTTGGCAGACTGCACACGATAAGGCGTCACCAAATAAAGGCTGATCGGCGGCAATGTCCATTCCGGCAAAACCACTTTCAGACGGCCCTGTGCAATTTTTTCCCGAACTTCGCCGCCCACTTGCAAAGACAAACCGAAACCGCTTTCGGTCAGGCTGCGGACGGCGGCAAGGTGCGTGCAGGCAATGCTGTCGGCAACGTCGAGGAAATAGCTTTCTTCACCGTTTTGCAAGGTCGTGCGGACGGGCAGGAAGTGCAGCCAGTGGTGTGCATGAAGCTGCGAGGGATGGGTAATGGTCGGATGGCGATCGAGATAATCAGGCGCGGCGCAAATTATGTACGGCCAGGTAACGAGATGACGCGCGACCAGATTGGGATCGTCCAAAGCGCGGTCGCCGCCGCGTATGGCGATGTCGGTTTGGCTGTGTTGCAGGTCGTCCAAGGTATCGCTGAAATTGAGGACGGGGCAGATTTTTGGGAACTCGGTTTGTAATCGCGAAAAGGCCGTCTGAAAAGCGCGAGATTCGATGACGGTGGAAGTCAGGGAAATACGCAATTCGCCGACGGGTTCGGTTTTCAGATTGTCGATAACGGTACGCGTATCGGCAAGCGTGGCGGCTAAGCGGCGGCAGTATTCGCCCAAGGCGCGGCCGGCATCGGTAGGCGAAAGACTGCGCGTGCTGCGGTTTAACAGCTTGATGCCGTGCAGGGTTTCGAGGCGGTTGATGTGCTGGCTGACGGCAGACGGGGTCATGCCCAGCGCGGCAGCGGCGGCGTTCATGCTGCCGTGTTCGAGGACGGTAGCGAAAACAAGTAAGGGTTTGATGTCTTGCATTTGGAAATAATTATTTAGCTCAACTTCACAATCATAACAGTAAATCAGGGATTATCAAGCGTTTCAGACGGCCTTACAATGCACTCATCTAATTAATCACATCCCATAAGGAGTCAAACATGAAAATCGCAGTTATCGGTGCAACAGGTTATGTCGGCAACGCAGTCGTTCGAGAATTGGCAGGCCGCGGTCATGAAGTGACCGCTTTCGCCCGCAACACAGACAAAGTTTTCCAAGCGCAAAATGTTGCCGCTGTCTCTGCAGATGTCAACGCAGCAGATTTTGCCGACAAACTGGCCGGTTTTGATGCCGTAGTCAGCGCGTTCAATCCGGGCTGGAACAATCCCAATATCGGCGCGGATTTCACACGCGGCGCAAACAATATCGTCGAAGCGGCAAAAGCGGCGCAAGTACCGTATCTCTTAATCGTCGGCGGCGCAGGCAGCTTGTATGCCGCACCCAGTTTGCAAGTGGTCGATACGCCCGACTTCCCGAAAGAAATTTACGACGGCGCCAATGCCGCACGCCATCTCTTGACCGCACTCCTGCCGCGCCGCGATGTGAACTGGTCTTTCGTTTCTCCTCCTGCACGATTCGGCGGGGACGGCAGCTTAAGTGAAGACAAAACCGGCAAATACCGCTTGGGCAAAGATGATTTGCTGATGGACGGTGAAATTCCGGCAGGCATCAGCGTGGCAGATTTGGCAGTCGCCATCGCCGACGATGCGGAAAACAAAGCGCATTTGTTTGAACGCTTTACCGTCGCCGCCGTTTAATCGTCTTAATCCAAAGGCCGTCTGAAACCCAAAGTTTCAGACGGCCTTTTGCTATAATACACACATTAAATTTATCTATACGTGAGTTCTCATGTCCGCATCCCAACCCACCATCGCCGCCATCGCCACCGCACCCGGACGCGGCGGCGTCGGCGTGATCCGTCTTTCCGGCAAAAACCTGCTGCCTTTGGCGCAAACCCTCAGCGGCGGCAAAACGCCCAAACTGCGCACCGCGCTTTACACCGACTTTCTCGGCGGCGACGGGCAGCCGATAGACAACGGTATCCTGCTCTACTTCGCCGCCCCCGCCAGCTTCACCGGCGAAGATGTGATTGAGTTGCAGGGACACGGCGGCCCTGTGGTAATGGATATGCTGCTCTCGCGCTGCCTCGAACTGGGCGCGCGCATGGCGGAGCCGGGCGAATTTACCAAACGTGCCTTCCTCAACAACAAACTCGACCTTGCCCAAGCCGAAAGCGTCGCCGACCTCATCGACGCCTCCAGCAAGTCCGCCGCACGCATGGCGTTGCGTTCGCTCAAAGGCGCGTTTTCCCAACACATACACGAGCTGGTGGACGACCTTATTACCCTGCGGATGCTGGTCGAAGCCACGCTGGACTTTCCCGAAGAAGACATTGACTTTCTCGAAGCCGCCGACGCGCGCGGCAAGCTCCAAGCCCTGCAAGGCCGTCTGAAAACCGTACTTGCCAGCGCGGAACAAGGCGCGATTTTGCGTGAAGGCATGAACGTCGTCCTCGTCGGCGCGCCCAACGTCGGCAAATCCAGCCTGCTCAACGCCTTGGCTGGCGACGACATCGCCATCGTAACCGACATCGCCGGCACCACCCGCGACACCGTGCGCGAACAAATCACCCTCGACGGCGTACCCGTCCACATCATCGACACCGCCGGCCTGCGCGAAACCGACGACGTGGTCGAACAAATCGGCATCGAGCGCAGCCGCAAAGCCGTCTCCGAAGCCGATGTCGCCCTGATTCTGATTGATCCGCGAGAAGGCGTGAACGCCAAAACCCAAGCTATTTTGAACAGCCTGCCCGAAGGTTTGAAAAAAATCGAAATCCACAACAAAGCCGACCTGACCGGCGAACCCATCGCCGTCCGTTCAGACAGCCTCGCGCAAACCGGCGCGGACACCGTCATCAGCCTGTCCGCCAAAACCGGCGAGGGTCTCGACTTGCTCAAACACGCGCTGTTGCAGGAAGTCGGCTGGCAGGGCGAAAGCGAAAGCCTGTTTCTCGCCCGCAGCCGCCACCTCAACGCCCTGCACGAAGCCGAAGCCGAGCTGGAAAACGCCGCCCTCTGCGACAACAACCAAATCGAGCTTTTCGCCGAACACCTGCGCCTCGCCCAAAACGCGTGCAGCGAAATCACCGGCGAATTTACCGCCGACGATTTGCTGGGCGTGATTTTCTCGCGCTTCTGTATCGGCAAATAAAACGGTTTGCCATCAAATACAAAGGCCGTCTGAATGTTCAGACGGCCTTTTTTATCACCAAAACAAGCTTAATTTCACTTGCGTTTATTTATTGGCAGCTTCTGCCATATTTTTTGCGATTTTGGTTGCGCCAACTGTCAAACCGGACATGCCGATCAAAGAAGCTGCAGCCAATTTGATTAATGTTTTCATTTTAACTCTTTTCTGTGTATTTTAGGGTGTGTTGTGTATTTTTTTATTTATCGGCATCAGCCATATTGTGGGCGATATTGGTTGCACCGACGGTCAGGCCGGACATACCGATTAAAGAGGCGGCTGCCAGTTTGATTAAAGTTTTCATTGTTTGTCTCACTTTCTTGTCTGTCGGCCGAAAAACGGCCTAAGTTGCGTTTTCTGAAGTATTTTAATCAATTCGTTTATAATTGAATTATTTGTGTACTACCGTTTCCATATTATAGGTGACGCCGAGGGCGGAGGCCGGTATCCCCGACATACCGATTAAAGAAGCGGAAGCAAGCGTTATTAAATGTGCCATTTTAAGTAGTCCTTTTTCATAGATACAAAATGTTATTTAACAACATACACATTTTTCCGCCGGCATCTGCGCTACCGACAGGACGAATCATACCGCGCCAATCGTTAATTAATACAACTTTTCCGTAAAGATAAAATATAAAAAATATACATAATGACGATTTTAGTTAATTTATATTTTGTTTTGAAAATGACACCGATGTCTTTCTCAATGACACCGATGTCTTAATTACATACACACTACAAACGTATCTTGCTGCGCCCATAAAATCCCTCTTTTTTTGTTGCAAATCGCACTCTAAATTAAATATTATTTTAAATTCAAAATGTTATAAATCTATCTTTTTGACAAACCAAATCTTCATTTAGTCAAAACCAATACCTTTGATAGCTTCTTTTAAAGAAAACACACGCTTCTAGCGCATATCCGACCATAAAATGCGCTGCAAATATATGATATAGTGAAACATTCTGCGTATTGACTATTTCCAGCATGAACAACACCCTAATCCTGACCGGCGCGGCCGCATTTTTTATCGGCGCGCTGTTTGCTTGGCTGATAACACGCTACCAAGCCCAAAGCCGACACTTTATTGTTTTGCAAGAATTGGCCGAAAGCCGCCGCCTGCATGAGTTTGCCGAACAGGTGCAGGCTCAAACTGCGGCGGATTTGGCGCACAGCCGCCATACCGTGCAGGAATTGCAAGACGAATTGCAGGAGACGGGAAACCGCTTTGCCGCAGCCGAAAAACAGATTGCCTATCTGCAAGATTGCGAGGCCGAAGTCGAAGCTTTAAAACACGAATGTGCAAAATGGCAGCAAAGCGCGCAAAACCTGCAAATCAACAATGAGCGATTAAACACGCAGCTGGTTCAAGAACAGGCCTTGAGTGTGGATAAAAATACGCTTTTGCAACAACAAGAAACGGAAAAAGGCCGTCTGAAACAAGACTACGACACGCTGTTGGAGCAAAACCATGCGCTGCAAGTCCAAAACGAACGCCTCTCCACACAACTGACGCAAGAAAAAGCCAATATCGACGACAAAAACAGCCTTTTACAGCAACAGGAAGCCGAAAAAGGCCGTCTGAAACAAGAATACGCCGCCCTTTTGGAGCAAAACCACGCGCTTCAAGTCCAAAACGAGCGCCTCAACACCCAATCGGAAAAAGACCGTCAGGCTGCCGAAGAAAAATTGGCCTTGCTGGCAGATGCGCGTAAAAACTTGAGCGACCAGTTCCAAAACCTCGCCAACACTATTCTGGAAGAGAAAAGCCGCCGCTTTACCGAGCAAAACCACGACCATCTCCAGCAACTGCTTAATCCGCTCAACGAACGCATACATGGCTTCAGCGAGCTGGTTCAGCAGACTTATGAAAAAGAAGCCAAAGAACGCCTAACCATCGAAAACGAGCTCAAACGCCTGCAAACCCTCAACACCCAGCTCCACCACGATGCCAAAGCGCTGACCACCGCGCTGACCGGCACGCAAAACAAAACCCAAGGCAACTGGGGCGAGATGATTTTGGAAAGCGTATTGGAAAATTCCGGCCTGCAAAAAGGTCGTGAATACATCGTTCAAGCTTCCAGCGTCCGCCACGAAGCAGACGGCACCCAACGCCGCCTCCAGCCCGACGTCCTCATCAATCTGCCCGACAACAAACAAATCGTCATCGACTCCAAAGTATCGCTGACCGCCTACGTCCGCTATACGCAAAGCACCGGCGCAGAAGCAGAGCGCGAGCTTGCCAACCACGTCGCCAGCATCCGCGCCCACATCAAAAGCTTGGCTGCGAAGGATTACACCGACCTTGATGGCGTCAAAACGTTGGACTTCGTCTTTATGTTCGTCCCTGTCGAACCAGCCTACCTCCTCGCCCTGCAACACGATCCAAACCTCTTCCAAGAGTGTTTCGACAAACGCATCATGCTGACCGGCCCCAGCACCCTGCTCGCCACCCTGCGCACCGTTGCCAACATCTGGCGCAACGAGCAACAAAACCAAAACGCGCTAGCCATTGCCGAGGCAGGCAGCAAACTTTATGACAAATTTGTCGGCTTTGTCGAAAGCATGGACGGCATCAATAAAGCGCTTGGTCAGGCACAATCCCAGTTTCAGACGGCCTATGGCCGCTTGGTTTCCGGCAGGGGCAACCTCATCAGCAGCACCGAAAAACTGCGTAAATTGGGCATCAAAGCCGGTAAACAGCTGCAACGGGATTTATTAGAAAAAGCCGTATCAGAAAACGAAGACCACGCCACCTTACCGACCGCACAAGACCAAGAAAATGCCTGACAAAATTTAAGACATTGCAAATAAAGGGAATTTAACCAATGAGCAACATCACCATCGTCCTTGCTGCCGATACCGGCTATGCCGAGCAGGTTCATACCCTGATGAAATCCATCTGTACCCACAACACAAATGTCGATTTCTACCTCATGCATAATACCTTCAGGCGGGAATGGATCGACTATACCAACCAAAAGCTCGCGGCCAGCGGCAACCGCCTGAATGACGTCAAAATCGAAGTCGACTTCAGCCAATATCGCCGCTTGTCCCATATTTCGGATGCCGCATTTTTCCGCCTGATGATGCAGCACCTGCCTGTCGACCGCGCCCTGTATCTCGACAGCGATATGGTGGTGACCCAATCCCTGCATGATTTGTTCAACCTCGATATGCGCGGTTATCCCGTTGCGGCGGTACAAGATTCCGTTTTGGCGCGCATCGAGTGGAAACACCCTATCGGCCTGCACACCACGCCCTATTTCAATTCAGGCATGCTGTTGGCCGACTTGGCGCAATGGCGGGAACACAATATCGCGGCGCAACTGCTGAAAACCGCTGCCTGCCTCAACGAAGCCGTACCCTATGGCGACCAATGCTTTCTAAACACCGTATTTCAAAAAAACTGGCTGCAATTAGAAGAATCTTGGAACTTCCAAACCGGCGCAGTCGAATATTTCCAAAAACGAAGCCTCGGCGAAGTATTCCCCAAACCCGACACTGTTCCACCCGTTATCCACTACACCACACGCGCCAAACCGTGGTTGTGCGATTACAGCGAGATTCCTTTTATCGAAGTCTATTGGCAATACTATTGCGCCGACTGGCCGAACGCGTAATTTCAGGCAAGGATTTTCGTTTCCTTCAATTATCTTGAAACAACCCATCATCAAAAACAAAAGGCCGTCTGAAATTGTTTCAGACGGCCTTTAAGCCATAAAAAAACAGGCAGAACATTCTGCCTGTTTTGTGTTCAAACCCGACCGTAAAGCAGGCTTTGCACCCACCCTCAGTCGGCGTTCGTTATCCGATTAGATACCGCGCAACAATTCGTTCACGCTGGTTTTCGCACGGGTTTGCGCGTCCACGCGTTTGACGATAACCGCGCAGTAGAGGCTGTGGCTGCCGTCTTTGGAAGGCATGCTGCCGGATACGACAACCGAACCAGCCGGTACGCGACCTTGATAGATTTCGCCGGTAGTACGGTCAAAGATTTTAGTGGATTGACCGATGAACACGCCCATAGAAATCACGCTGCCTTCTTCGACAATCACGCCCTCAACGATTTCAGAACGCGCACCGATAAAGCAGTTGTCTTCAATAATGGTCGGGCTGGCTTGCAGAGGCTCGAGTACGCCGCCGATGCCGACGCCGCCGCTCAAGTGCACGTTTTTACCGATTTGCGCGCAAGAGCCGACAGTCGCCCAAGTATCGACCATCGCACCTTCGTCAACGTATGCGCCGATATTGACATAAGAAGGCATCAACACAACATTTTTCGCCACAAAACTGCCGCGGCGGGCAACGGCACCCGGAACTGCGCGGAAACCTGCGCTGCGGAATTCGTCTTCAGACCAATCGGCAAATTTAGTCGGCACTTTGTCGAAGTATTTGTTCACACCGTCGTTGAGGATTTCATTGTCCTGAATGCGGAAAGACAGCAATACGGCTTTTTTCGCCCATTCGTTGACTTTCCATTCGCCCACGCCCAAACGTTCGGCAACGCGCAGTTTGCCGGCGTCGAGCTGGCGGATGGTTTCCAAAACCGCTTCACGCACTTCCGGGGTAACGGTATTCGGATTGATTTCGGCACGGTTTTCAAAAGCCGTTTCAATGATGTTTTGCAAAGACATGTTGATTCCTTCAAGAGATCAGGGCCGTCTGAAACCTATTCAGGCCACCCTATTACAAATATTTAACTTGTTATTTTGCCATGTAAAAGCGATTTCGTCAGCTATTAACATGATTAGCGCCAAGCGTTACACGGCTAGATTTCGGCTAAGCCAAGATTTTCAGACGGCCTGTTCAAGTGAATTGAATAGCATTTATTTTCTAACTAATTTCCCAGCTACGATATGCAGACTGTCGCTTCTGCCGATACCCCGTGCCGATAAATCAATCTTCGCCGCCAATCTTTTGCAGAAGATTTTCAGCCACCATGCCGCCTTCGATATTCCGCTTTAACGGTTTCGCGTTCAAATCCTTCAAGGCCGTCTGAAAGTCGGCAAAATCCATCAACTGCGAACCGAAACGGCGCATATGTTCGGTATCCTGCTGACAGTCTATCAGTGCAACGCCCAAATCCGCCAAAAACGGTACGGCGCAGGCAAACGCAATCTTTGACGCATCGGGACGCAAGGCAAACATCGACTCGCCATAAAACACGCAGCCGATTTGCACGCCGTAAAACCCGCCTGCCAACTGCATTTCGCCTTGTTCGTCCGGCAACCAACATTCAAACGAATGTGCATGCCCCTGATGGTGCAGCTTCAAATAGGCCGTCTGAAACGCAGGTTCTATCCACGTTCCGTCCTGTTCCGGGCGCGGTACATTGGCGCAATGGGCAATCACTTTTTCAAAACAGCGGTTGACCGTTACCCGATACGGCTTGTGGCGCAAGGTTTTTGCCAAAGAGCGGCCGATATGCAGGTTTTCCGGCACAATCACGGCTCGCGGCGCAACCGCATACCAGAAAAACCAACCGTCGCGGCTAAACCATGGAAAAATCCCCTGCCCATACGCCGACAACAGCCGCCCCGTATCCAAATCGCCGCTGACGCCGACCAAGCCGTCGCATTCTGCCAAAGCATAAGACGGGTCGGGGAAACGATAATCCCGTGGCGCAAGAAAAGGAATCTTCATCGTAAAGCCCATAAAGTTTCAGACGGCCTCAAGCTGAAAATGCCCAAGGCCGTCTGAAAAATCAACATACAAACTGATTAACGTTTGGTTTTGGTTTGGCAATCGCCGCATACGCCGTACATATACAGCGCGTGATCGACGATACGGTAGCCGTTTTCTTCGGCGATTTTATCTTGCAGCGCTTCGATTTCCGGATTGTGGAATTCGGTTACTTCGCCGCATTTCACGCAAACGATGTGGTCGTGGTGATCGCCTTTGTCCAATTCGTAAACCGCTTTGCCGGTTTCAAAATGGTGGCGTTGCAAAATGCCGGCCTGTTCAAACTGGGTCAACACACGGTAAATCGTCGCCACGCCGATTTCCACACCCTCTTCCAACAGGATACGGTACACATCTTCCGCACTCAAATGCTCCTCGGCATGAGTCTCGAACAAGTCCAAAATTTTCAAACGTGGACCAGTAACTTTCAAACCGCTGTCTTTCAATTGCGCAATGTTGCTGAATTTTTCCATAATATTCAATATCCCTGTAAGGTAATAACCGTTATAATACGCACTTTCCGCCCGTTTGCCCACTATTGGGCCGTTAAAGGGTGGCAATCTGCCGCCGGTCTTGCAATTGAAAATCGGCGAAAAGAAAAATTAAGAAGATGATTATCGTTTGCTTTTTAAAAATATTCAAGCGATGATAAACATCTTTCCCGAAATGACACAGAAAGGTAAGCCCGTGAATAAAGCCTTATGCCTTGCCATCGCCGCTATTTTAGGTCTGGCCTCATGCAGTGCCGAGCGCGTATCCAACTTTCCATCCTACAAACTCAAAATCATTCAAGGTAACGAGCTCAATCCCCGCGCCGTGGTTTCCCTGCGCCAAGGTATGACCCGCGACCAAGTCCAACTGCTGCTCGGTACGCCGCTCCTGCGCGATGCCTTCCATGCCGACCGCTGGGATTACACTTTCAACACCAGCCGCAACGGCATCATCAAAGAACAAAGCAACCTGACCCTGTACTTTGAAAACGACGTCCTCGCACGCGCCGAAGGCGATGCCATTCAAAAATCCATCGAAGCCGTTCAAGCCGGACAAAACGTCGTTCCGACTACCGAAACCAAGCCGAAATAAGGAAGCCCCATGAGCGCATTGAAAATCGCCATTGCCGGCGTCAACGGCCGCATGGGTCGCGTTTTGGTTGAAGCAGTCAACAACCATCCCGATACCGTCCTCTCCGGCGCACTCGAGCATTCCGGCTCGGAAGTATTGGGTTTGGATGCAGGCTTCGCCTCCGGCCTCAAAACCGGCGTCGCCATTTCAGACGACGTGGATGCTGTACTGGCTCAAAGCGATGTCCTTATCGACTTTACCCGTCCCGAGCCAACCCTGAAACACCTGCAAAAATGCGTGGAAAAAGGCGTCAACATCATCATCGGCACCACCGGTTTTGACGACGCAGGCAAAGCCGCCATCCAAGCCGCAGGCGAAAAAATAGGCGTCGTCTTCGCAGCCAACTTCAGCGTCGGCGTCAACCTGACCTTCCACATCCTCGACACCGTCGCCCGCGTGTTAAACGAAGGCTACGACATCGAAATCATCGAAGGCCACCACCGCCACAAAGTCGATGCCCCAAGCGGCACCGCGTTACGCATGGGTGAAGTCATTGCCGACGCCCTCGGCCGCGACCTCAAAGAATGCGCCGTTTATGGCCGCGAAGGCCACACCGGCCCACGCGATCCGTCCACCATCGGTTTTGCCACCGTCCGCGCAGGCGACATCGTCGGCGACCACACCGCCCTCTTCGCCACCGACGGAGAGCGTGTGGAAATCACCCACAAGGCCAGCAGCCGCATGACCTTTGCCGCCGGTGCCGTACGCGCCGCAGTTTGGGCAAACGGCAAAAAAGGCCTGTACGATATGCAAGACGTACTGGGTTTGAAAAACCGATAAACCCGCATCATCAGGTTTCATACCTTACAAGGCCGTCTGAAAGCACAACGTCGATTTTCAGACGGCCTTATTAAAAAGAAAGCCCCACCATGTCCTATCAACAAATCACCATCAACGTCAACGATGCCATCGCCGAACGCCTTGCCGATGCGCTGATGGAACACGGCGCATTGTCCGCCGCCATTGAAGATGCCTATGCCGGCACAGAAAACGAGCAGGCCATTTTCGGCGAGCCGGGCATGCCGACCGAGCAAATCTGGCAACAAAGCAAAGTCATCGCCCTTTTCGGCGAAAGCGACGACGCCGCTTCCATTATCAAAGCCGCCGCGCAGGAATGCGGTTTGAACGATTTGAAATACACCGGCGAAATCCTTGAAGATCAAGACTGGGTACGCCTGACCCAAGCGCAATTCGACCCGATTCAAATTTCCGACCGCCTGTGGATTACCCCGTCTTGGCACGAAGCGCCCAACGGCAACGCCGTCAACCTGCAACTCGACCCGGGTCTTGCCTTTGGTACGGGCAGCCATCCGACCACACGCCTCTGCCTCAAATGGCTCGACACACAGCTCAAAGGCGGCGAAAGCGTATTGGACTACGGCTGCGGCTCAGGCATTTTGGCCATTGCTGCCCTCAAACTCGGCGCAGGCTCCGCCATCGGTGTAGATATTGACGAACAAGCCATCCGCGCCAGTAAAGATAATGCCGCGCAAAACAACGTCGACGCGCAGTTCTACCTGCCGGATGGCCTGCCGCAAGGCCAATTTGATGTCGTTATCGCCAACATTCTGGCCAACCCGTTGCGTATGCTCGGCGAAATGCTTGCCGCACGTACCAAACAAGGCGGCCGCATTGTCTTGTCCGGCCTTTTGGACGAACAAGTCGAAGAACTCAGCGGCATTTACAGCCAATGGTTCGACATCGAGCCTGCCGAAATCGAAGAAGGCTGGGCGCGATTGAGCGGCGTCAAACGCTAAACCTGTTTTCCGATACAAAGGCCGTCTGAAATTTAATCTTTCAGACGGCCTTTTTGCACTTAAAACGCTGAATAATCCAGCAAAATCAGGTATAATTGCCTATTATTTTGACCTTTCGGAACACATCCGCCGCGCCCGTTTGATATCTCATCGCACGCACGGAAAAATTCCTTGAAATTCAGCAAGAAAAGACCATGACTGACCAAAAACACGAAGAATACGGCGCCGACAGCATACAAGTGCTGGAAGGCTTGGAAGCGGTACGCAAACGCCCCGGTATGTATATCGGCGACACGCAGGACGGCAGCGGCCTGCACCACATGGTGTTCGAAGTATTGGACAACGCCATCGACGAAGCACTGGCGGGACATTGCGACAAAATCACCGTAACCATCCATGCCGACAATTCCGTCAGCGTGGCCGACAACGGCCGCGGCATGCCCACCGGCATCCACCCGAAAGAAGGACGCTCCGCCGCCGAAGTCATCATGACCGTATTGCACGCGGGCGGTAAGTTTGACAACAACAGCTACAAAATCTCCGGTGGCCTGCACGGTGTAGGCGTGTCCGTCGTCAACGCGCTGTCCGACTGGGTCACGCTGACCATCTACCGCGACGGCAAAGAACACTTCGTCCGCTTCGTGCGCGGCGAAACCGAAGAGCCGTTGCGAGTGGTCGGCGATTCCGACAAAAAAGGCACGACCGTGCGTTTCCTCGCCAGCGCGGAAACCTTCGGCAACGTCGAATACAGCTTCGACATCCTCGCCAAGCGTATCCGCGAACTTTCCTTCCTGAACAACGGCGTGGACATAGAATTGATTGACGAACGTGACGGTAAACACGAAAGCTTCGCCCTTTCCGGCGGCGTGGCCGGCTTCGTGCAATACATGAACCGCAAAAAAACGCCGTTGCACGAAAAAATCTTCTACGCGTTCGGCGAAAAAGACGGCATGAGCGTCGAATGCGCGATGCAATGGAACGACAGCTACCAAGAAAGCGTGCAATGTTTTACCAACAACATTCCGCAACGCGACGGCGGTACGCACTTGACCGCGCTGCGCCAAGTGATGACCCGCACCATCAACAACTATATCGAAGCCAACGAAGTGGCTAAAAAAGCCAAAGTGGAAACCGCCGGAGACGATATGCGTGAAGGCCTGACCTGCGTTTTGTCCGTCAAACTGCCCGACCCGAAATTCTCATCGCAAACCAAAGACAAACTGGTTTCCAGCGAAATCGGCCCCGTCGTCAACGAAGTCATCAACCAAGCACTGACCGACTTCCTTGAAGAAAACCCGACCGAAGCCAAAATCATCACCAGCAAAATCGTCGATGCCGCCCGCGCACGCGAAGCCGCCCGCAAAGCACGTGAAATTACCCGCCGCAAAGGCGTGATGGACGGTTTGGGCCTGCCGGGCAAACTTGCCGACTGCCAAGAAAAAGACCCTGCCCTGTCCGAACTCTACCTCGTCGAGGGCGACTCCGCAGGTGGTTCCGCCATGCAGGGCCGCGACCGCAAATTCCAAGCGATTTTGCCGCTTAAAGGTAAAATTTTGAACGTCGAGAAAGCACGTTTTGAAAAAATGCTGGCCAGCCAAGAAGTCGCCACGCTGATTACCGCTCTAGGCGCTGGCATCGGCAAAGAAGAATTCAATGCCGAAAAACTGCGCTACCACCGCATCATCATCATGACCGATGCCGACGTGGACGGCGCGCACATCCGCACCCTGCTCCTGACCTTCTTCTACCGTCAAATGCCCGAGCTGGTCGAACGCGGCTACATCTACATCGCCCAGCCGCCTTTGTACAAAGCCAAATACGGCAAACAAGAGCGCTATCTCAAAGACGAACTGGAAAAAGACCAATGGCTGCTCGGTTTGGCCTTGGAAAAAGCCAAAATCGTTTCAGACGGCCGTACCATCGAAGGCGAAGAGCTTGCCAATACCGCCAAACAATTCCTGTTGGCCAAAACCGTCATCGAGCAAGAAAGCCGCATCATTGACGAACTCGTCCTGCATGCCATGCTGCACGCTTCGCCGGTCGACCTCAGCACAGCAGAAAGCGCAGATCGCGCCATTGCCGAATTGAGCGGCCTCTTGGACGAAAAAGAAGTCGCGCTCGAACGTATCGAGGGCCACGAAGGACACCAGTTCATCAAAATTACACGCAAGCTGCACGGCAACGTGATGGTGAGCTACCTCGAGCCTAAGTTCCTCAACAGCAAAGCCTACCAAACCCTTACCCAAACCGCCGCCGCACTCAAAGGCATGGTCGGCGAAGGGGCGAAGCTCTACAAAGGCGACAACGAATACGACATCGACAGCTTTGAAGGCGCTTTGGACATCTTGATGAGCGTTGCCCAAAAAGGCATGTCTATCCAGCGATACAAAGGCTTGGGCGAGATGAATCCGGAACAACTTTGGGAAACCACGATGGATCCTACCGTCCGCCGTCTCCTGAAAGTCCGCATCGAAGACGCCATTGCCGCCGACGAAGTGTTCGTTACCCTTATGGGCGACGAAGTCGAACCGCGCCGCGCCTTCATCGAAAACAACGCCCTGCTGGCACAAAACATCGATGCCTAAGCATGGAAAGATAAAAGGCCGTCTGAAAACCATTTTCAGACGGCCTTTTTGTTTTTTGTGCTTTATTTCTTACAACTCAAATTCCAACCACTTCGCGGCGTTTACTTCAATCATTTATTTTAATTCGCATATTTTAATAGAGTGTTCCAACTGATTTGGATTCTGGACAATCCCAAATAACCAGTTTAAAACGCTCCAATCCGCTTCCGCTTTATTCCGCTTTCCCCAAAATCATCGCATCGCCATAGCTGAAAAAGCGGTATTCCTGTTCCACCGCATGGCGGTAAACGCTGCGGATATGCTCCATGCCCGAAAACGCGCTGACGAGCATCAGCAAGGTTGATTTGGGCAGGTGGAAGTTGGTAATCAATCGGTCGGCCACATTGAAGCGGTAGCCCGGCGTAATGAAAATATCGGTATCGCCGTGACCGGCTTTCAGACGGCCTGTTTCGCGTGCGGCGGATTCCAAGGCGCGCATGGAGGTTGTGCCCACTGCCCATACTTTATTGCCGCGCGCTTTGGCGGCTTCAACGGCGGCAACGGTCTCGGCCGGTACGTCAAACCACTCGCTGTGCATTTTGTGTTCTTCAATTTTATCGACGCGCACGGGTTGGAATGTGCCGGCACCGACGTGCAGGGTCACTTCCGCGGTTTCTACGCCTTTGGCTTTCAGACGGCCCAACAACTCATCGGTAAAGTGCAAACCCGCCGTCGGCGCGGCCACTGCGCCTTGATATTTGGCGTACACGGTCTGATAGCGGCTGTCGTCTTCGTCATCGGCCGCGCGTTCGATATAAGGCGGCAAGGGCAGATGGCCGTTTTGCTCTAAAAGTTCGTAAACGGTTTGCTCGCCTTCAAATTTCAGGCAAAACAATTCTTCCGCACGCTCCATCATGACAGCGCGGATATCGCCTTCAAAAATCAATTTCGTACCCGGTTTCGGCGATTTGGACGAGCGGATATGCGCCAATGCGGTATGCGCGTCTAAAACCCGTTCAATCAGGGCTTCGATTTTGCCGCCGCTGGCTTTTTGGCCGAACAGGCGCGCCTTCATCACTTTGGTATTGTTAAACACCAGCACATCGCCCGGTGCGACATAATCGGGTAAATCGCCGAAATGTTTGTCTTCAATCGGCAATGTCGGCAAGGCAACCAGAAGCCTGCTGCTGCCGCGCACTTCCGGAGGATGCTGGGCAATCAGTTTTTCGGGCAATTCAAAATCAAAATCGGAAATATCCATTGTCGTGCATACTTTAAAAAAACAGGCGCCATTATACGCGCAAAGTTGGTTTTCAGACGGCATGTTTTGTCGCAAAACCAATAAATTAGAATAAACGCTCTTGGGAAAATCGCTTTTTAACAAAAATCAGCGTTCCATCCTTTTTTTCGCCGAAAAACGCCTTTTTTCTATCTTTTACTGGACATTTACCGGCAAGTTCGGGAAAATAACCAGATTCATTTCTCAGGCTCCGCCCTGTTCCGACATTATTTAAACGCCGGATGGCAAATCTGCCTTCCGACGTCTCAGGAAATCATCTAAAACCACAGCGGCGCATACCCAATATGCACTTTATGCCGCGCTAAAAAGGAAAAGCAATGGATTTGCGTAAATTAAAAAAACTGATTGATTTGGTCGAAGAATCAGGCATTGCAGAAATTGAAGTTACCGAAGGCGAAGAAAAAGTCCGCATTACGCGTACCACTGCCGCCGCAGCTCCTATTTATGCTGCTCCGGCACCTGCCGCAGCCGCTCCGGTTGCCTCCCCTGCTGCTGCTCCGGCCGCAGCCGCTCCAGCCGCCGCCCCTGCCGCTCGTGATTTGTCCAACGCACAAAAATCGCCTATGGTCGGTACGTTCTACCGCGCTCCCGGCCCGAACGCCGCCGCTTTTGTCGAGGTCGGCCAACAGGTTAAAGTCGGCGATACTTTGTGCATCATCGAAGCCATGAAGCTGATGAACGAAATCGAAGCCGAGAAATCCGGTGTCGTTAAAGAAATTCTGGTTGAAAACGGTACTCCGGTCGAATACGGCGAGCCGCTTTTCATCATTGAATAATCCGTTTTTTCAGACGGCCTTCAGTTTCGAGGCCGTCTGAAATTCCTTTTTCTGTTCATTAAGGACAAACCATGCGTCTGATTTTGGCTATTTTCTTGCCTTGGTTGCAGTTTTTCACCATCGGCCGTCCGATTGCAGGCATCATCTGTCTGATTCTGCAATGTACGCTGGTTGGCTGGATACCGGCAGCCATGTGGTCGGTTTACGCCTTGAGCCAATACAAAACCGACCAAAAAATCCGCAACGCATTAGGCGGCCGCTGAGGCCGTCTGAACCATCCGGAAAGATTATCATGCTGAAAAAAGTATTGATCGCCAACCGGGGCGAAATCGCCCTGCGCGTCCTGCGAGCCTGCCGTGAAATGGGCATCGCCACCGTCGCCGTCCATTCCGAAGCCGACAAAGACAGCCTGCACGTCAAACTCGCCGACGAATCCGTGTGCATCGGCCCTGCCGCATCCGCACAAAGCTACCTCAACATCCCGGCCATCATCGCAGCCGCCGAAGTAACCGAAGCCGACGGCATCCACCCGGGCTACGGCTTCCTCGCCGAAAACGCCAATTTTGCCGAACAAGTCGAACAATCCGGCTTTGTCTTCATCGGTCCGAAAGCCGATACCATCCGTCTGATGGGTGACAAAGTATCCGCCAAACACGCCATGATCGAAGCCGGCGTGCCTTGCGTTCCCGGTTCTGAAGGCGCATTGCCAGACGATGGCGAAGAAATCCTCAAAATCGCCGATAAAGTCGGTTATCCCGTCATTATCAAAGCCTCCGGCGGCGGTGGCGGTCGCGGTATGCGCGTCGTCGAGAAAAAAGAAGACCTCCTCCAGTCTGTCGAAATGACCAAAGCCGAAGCAGGCGCGGCATTCGGCAACCCGATGGTTTACATGGAGCGCTACCTGCAACGTCCGCGCCACGTCGAAATCCAAGTGATTGCCGACGAATACGGCAACGCCATCTACCTCGCCGAGCGCGACTGCTCCATGCAGCGCCGCCACCAAAAAGTTATCGAAGAAGCACCTGCCCCGTTCATCACTGAAGAAGAACGCGCCAAAATCGGCAAAGCCTGTGCCGACGCTTGCAAACGTATCGGCTATCGTGGCGCAGGTACGTTTGAATTCCTGTACGAAGACGGCGAATTCTTCTTTATCGAGATGAACACACGCGTTCAGGTTGAGCATCCAGTTACCGAGCTCATCACCGGCGTGGACATCGTCCAAGAGCAATTACGCATCGCATCCGGCCTGCCTTTGCAATACAAACAGGAAGACATTCAAGTCGAAGGTCACGCGTTTGAGTGCCGTATCAACGCCGAAGACCCATACAACTTCATTCCAAGCCCGGGTCTGATTGAAAGCTGCCACCTGCCCGGCGGCTTCGGCATCCGCGTCGACAGCCACATCTACCAAGGCTACCGCATCCCTCCTTACTACGACAGCCTGATCGGCAAAATCTGCGTTATCGGTAAAGACCGCGGCCAAGCCATGGCGAAAATGCGCGTAGCCCTTGCCGAGCTGGCGATTACCGGCATCAAAACCAATACACCGCTGCACCGCGATTTGTTCAGTGACCCAGGCTTCCAAAAAGGTGGCGTCAGCATCCACTACTTGGAACATTGGTTGGAAGAACGCAAAGCCAAACTGGATAAATAATCCCTTGTTTTGACTAAAAATAAGGCCGTCTGAAACACAAAATAAAGTTTCAGACGGCCTTTTTTACAGCTTAATCATTGATAAAAACTAATAGAATTTAATTTCTGATTGATTAATATTAATTCTAAATCGATTTCATAGTTCCAATAGTTAAAATCTTTCTGTATAGTTCTTTTAATAGTTAACAGCAAAAGGAAATAAAATGTCGATACAAGAAATTTATGAATGCCAAGAAACCGGCTACGAATATGCTTTTCGGCAAATCGTTTTATAAACCATTGACCATTTCACAAAGGAAATCATCATGACCGTCTCTAAATGTCCCGTAACCCACCTGACCATGAACAACGGCGCCCCCGTTGCCGACAATCAAAACAGCCTGACCGCTGGTCCGCGCGGCCCGTTGCTGGCGCAGGATTTGTGGCTGAATGAAAAACTCGCCGACTTCGTGCGCGAAGTCATCCCCGAACGCCGTATGCACGCCAAAGGTTCGGGTGCGTTCGGTACGTTCACCGTAACGCACGACATCACGAAATACACCCGCGCCAAAATCTTCAGCGAAGTTGGCAAGAAAACCGAGATGTTCGCCCGTTTCACCACCGTGGCAGGCGAGCGCGGCGCAGCCGATGCGGAACGCGACATCCGCGGCTTTGCGTTGAAGTTCTATACCGAAGAAGGCAACTGGGATATGGTCGGCAACAACACGCCCGTATTCTTCCTGCGCGACCCGCGTAAGTTCCCTGACCTGAACAAAGCCGTCAAACGCGACCCGCGCACCAATATGCGTTCTGCCACGAACAACTGGGACTTCTGGACGCTGCTGCCCGAGGCACTGCACCAAGTTACCATCGTCATGAGCGACCGCGGTATTCCAGCCAGCTACCGTCATATGCACGGCTTCGGTTCGCATACTTACAGCTTCTGGAACGAAGCAGGCGAGCGTTTTTGGGTGAAATTCCATTTCCGCACCCAGCAAGGAATTAAAAACCTGACCAATGAAGAAGCCGCCAAAATCATCGCCGACGACCGCGAAAGCCATCAACGCGACCTGTACGAAGCCATCGAACGCGGCGAGTTTCCGAAATGGACGATGTACATCCAAATCATGCCTGAAGCCGATGCGGAAAAAGTACCGTATCATCCGTTTGACTTGACCAAAGTTTGGCCGAAAAAAGACTATCCGCTGATTGAAGTGGGCGAATTCGAGTTGAACCGCAATCCCGAAAACTTCTTCGCCGATGTGGAACAATCCGCCTTCGCACCGAGCAACCTTGTGCCCGGTATCGGCGCCAGCCCCGACAAAATGCTGCAAGCCCGTTTGTTCAATTACGCCGACGCGCAACGCTACCGCTTAGGCGTGAACTTCCGCCAAATCCCCGTCAACCGCCCGCGTTGCCCTGTTCACAGCAACCAGCGCGATGGGCAAGGTCGCGCCGACGGCAACTACGGCAGCCTGCCGCACTACGAACCCAACAGCTTCGGCCAATGGCAGCAACAGCCCGACTTCGCCGAACCTCCTTTGAAAATCAGCGGCGATGCGGCGCACTGGGATTACCGCCAAGACGATGACGACTACTTCAGCCAACCGCGCGCTTTGTTCAAGCTGATGAACAATGAGCAACAACAAGCTTTGTTTAACAACACCGCCGCAGCCATGGGTGATGCACCAGACTTCATCAAATACCGCCATATCCGCAACTGCTACCGTTGCGATCCGGCATACGGCGAAGGCGTGGCCAAAGCCCTTGGACTGACTGTCGAAGATGCCCAAGCGGCACGAGCCAACGATCCGGCTTTAGGTCAATCTGGTTTGCTGTAAGGAAGCATTATGTGGATAGAAATTGAAGAAATCTTGTCTCAAGCTGTCCGATACAGCCGTTCAAACAAAAAGTAACAGTTTAGATCATTAATCAGGCCGTCTGAAACATAAAATAAAGTTTCAGATGGCCTTTTTTATAATGAAGTTTATTTGATTGCTTCTGATTCAATGGAACTGGCTACCCTTATTTCTCTGTAAATCATGGCGTACCCCTTACCATCTCACGCTTCTACTGGCAAATAAAAAACCGCACGGCTGCTTGCCATGCGGTTTGCTTTTTGTCTGAAGGTTTCAGACGGCCTTACATCATGCCGCCCATTCCACCCATGCCGCCCATGTCAGGCATAGCTGGTTTTTCTTCAGGGATTTCGGCAATCATGCAGTCGGTCGTCAGCATCAGGCCGGCGATAGACGCAGCGTGTTGCAGCGCGGAACGGGTTACTTTGGCAGGGTCGAGTACGCCCATTTCGATCATGTCGCCGTATTCGCCGGAGCCTGCGTTGTAACCGTAGTTGCCTTTGCCTTCCAGCACTTTGTTCACCACTACGCTAGGCTCGCCGCCTGCGTTGGCAACGATTTGGCGCAGCGGAGACTCAACGGCACGCAAGACGATTTGTACGCCTGCATCTTGGTCGGCATTGCCGGTGTGCAGGTTTTCCAAAGCGGCACGGGCGCGCAACAGGGCTACGCCGCCGCCGGCAACCACGCCTTCTTCAACGGCTGCGCGGGTAGCGTGCAGCGCGTCTTCCACGCGGTCTTTTTTCTCTTTCATTTCGACTTCGGTAGCAGCACCGACTTTGATTACTGCCACGCCGCCTGCCAGTTTGGCAACGCGCTCTTGCAGTTTTTCTTTGTCGTAATCGCTGGTTGCGGTTTCGATTTGTTGGCGGATTTCAGCAACACGCGCTTCGATTTGGGCAGCATCGCCGAAGCCGTCGATGATGGTGGTGTTTTCTTTACCGATTTCGATTCGTTTGGCTTGACCCAAGTCTTCCAGAGTGGCTTTTTCCAAAGACAGGCCGACTTCTTCGGCAATTACGGTGCCACCGGTCAGGATGGCGATGTCTTGCAACATGGCTTTGCGGCGGTCGCCGAAGCCCGGAGCTTTAACGGCAACGGTTTTCAGGATGCCGCGGATGTTGTTCACGACCAAAGTCGCCAAGGCTTCGCCTTCTACGTCTTCAGCGATAATCAAAAGCGGACGGCTGGCTTTTGCCACTTGTTCCAAAACAGGCAGCAGGTCGCGGATGTTGCTGATTTTTTTGTCGAACAGCAATACAAACGGGTTGTCCAGCGCAGCGATTTGTTTTTCCGCGTCGTTGATGAAGTAAGGGGACAGGTAGCCGCGGTCGAACTGCATACCCTCGACGACATCCAATTCGTTTTCCAAAGATTTGCCGTCTTCAACGGTAATCACGCCTTCTTTGCCGACTTTTTCCATCGCTTCGGCAATAATCGCGCCGACTTGTTCGTCGGAGTTGGCGGAAATCGAACCGACTTGGGCAATTTCTTTGGACGTATCGCAAGGTTTGGCGATGTTTTTCAGTTCTTCAACCAAAGCGGCAACAGCTTTGTCGATACCGCGTTTCAGGTCAGTCGGGTTCATGCCGGCGGTCACGTATTTCATGCCTTCAGCTACGATGGCTTGCGCCAGTACGGTGGCGGTAGTCGTACCGTCGCCCGCTACGTCGTTGGTTTTGGACGCCACTTCTTTCACCATTTGCGCGCCCATGTTTTCGAATTTGTCTTTCAGTTCGATTTCTTTAGCGACGGTAACGCCGTCTTTAGTGATGTGCGGGCCGCCGAATGCGCGGTCAACGACTACGTTGCGGCCTTTAGGGCCCAAAGTTACGCGGACGGCGTTTGCCAATACATTGACGCCGTTTACCATTTTTTGGCGAACTTCATTGCCGAATTGTACGTCTTTTGCTGCCATTTAAATTCTCCAAATCAATATTAAAAATCTGTTCGAGGCCGTCTGAAAACTTCATATTTGATTCAGACGGCCTTTGGTTCTGAAACTTAATTCAACAATTATTCAACGATACCGAAGATGTCTTCTTCACGCATTACCAACAGCTCTTCGCCGTCGGCTTTTACAGTTTGACCGCTGTATTTGCCGAAGATCACTTTGTCGCCGACTTTGACATCCAGCGGACGGCGCTCGCCGTCTTTACCGATTTTGCCCGCACCCACGGCGATCACTTCGCCCATGTCGGGTTTTTCAGCGGCTGCGCCCGGCAAGACGATGCCGGAGGCGGTTTTTTCTTCAGCTTCTAAGCGTTTGACGACTACGCGGTCGTGTAAAGGGCGGATGGTCATGTCTTAATGCTCCGATAAATAAATAGATTGAAAACAATTGTCTGTCGGACATGACAGACACGGTTTGCTTGGAAATAGCGGCACACTTATGGAAAGCCTGCCGTAATGGCGGGTAGATTTGGGTTGTTTGCGACAAATTCAAGGGAAAAAGTAAAAAATTCTATGCAGTCTTTCCAAATATTTTCATACGCAAAAATGCCCGATCACTTATTTTTCAGACGGCCCGACATACAAACTGCAAAATTCGTTTAAAAACAACACAATTCCTTTACAAATGCAGCACAACTCTTTACAACTATTCCTTTTTAATGCATTATTGTAAATGATGATTATTCTTAATTGCATATTTTAAAGATAATTCCTCTTTGATTTGCTTTTATTTTTTTATTACTGTCATTTTATTAAGGACAATTCAATGAATACGCCCCTGTTCCGACTGAGCCTGCTGTCACTGACACTGGCAGCCGGTTTTGCACACGCAGAAAATGAAGCCAAAGACAATGTTGTGCTTGATACCGTTACCGTTAAAGGTGACCGCCAAGGCAGCAAAATCAAAACCAATATCGTCACCCTTCGTCAAAAAGACGAAAGCACATCAACCGATTTGCGCGAATTGTTAAAAGAAGAACCTGCCATCGATTTCGGCGGCGGTAACGGCACATCCCAACACATGACCTTGCGCGGCATGGGTCAGAACTCTGTCGACATCAAGGTGGACAACGCCTATTCCGACAGCCAAATACTGTATCACCAAGGCCGTTTCATCATCGACCCTGCGCTGGTCAAAATCGTCTCCGTACAGAAAGGCGCAGGTTCGGCATCTGCCGGTATCGGCGCGACCAACGGCGCGATTATTACCAAAACCGTCGATGCCGAAGACTTGCTGAAAGGTTTGGACAAAAACTGGGGGGTGCGCCTCAACAGCGGCTATGACAGCAATGGCGGCGTAAGCTACGGCGCAAGCGTGTTCGGAAAAGCCGGCAACTTCGACGGCTTATTCTCCTATAGCCGCAACGATGAAAAAGATTACGAACCCGGCAAAGGCTATACAAACAGCAACAGCGGTAAAACCGTACCATTCAGCGCGCTGGACAAGCGCAGCTATCTGGCCAAAATCGGCGCAAACTTCGGCGACAACCGCTTAGTATTAAGCCACATGAATGATCAGCACCGAGGCATCCGCACCATCCGTGAAGAATTTACCCTCACCAATGACCCGCGCCTGACCTTGGCAAACCAAGCCCCATCCTACCGAGAAACCACTCAATCCAACACTAACTTAGAGTACACGGGTAAAAACTTGGGTTTTGTCGAAAAACTGAATGCCAACGCCTATGTATTGGAAAACGAACGCTATTCCGCCGATGACAGCGGCAGCAATTACGCAGGCAAAGTCCCAGGCCCGACCACAACTAAAATCACCACCAAAGGTGCAAATATCAACTTCGACAGCCGCCTTGCCGAAAAAACCCTGTTGAAATACGGTGTCAACTACCGCCATCAGGAAATCAAACCCCATGCCTTCCTGAATTCGCAATACACCAACACCGATGCCGCCCTGCAAAGTCTGGTACGCGGATACAGCCTGACCAACCCGACCAAAACCGATTACGGTGTGTATGTCGAAGCCATCCAAGATATCGGCGATGTTACCCTGACCGGAGGTCTGCGTTACGACCATTTCGAGGTCAAAACCCATGACGGCAAATCGGTTTCAGACGGCAAAGTCAACCCGAGTCTGGGCGTAATTTACCAACCTATCGAAAACTTGAGCTTCAGCGCAAGTCACAACTACGCCAGCCGCAGCCCGCGCCTGTACGACGCACTGCTGACCCACGGCCGCCGAGGCATCGTTTCCATTGCAGACGGCACAGTAGCCGAACGCGCGCGCAATACCGAAATCGGCTTCAACTACAACGACGGTACGTTTGCCGCAAACGGCAGCTACTTCTGGCAAAAAATCAGCGACGCCATCGCCAATCCGCAAGACCGCCACGGCGCGGCATTTAAAGAAACTGCCAATGCAGGCTACATCAAAAACCACGGCTACGAACTGGGCGCATCTTACCGCACAGGCGGCCTGCTGGCTAAAGTCGGCGTCAGCCACAGCAAACCGCGCATCTACGACACCCATCCTAAAAACCTGTTAAGCGCAAACCCCGAATTTGCCGTACAAACCGGTCGCACTTGGACAACATCCCTCTCCTACCGCTTCCAAAATCCGAATTTGGAAATCGGCTGGCGCGGACGCTACCTGCAAAAAGCCTCCGGTTCGGTATTGGTTCGCGACAAGGGTGAAGTCAAACGTAAAGGCTACGGCGTGAACGATGTATTCGCCAACTGGAAACCTCTGGGCAAAGACACGCTCAATGTCAACTTTGCCGTCAACAACGTGTTTAACAAGTTCTACTATCCGCACAGCCAACGCGGTGAAACCTTGCCGGGTATCGGCCGCGATGTCCGCTTGGGTGTGAACTACCGCTTCTAAGCAATCAGCTTGAAAAAGCCGTCTGAAAACAAAAGTTTTCAGACGGCATCTAGCTTTATAATTCGATACAAGTTATCATTTCGATTTACTTTATTTCCGACCACGGAGAGACTCTATGTTACGTTTGACCGCTTTAGCCGTATGCTGCGCCCTCGCTTTGGGTGCGTGTTCACCGAAAGATTCTGCTTCCAATCAGGCGCAAACTGCTTCCGCGTCTGCCGCCCAAGCCGAAGGCGCAAGCCTGACGGTGAAAACCGCGCGCGGCGAGGCAAAAGTGCCGCAAAATCCGGAGCGTATCGCCGTTTACGATTTGGGCATGCTCGACACTTTAAACAAACTGGGCGTAAAAACCGGCTTGTCCGTCGATAAAAACCGGTTGCCTTATTTAGACGAATATTTCAAAACCACAAAACCTGCCGGCACGCTGTTTGAGCCTGACTACGAAGCCTTAAACGCTTACAAACCGCAGCTCATCATCATCGGCAGCCGTGCAGCCAAGGCGTTTGACAAGTTGAACGAGATTGCGCCGACCATCGAGATGACCGCCGAAACCGCCAATCTGAAAGAAAGCTCAAAAGAGCGCATCGACGCACTGGGGCAAATCTTCGGCAAACAGGCCGAAGCGGACAAGCTGAAAGCGGAAATCGATGCTTCGTTTGAAGCGGCGAAAACCGCTGCTCAAGGCAAAGGCAAGGGTTTGGTGGTATTGGTCAACGGCGGTAAGATGTCGGCTTTCGGCCCTTCTTCCCGTTTGGGCGGTTGGCTGCACAAAGACATCGGCATTCCCGCTGTCGATGAATCAATTAAAGAAGGCAGCCACGGCCAGCCTATCAGCTTTGAATACCTGAAAGAGAAAAATCCTGATTGGCTGTTTGTTTTGGACCGCGGCGCGGCCATCGGTGAAGAAGGTCAGGCTGCGAAAGATGTTTTGAACAATCCTTTGGTTGCCGAAACAACTGCATGGAAAAAAGGCCAAGTCGTGTACCTCGTGCCGGAAACCTATCTGGCGGCCGGCGGCGCACAAGAATTGCTGAACGCTTCCAAACAGGTCAGCGATGCGTTTAATGCGGCCAAGTAATTCGGCACGGGCATAGCCGCCCGCTTCTTTCAGACGGCCTGGAGGGTTTGATGATTCACAGGGTCAAGCTGCTTGATCTGGAGTCATTGGATTTAGGCCGTCTGAAAATACATGGTGCAAATGGACAATTTTTGCCTGTTTGCATCTGTTTTTATGATGGGCAAACCTGCCTTTTTCGCAAAATACCTTAACCCTTCTTTCAGACGGCCTTATTTTTTCCGAACCATTTTATGTTTCACAAACCTTCATTTTTAAATGCGGTCAACGGTGTGGCGCTGCTGATCTTGTTTGCCGTCAGCCTGTCGGTCGGCGTGGCCGAATTCAAATGGTCCGCCCTGTTTTCGCTATCCGACAGCCAGCAAGTCATGTTCATCAGCCGCCTGCCGCGCACGTTTGCGATTGTGCTGACGGGCGCGTCGATGGCGGTGGCCGGCATGATTATGCAGATTTTGATGCGCAACCGTTTTGTCGAACCGTCGATGGTGGGCGCAAGCCAAAGCGCGGCTTTGGGTTTGCTGCTGATGACCCTGCTGCTACCGGCCGCGCCACTGCTGGCAAAAATGTCGGTTGCCGCCGTTGCCGCGCTGATCGGGATGTTGGTCTTTATGTTGCTGATCCGCCGCCTGCCGCCGACGGCGCAACTGATGGTGCCTTTGGTCGGGATTATTTTCGGCGGGGTGATTGAGGCGGTGGCCACCTTTATCGCGTATGAAAACGAAATGCTGCAAATGCTCGGCGTGTGGCAACAGGGCGATTTTTCCGGCGTGTTGCTCGGGCGGTATGAATTGTTGTGGGCAACGGGGATTTTGGCTTTGTTTGCCTATTTGATTGCCGACCAGCTGACGATTTTGGGTTTGGGCGAAACAGTAAGCGTAAATTTGGGGCTGAACCGGACGGCGATTCTGTGGTCGGGGCTGATTATTGTGGCGCTGATTACGTCTTTAGTGGTCGTGACGGTCGGTAATATTCCGTTTATCGGCCTAGTCGTGCCGAACATCATCAGCCGCCTGATGGGCGACAAACTACGCCAAAGCCTGCCTGCGGTGGCCTTGCTGGGCGCGTCTTTGGTGTTGCTGTGCGATATTGTCGGACGCGTAATTGTGTTTCCGTTTGAAATTCCGGTCTCTACGGTTTTTGGCGTAATGGGGACGGCTTTGTTTTTATGGCTTTTATTAAGGAAACCTGCTCATGCCGTCTGAAAAAAATATCGGTTTTATGGCAGGAAGCAGCCGCCCGTTGTGGGTCGCCTTTGCGCTGTTGCTGGTTTCCTGCGTTCTGTTTATGACGCTCAACGTCAAAGGCGATTGGGACTTTGTCTTGCATCTGCGTCTGACCAAGCTTGCCGCACTGCTGATGGTCGCCTATGCGGTCGGCGTATCCACGCAACTCTTCCAAACGCTGACCAACAATCCGATTCTGACCCCTTCGATTTTGGGTTTCGATTCGCTGTATGTGTTTTTGCAAACCTTGCTGGTGTTTACGCTCGGCGGCGTGGGCTATGCTTCCCTGCCGTTGACGGGCAAATTCGGCTTTGAACTGGTCGTCATGATGGGCGGCTCGCTGCTGCTGTTCTACACGCTCATCAAACAGGGCGGACGCGATTTGTCGCGCATGATTTTAATCGGCGTGATTTTCGGGATTTTGTTCCGCAGCCTTTCGTCGCTGCTTTCGCGCATGATTGATCCCGAAGAATTTACCGCTGCGCAGGCGAATATGTTTGCCACTTTCAATACCGTCCACTCGGAATTGTTGGGTATCGGCGCAGTCGTGTTGCTCATCAGCGCCGCCGTGATCTGGCGCGAACGCCACCGCCTCGATGTTTACCTGCTCGGCCGCAATCAGGCCATTAATTTGGGCATCAACTACACGCGCAATACCTTATGGCTGCTGTTGTGGATCGCTGCGCTGGTTGCAACTGCGACCGCCGTTGTCGGCCCGGTAAGCTTTTTCGGCCTGCTGGTTGCCGCGCTGGCCAACTATTTTTCCCCGTCGGTCAAACATTCCGTCCGCCTGCCCATGACTTTTTGTGTCGGCGGCATCCTGTTGGTCGGCGGGCAAACCATCTTCGAACACTTCCTCGGCATGCAGGCCGTATTGAGCGTGGTCGTCGAATTTGCAGGCGGATTGGTATTTTTATATTTGGTGTTGAAAAAGAAATAAATTAAACGTGCCCAAACGCTCGCAAAAATAAATTCAGGCCGTCTGAAACCTTCAGACGGCCTAAGCAAACCCATAAAGGACAACCCTCATGACACAAGAACGCCTTCCTTCATTCTTCGATGACGCCCCGACCATTACCGTCCAAGACGCATTGGCCGACTTCCTCGGTGCAGCCGAAAACGGCATCCTCACTTACCGCTACGCCGATGCCGTGCGCCTGTGCGGCCACTCCTGCCCGACCGTCGCCGGAGCCTACCTGATGGTAATCAAAGGCCTGAAAGCCCTTTACGGCGCAGAGCTGCCACAACGCGGCGATATCGAAGCCTTTATGCAGGGCGAGCGTGACGAAGGCACGACCGGTGTTACCGCTTCCGTTGTCCAACTCCTTACCGGCGCGGCACCCGAAACCGGCTTTGGCGGCGTAGGCCCAGCCGGACGCTTTGCCCGCCGCCATCTCTTGTCCTTTGGTGCAGGCGAAATCAACGGCACACTCGCGCTCCGCCGCCGCGATACCGGCAAAACCGTTGCCGTCAGCCTCAACGCCGCGCTCCAACCCTTTGCGCCGCAAATGCGCGACATCATGCCCAAAGCCGTCAGCGGCAGCGCAAGTGCATACGAACTCAAACAATTCGGCGAACTTTGGCAAGAACGCGTCCGCGCCTTCCTGATCGACCAAGCCGACAATCCCGAATTTGTCACTGTCAGCGAAATCTAACCACACCATACAGGAATAAAATTCAGACGGCCTCATGCTGAAAGGCCGTCTGAAACCCCAATTTCCCATTTTCGGACCCGCCTATGATTACCATCCGCAACGTCAGCCACACCATCGGCAGCAACCCCATCCTCAACGACGTCAGCCTCGACATCCCCGAAGGCGGCATTACCGCGCTGATCGGACCGAACGGCGCAGGCAAGTCCACACTCCTCTCCTTTATGGCGCGCCTGCAGCCCTTGGTACACGGCGACATCAGCTACGCAGGCAAAGACATCAAAACCACCCCCACCGCCGAACTCGCCCGCACACTTTCCATCCTTACCCAAGAAAACAGCATCATGAGCCGCATTACCGTGCGCGACCTGCTCATGTTCGGCCGCTATCCCTACCACCAAGGCAGGCCGTCTGAAACTGATAAAACCATCGTCGAAGAAGCGCTCGCCGAGTTCCACCTGCAAGACTTCGCCGACCGCTACCTGACCGAGCTTTCCGGCGGCCAACGCCAACGCGCCATGATTGCCATGGTGTTCTGCCAGCGCACCGACTACGTTTTGCTGGACGAACCGCTGAACAACCTCGACATGTATCATGCCCGCTCCCTCATGCAAATCCTGCGCCGGCTGACCGACGAACACAAACGCACCACCGTCGTCGTCCTGCACGACATCAACCAGGCCGCCGCCTACGCCGATTACGTCGTCGCCATGAAAAACGGCCAAGTCGCCATGCAGGGCAAGCCCAACGATATTTTCACCGCCGAAAACATCAAAACCCTATTCGATATGGACGTCAACGTCCTCGATTACGAAGGCAAAAAACTGGTTATCCACCATATCTAAATCCGACAAAAAGGCCGCCTGAAACCCGATTTCCCAGGTTTCAGACGGCCTTTGCCTATTCAAAGCGTTTATTTTTTATCGTACAAACCGCGCACCACGCGACCGATCGCCGCAATGCCTTTTTCCAGTGTTCCCGCGTCCTGCGCAATGCTCATACGGATGCACTCGTGCGCGTGCGGATAGTCTTGCGTATCAATGCCGACAAAGAAATGCTCGCCCGGAATAATCAGCGTGCCTTCGGCTTTGAGTATTTCGTACAGAGTTTGCGACGAAACAGGCAGGTTTTCAAACCAAAGCCACAAGAAAATCGCACCTTCAGGCTTGTGGATTTTCAACGGATACGCGCCCAATTCACGCTTGAGCAGGGAAACCGCTGTTTGCGCCTGCTGACGGTAAAACGGCTGAATCACTTCATCGGCCAGTTGTTTCAGACGGCCGTCGTTCAACAGCGGAGCCACAATCGCCGCGCCGAAACGGGTTGGCGACAGGTTCACAATCGCATTCAAACTGCTGACGGCTTTGACCACCTCCGGCGCGGCAACAATAATGCCGGTACGCACGCCGGGCAGGCCGATTTTAGAAAGGCTGAAGCAGAGGATGATGTTTTCATGCCAGTTGAGCGTCACATCGCTGTAAATAATATTCGGGAACGGCATTCCGTAAGCGTTGTCGATAATCAGCGGAATCCCGTGTTCTTGCGCCAAAGCGTCCAGCCGCGCCATTTCGCCGTCGGTCAGCACGTTGCCGGTCGGATTGGTCGGACGCGAACAGCAAATCGCACCGATTTTACCCTCTTTCAATTCGGGCAGGCTCTCCAGCGCATCAAAGTTCACGCGGTATTTGAAGAAGCCTGCTTCGCCTTCGTGTTCGACGTTTTCGATTTTCGGCTTAACCGAAATAAAATGCTGCCCTTCGACATGCACGTCGGCATAACCGATATATTCAGGCGCAAGCGGCAACAAAATGGCTTTTTCAGCCGTTTGGCCGTCTGAAAGATTGAATTTACCGCCAAACAGGTTGAACAAATAGAAAAACGCGTTTTGCGAACCATTGGTCAGCGCGATATTGTCCGTCGTCAAATTCCAGCCGTATTCACGGTTAAGAAACTCCGTCAAAGCCGCAATCAGCGCCGCATCGCCCTGCGGATTGGAATAATTGCCGATATTCTCAACAGCGTGTTCCGCCGCCAGCTTGGAAAACACATCGGCGAACACGGCATTGACTTCAGCAATCTTCGCCGGATTGCCGCCGCCAAGCATATTGACGGGCTTGTCGCTTTTGAGCGCGTCGCCCAAATCGTCCATCAACTGCAAAATACCGCTGTGTTGTGTGAATTTTTCGCCGAATGCTGAAAACTGCATGAAAACTCCGTTGCTGAGTGTGTAAAAACAATAAACTGCTATTATAAGAACAAAGGCCGTCTGAAAACCAGTGATCCTGATTTTTCAGACGGCCTATTTGACGGAATAGTGGCTTGATACAACCTTATTGGTCTACAGGTATTATTTCTTCCTGCCAAAAATCAGTGCTACAGAATTTGACATTTCTTTCGTCACTTCCGCACATACCATCTCTGTAACCATCTTGCGTTGATCGAAAAGTGATTTATCAAATTTTTCCTCAAGATTTTGGACAATCTGATGGGGACTTTGCCTAAACTGTACCATTACCTCGGCGGTTTCAAGCAAAAATTTAAGTGCTTGCTTAAGTACATCATTATTCATGTGTGCCTAGAGTAAGATTTATAATGGTAGTCAACACCTAAAGAGCCAATATGCCTATAACCTACTTCAATTTTTTCATTTGCTATATTTATCTTCTTTATTCAACATAATCAAGGGTTGCATCGATTTTTTCTAAATGAGCAGTTCCATTAAATTGCAAAGCAATAAAAATACTCGGTGAGGGAACAAGAGGTAACCCCTGTTTAAAATACCCTGCATATATAAAATTGCCTTCTTCCTTATAATCTTGATGCATCTTATTTAATGAATTGATAACTTGCTCTCGAGAAGAGCCAATAGGCAAATATTTAGATACGATATGACTAACGTCAAAAGGCTCCCATCTAGGTATATCCGTTCTCTTTATTGATAAAATTTCATTCAACATAGGGCTTTGGGTTATCATATCATTTTTTCCTTTTAAAACTGACGATTGAATTTTGGAGTATTTATCATGGTTGTTGGCTTCACAACCAGCAGAAAATAGAGAAAGTAGTGCAAGAGAGATGGGGAGTATTTTTTTCATATTAAGCACCTCCTAAAAATGGGAAAGGATTTAACCAAACGAACGGCTGCCTAAGCTGCGTTCTTCTTGACCTTGCGAAGTATTTTGAACAACTTCTTGAAACTGATTTTGTTTCAAGGTTTCTCGAGATTTAATTCACCTTCTCCGTATCTTCTACAATTTGATATTCAATCTTCAAAGAATCCATCCCTTTTTTAGGGAAAATAACGATATGATAAATGCGTTTGGCCTGACCACTTCCTGAGCTAATACCGGCAACCTTAGTTTTAATATATCCTGAATACTCGCAAATCTCTTTTTCTACTTCACAAGTCATACCCATTTGGGAAACGGTCTTTCTAATATTATCAGCACTTTTATCACCACTTAACTGAGCATAAATCATTTTGCTCAATGCTTCTTTTTCAGGTTCATTTGGAAATGTTTTAGTAATATATTCTTTAATTTTCCCATGGGGCAAATTATCATAATTAACAGTCATTTTGGGAAAGCCTAAATCACAAGCTGCCAAAAGAAGGGACAAACTCAAAAGAATAGCTAGTTTTTTCATTTTAAAACTCCTTAACTTTTTAGCAATCTAAACCATTATAATAACTATTTCTTTATAATTAATAAGTTTACATTAAATTATTCACATTCTAGCAGTATTTCGCAAACTATAGATAAAATAAAACGACAAACGGCCATATTTTAAGACAATGTACAAAACTTTCCAAAAACCACTCTCTCTTCTATCATGCTTCCATAAATTTCATAAAATAGATGATTTTAAGCCTACTAATTTTTTTCAAGCATCCTTAAATACAAAAAAGAGCGTATGTAATACACTCCTAAAATTCTTCATTTTTAACAATAAAAACTGTGATCTAAAGGCACATTCTACAATTATCCTCACAATAGACAAAGGCCGTCTGAAAACCAGTTATCCTGGTTTTTTCAGACGGCCTTTAGTTTCTCAGCTATCGATGCTGAATAACCCGA
>NZ_KV821642.1:0-38390 GCF_001815685.1 Neisseria sp. HMSC056A03
CGAATCAACGGCAAACAACGAATCGCAGCGCAAAGACAGAAAGATTGACGAAGCTATTGCGTTCTTTCAGTCGCCTGACAAAGAGCATACATGGGCGGACTGGCTGCGCATCTTGCTGGAAGATTTGTTTGTCATTGACGCGCCATGTATCTATCCGCGTAAAACACTGGGCGGCGACTTATTCGCCCTTGAAGTGATAGACGGCGCAACAATTAAGCGCGTATTGGACAATACAGGCCGCTTGCCAGCACCGCCTGATACAGCGTATCAGCAAATCTTGCACGGCATGGCGGCGGTTTCACAATTTCAGCCCACTTATTCAACGCTTCCTGCGCTTTTATGATGTCTTCTGCTTGCATATAAGCCAAGACTTTCAATCGGGCTTCATACACTTTGGCGCAATAAATCATTTGCTTGCACTGTGTCTGTTTTTGGTCTATCATGTTTACTCCTTTTGTTGCAGGCCTCGTGCCTCAACCCTGCCCCACGTTACCGCGTGGGGCTTTCCTTTATCGGTCGCCCGTCTGTCCGGGCAGTCAACCGTCTTTCCGATTTGTCATCACTCCGTTACAATCGAGTTTCCACACAACAACCGACGGAGTAAAAAAATGTCGTCCAACTTATCCTTCCTACTCACCAAAGAGCTTATCCGCAGCGGTTCTATCCGCTTAAGCGGCAATACAGCCAAAGGACAAGCCGAAGAATTGGCGGTATTCATCCAAACACTTCATAAAAAACTCGAAGAATCGGGGCTAAATACCGATGACGGCCATTTAATCGAGCTGCTTTCTAAGTAATTCAAAGCCGTCTTTCAATCCCTCCGCGATTCTGTAAACCTCATCGCAGCCTTTGGCGGCGGCTTTCAGCATCGCTTTCTTAATCAGCCGTCTGTCTTTCTTTGACAGGCGGTTTTTATCTTGCTTCTTCATTTTCTTTCCTTTCTGGTAAATTGCGGATGACTTCCGCTTCAAGTTCTGTCAGAAGGGAACTTCTTAACCTCATAAGAAGTTACCTTCCCGTCTTTCTCTTCAATATAAATTTCTCGTCTATATTTCAGAGCCTTGCATATTGCAGACTGAGTAACACCAAGCAACTCCGCCGCTTTAACTTGCCCATTTTCACTTACATATTCCTGCAATGTGGTTCTCGTCATAAATACCTCCTATACTTAATTATAACCGCCCATAATTTTAAATGCAATACGGGCGGTAATTATGTTTTATATAAAACTTCCAGTAATATTATTTAAAAGAGGTTTTTTTATGAAAAAGCGCGAAATTTCAGATATTGAGAAAGAAGAGTGCAAGCTTCTAAAGCAACTTTTCAATGATAGAAAAAAGGAGCTGGGTTTATCACAAGCAAAAATTGCTGGCTTGATAGGGGTTACACAAGCGGCGATAAACCACTACTTAAACGGGACTAACGCATTAAATGCGTCTATTGCAAGTGAATTTGCAAAAGTATTAGGCGTTCCTGTCGGCAGCTTTAGCTGGAGACTGGAAAAAGAAATTAACGAGATGTCAAACTCACTAATAATATCGGATGGTGTTATAAATGGCGCACTTCACAATAATATTGGAGGCGTACACAACAACACCAGCTACACCCTAAATCAAAATAAAGAACAAATAAACTTATCCGAATGGGTTTTGGCTGCTCGTGAATATGCGGGACCTGAAATGACCCAAGAAAAATTAGCGGAACATCTTGGAAGAACGAAAGCAAATGTGTCAGCAATGGAAAACGGACGTTCAAAGCCATCGTTTGAGCAAATGATGGAGATACACAGGGTAACGGGATATCCTTTGCCATATCAGCAAAGTGCAGGAAGAGACCTTATTAATGGCAATCAGACAAATACCAGTTACACCCTGAATCAAGGCTTACCAATAGAACCCAATCCTGAAGAATTAGGCGATGCAGACAAGCACTTTTTAAAATCAATGCCGCTTTTGGATATTGATATAGCTGTTCGCCATCTCTCCAACCCTGATAAGGACAGGACGCAAATTCAGGGTAATGGGGACAGAGCAGCAACATTTATTCCACACTCGGGGAATACCGTTGGCGTCCGCATGGCTGATGATGTAGAGTTTGCAGGGATAAAACGTGGTGACATTCTGATAGTGGAGCCGAATATCCCGCCAAGAGATAAAGACTTGGTGCTTATTTGTATCGACAATACAGGCTACCAGCGCGGCATGGTGGGCAGGTTGTCCATTGCGATTGATGGGACGCATACCTTTATCTACGATGGCGGATCAGGCGTTCCGCTGCCTGATGGCGCGTTTATTGCCGGAGTAGTCGTAGAGGTTAAGCGTAGGCTGATACCAACGGATATCTTATTAAGCCGGCTTGACCCTGATTACAATATCCGCCAATCAAAACAAAGATGATATGAGTGAGGCCGTCTGAAAACAGGCGGCCTTTCGTGCGTCTTACGGAGAAACTATGATGAAAAACATGATATGGGTTAAAATCAAAGGGAAAGAATATCATGGAGGCTTTCCAGCCTCTTTTGCTGACAGCTTGTGCGAAATGCAACGCGGCTTTTACAGAACAGCCGCCCTTGCCTTGCATGGCGAAGAGAATATAAAACGCCTGACAAACGCCGAGCTAGAGAAGTATGAGATAGTTTTTAAAGTTGAAGAGGGTTGTACAGAAATCATCACGGATTTGTCTGATAAGGCGATAACCCTCGTAGAAGAAGCGTTTAAAACCATGCCGGCAGAGTATCAAGCAATACTAATCGGATTTATTTTCGCCTGCTATTTTGGGCATAAATCCTATGAATCACTGCAAAAAAGAAAAGAAGCAGAGGCCGAAATATCTTCCAAGGCGGAGATGATGAAGGCCATCGAATCAGTAGCTTCCAAAGGGTTTGATTCCGTGAAAGATGTTGCGGAATCAATTAACCGAAATACCGAAACACTGAAAGATTCCGTCTTAAAAAACGCTTCAACCGCCGACCAAATCCAGCTTGCCGGAAACGTTTACACGCAAGCAGATATTCAGGAAGCAAACAAGCGCAACAAATCGGATCGCACCAGCACCATTTTGCACGGCCAATTCAGGATTGCCATCATCGATAACACCTATCCCGAACTGCTTAAATTAACCCTGTTGGACAAATCCGGCACGGAATACATCGCCAAGATAGACACGACAGACATGTTTGCCGAAGATGTAAATAAAATATGGGAAGCCGCCCAATCCGGACAATTCAAAGAAATGCACATTAATGCCGTCATGAAAAATGGCGTTTATGAAAAAGGATTCATTGAAAGCATTGAATTATAAGGATTTACGAAGTGATTTTTCTCAATTCTTTTATCCAATTATTCAGGTATAATATACACCTGTCTTCATAGATTTATCCTTTTTCAGCCCGCCATGTGCGGGCTTTTTTCACGCCCCTTCAAACCTGAAAACAACACATATGGGCGGTTTTATTTTGTCTATTGGCAGGGGTTATACCGTTATTTACTTCACATTTACCGCCTATATGGGCGGTTTTTACGCCTGTATAAAATTAATTTCATTTAAAAACAATAAAGTATAAAAATTAAGCACTTTAAAGACTAAATATATTTGACTTTAAGTATAAAAAGATTATACTACACCCATCGAAGCAAAACACAGTTTCAACGGTTCTTTAAAAATTTGAAAGCGTAGTAACCGCCCTTCAGGTATTGCGTGAGCGGTAAATCAATTCGTCCGCCGTGTAGTCAAGGGGTTGATGATGAAACCGTCTGAAATGTTGAGAGTGGCAGGTAAACCAATCGCGTATTACCCGGAATTGGCAAAGCCTTTAGGCGGCGTGAACGCGTCAATCTTATTCAGTCATTTCTTCTACTGGCACGATAAGACACGGCATGAATTAGGCATTTACCGGACAGCGGAAGAAATTGAAATTGAAACTGGGCTATCCGTTCAAGAGCAAAGAACGGCACGGAATAAACTGAAAGAACGCGGTGTCTTGACCGAGACTGAAAAACGAATTGAACACCGCATTTACTACAAGCTGAATTTAGACGCTTTTGATGATTTGATGTTGCAACATTCGGGGAGTGAGGAATCAACAGCCGTTATAAGAACAGAAGATTTAACAGTATATACCCCCTTATCGGTTTTTATCGTTGTCTGTAATCAGGGTTTATTAAGAAATGATAGGATAAATTTCTATGATGATACCATAAAAAATATTAAGGGAATTTAAATAACAAAACCTGCCTTTGAAAAGGCAGGTTTTTTTTTCAGACGGCCTGTGAGCCGTTAAAGGTTTTGCAAACGCTCGACAGAAGGTGCGTAGTAGTAAGCACCTGATACGGCTTTAGACAAATATTTCAGCAGCAAGTCGGTTTTGCCGTCTGCATCGCCGAACATATTGAGCAGCTGAACTTCAATATTGTGCAGCGTGTTGCAATAGGAAGTGAACATCAAACCATGTTCGCCGCTGATTTTGCCGAAGGGCAGGCTGCGACGGACAATTTTTAAGCCAACGCCGTTTTCTTTGACATTGACGCGGCCGAGATGGGAGTCGGGCAGGCGCACGTCTTTGCTGAATTCGTCATTGGTTTCTTTGCTGCGGCCTACGCTGGCTTCTTGTTCGGCAGTAGGAACGGCATCCCATTTTTTCAAATCGTGCAGGTATTTTTGCAGCAAAACATAGCTGCCGCCGGCATCGGGCTTGCCTTCGGGAATGATGGCAACATTGCGTACATTGTCATCGCCCTGCGGATTTTCCGTACCATCGACAAAACCGTCCAAGCCGCGGTCTTCATATAGGCGCAGGCCGTGTTCTTCAGTGGCTACGCGAATGCTGTCGCCGAATGCGCTGAAAACAGATTGAGCCAAGGCATAGGCGGCTTTTTGCTCGGTGGCTTGAATGTGGATATAGAGGTCGTGTTGGGTGGAAGGGGCGAGGCCGTTGCCCAATTCAGGGAAAGGTTTGATTTCGCTGCCTTCGTCAGTATGGCCGAACGATTGCCATGCGCGGCTGCCGAAGGCAATGGTCAAACCCAAAATATCATTCGGAAAACGGGTTTTTAATTTGGCCAGTGCCTCCAAAGAAAGACGGCAGGCAGATTTGATGTCTTCATTGCGGCCGTCTGAAATGTCTGCTTCGATAAAAATACCGGCTTGTGCGTGATCAGGAATAATGGCTGATTGGGGATGGATCATGATGATTCCTTTCAAAATATTATGGGTTTTTACGCGTGGGATTATACACTGAAAGTTTCAGACGGCCTAAAATCTACCTTTTGATTTTTTAGGGCGGAAAGGCATGTTTGGCAAGATGTTTTTTGTGAGCGTCATTCTGTTGCAAGTGTTTACATTCGGGCTCGGACGTTCGCTGCAATGGCTGTTTGCGCCTTGGATTGGCAAAGTCGGCAGACGTTGGCTGATGGGTATTTCCTATTTCATTACAAACGGCTTGTTGGTCGGCTTGCTGCTGGAGTTGGGACATATAATGTTCCGCATGGTGGCGTTTTGGATGGTAATCTTGCTGTTTGTGATGTATGCCGCGCTGGCGACATTTATCCTATATCTTTTGCTGCGCCGTTTTATGGCGCGCCAACCGCTGTCACGAAGCCTGCGGCTGTTTGCGCCTTTGTTTGTGGCCGGTTTGCTCGGTTTTGGGATGTATAACGCCTATACGCCCGTTGTCCGCCATCAAACCGTATTCATCAATAAGAAAATGGATAAGCCGCTGCGTATCGGCGTGGCCAGCGATTTGCACTTGGGGATTTTGTTTGGCGCGCGTCAATTGGACAAGCTGACGGACATTATGAAGCGGGAACAAGTCGATATGGTGTTGCTGCCGGGCGATTTGATGGACGATACCGTCGATGCTTACCTTAAAGAAAACATGAAACCGCATTTGCAGAAGCTGACTGCGCCGATGGGCGTTTATGCCACTTTAGGCAATCATGACTGGTTCCACGATCAGAAGCGTATCAAGCATGAATTGCAAGCGGCAGGTTTGACGGTTTTGGCCAATCAGGTTTTGGAAGTGAATGGCGTGTTGCTGGTAGGGCGGAGCGATGATTTGGATCGCAAGCGTCCCAGTGCGGAACAGCTTTTGGAAGGTCAAAATACCCAATTACCGGTTTTATTGATGGACCACCGTCCTACTTCAATCGAAGCCCATGCCCGGCTGCCGATTGATGTGCAAGTTTCCGGCCATGTTCACAACGGCCAAGTTGCACCTGCCAACCTTATTGTCCGTACGCTTTATCGTCTTGCTTACGGTTATGAGGCGATCAGCAACGGCCATTTCTTCACCACTTCGGGCTACGGCTTCTGGGGCATTCCCCTTCGTTTGGGTTCGCAATCAGAAGTGTGGGTTATCGACATCAAGTCAAGGCATTGAAATAGAAATATAAACTTCAGGCCGTCTGAATTTCAGACGGCCTTTTTTATAAAAACTGGAAAAAATATTGGAATTGGATTATAATCAATGTAAAAAATCAGCCACCGATATGAGTGGCATCATAACTAGGGAACTCACTATGGGCATTATTAGTCTTACACTTATCTTCGTATCAATCGCCGCCGTCTTATTGTATTTCAAACAACAGTTGAAAGACCGCAAAAAAGACTGTCGCGAATCCTTTGTTTCTTTGCGCATTGCGCTCGACTGCCGACATCAGGCCGTCCGTCATGTATTGGATGCATACAGCAAACATCTGCAAGAGCAGGGCATTGCATCGGATCCAAACGTTCAGCAGATGTGTGCTGAAGTCGAAACCGCATTGGCGCAAACTGCCAAAACCTTTTCCGAATCTAAAATCAAACATCTGTGCGAAGCCGAAACAGCATTGAATTATGCGCTGAAAAAATTGCAAATTGCCGTCAACGGCCTTTTGAAACAGTATCCTGATGAGAAATTGGCCGGTTTGATGGAAATGCTGGATGCTGCAGAAGCGGAAGTCACATCGGCACGCCGCACTTACAACCGCAGAGCCGGAAGCTACAACCATCATTTGAACAAATTGCCCAACCGCCTTGTTGCCAAGCCATTAGGCTTTGATAAGCAGGCAAGATTGGTTCGTTTTACGGAAAACCAAACGCAACGAATGAGCAGCAATATGTTGGCTTAAAAATTAAGCAGTTTGCTGAATAAGCGATAAACAAAAGGCCGTCTGAAATATTAATTTCAGACGGCCTTTTGTGTGCTGTTAATGAAAAATACTTAGGTTTTTGCCAATTTATTGGGCAAAGCGGATCAGGCTGTCGGCAAGCTTATCGGCTGCAGTTTCATAACCTTGTGCAGAGAAGTGAACGCCGTCTTTGGCTGCCAAGCCTTGAGCCATCCAGTTTTTCATGCTGCATGCTCCGCCCATTGCATCCTGCCAAGACCAGAACATGATTTTTTCATCACGGGCAACACGTTGCTGCATTTGTTGTATTTCGCTGAGCAAGACAGGGCGGTTGCCGCAGCTGCCGTAGGTGGTTTTCAAAGATTCCGGAGCGCCGAGGATCAGGATACCTGCGTTGGGCAGGGTGTTTTTGATTTGACGGATGTAATTGCGCCATGTCTGCTCGGTAGAGGAAATATCGAGATTGCCGGAAAAGGCTTCATTGGTACCGTAGGCAAGGATGATTAAATCGGCTTTGGTTTGTGCCAAATCTTCCCACATGCCCGGCCGCCATTTTGACCATTGGGATAACTGCGCGCCGTTGATGCCCATGGCGGAAACGGTTACGCCGCGTCCGGGGCGTTCGATATTAATGAAACCGATTTGCCAAGGCATGCTGCTGCTGAGGGTCATTGGTAGGGAGGTATTAGTACGCAGCAGTTGCCAACCGTTTTGTGTAGCAGGGATTTCGCGTCCGTTGACGGTCAGGGTTTGCTCGGACCAAACCGGTTTGCCGAAAATGGAGATTTGTTGCATATCCATGCTGCCATCGGCTGCGCTTAAGGTAACGCTGCCGCCATCGGCGCGTGCTTCAATCCCGCCGAAAGAAAAATCGCTGTGTGATTTGCGGCTGCTGATGGTGTTCCAACCGCTGCCGTTGTAACGAACGGTTGCCATGCGCTGGCCTTTGACGGTATTAGGATAAACCCAACCGATGCCGCCGTTGCCCCATTGTTGTTGCAAACGGCGACGCAGGCGGTCGGTGAAATAGTCGCCGGCGGTGTGTGAGTCGCCGACTTGGATAATGCGGAACTTGCCGTCTGAAGTATTGTTGAGCTGTTGCAGTTTATTCAGCCAGGCAGGGCGGTTGGAGCCGTAGTTGCTTAACAGGCCGTCATTGGTTGCGCAGGCGGTAATAGGGAGTGCGAGAAGTGTGAGGAGTAAGGTTTTATTAAATTTCATGGTTGTGTATCGTGTGTAAAATTAATTTTTTCCATAATTTTTCCGGCCAGTAGTTTTTGGCCTTCTGCAGAAAAGTGAATGCCGTCCTTGCTGCGGTAACGGATGATTTTTCCATCTACTTTGACAGAGTCGGCATATTCTTCTGCTCCATTGCTCAACAGTTTGTCGGTCGGCAGCCAAATGGCTTGAGGCGATACTGTACCCGACAGGATTTTGTCGAGGTAGCGCATCTGTTCGTTGAGCTTGGCTTTTTTCATGTAAGGAATGCCCAGCCAAATGACTTGGACATCATGTGTGGAGGCTGCATTAAGAATACGGCGGACGCGGTTGAGGTATTCCGCTTCCCATTCGGGGGAGGCGAACTTCAGGTATTTTTTACCCATCGGGAAATCCCAAGGGTCGTTAGGGCCTAAGAATACAACCAAAACGCGGATGTCGGGTTCTTTTTGCAAAGTTTGTTCGATGGTTTTCGGCCAGTCGAAGAAATTGGGGTAGGACAAACCGGTGCTTTGTTTGCTGAGGTTGACCGATTGTACGCCATATTCTTGCTTGAGGTGTTTTTGTACGAAAGGTGCAACGCCCTGCATCAGCGAGTCGCCGGCAAAGAAGACTTTGTTGCCTTTTTTCAACACGACCTGCGTTGCCGACTGTTCAGCTTGATTGCCTGGCTCGCTGGCGGCGGTATCCGTATTGTTAGCCGCATCGGAAGCAGCAGAGCCTTTTTGATTGTCCGATACTTTAATGTTTTCCGTATTTTCAGACGGCCTTATTGTTTCAATACTAGAGTCTTCCGAAGCCAAAGCGTCTTCTGTTTCCAGTGAAGCTTTCAGGCCGTCTGAAAATTCGTAGGCTTTTTGTTGCCAATCCGCACCAATCCTCCACCAAGCGTATTCGGATAAAGGCTCAAGCGGACTGTTCTCATGATAGGTCTGCTGCCAATAAGCATTGATGGAGTTTTGGGAAAACCACGTCAGCGCAACCGCACTGAGCAGAATCGAAACAAACAGGGAGATAAAGCGTTTCATGTTCTGCTCCTTAGAAGTTGGCGTAAATAAAGCCGGGAATGCCGGACGGGGCGAAGATGATAATCAGGGTGAGGATAAGCGTGATGGGGATAAACCACAGCCATGCAGGCAGTTTGTCCAAGCCTTTTACCGATGCTTCAAATAAGCGAAGTAAATACGGGTACAGCAAAAGCATCATCGCAAATGTACCCAGCAACATGAGGTCGGTCGGCAGAGGCGTGTTCCAACCTTTGTCATTGGCAAATAATGCACTGAACAGCATTTCCGTATCGGCAAGCGTTGCGCTGTTGAACACAACAAAAGCGAAACAAACGAAATGGAAGGTAAACAGCCAGGCAAGCGGTTTGCCGATTTTCAGACGGCCTAAGGCATTGCGGCCGACGATTTTATCGCCGCAGTTAAGGAACACCAAAGCCGAACCGTGCAGCGCGCCCCAAATCAAAAAGCTCCAGCCGTAGCCATGCCAAATGCCGGAAAGTAACATGGCAATCATCAGATTGAGCTGGGTGCGTCCGAAGCCTTTTTTGCTGCCGCCCAAAGGGATATAGATATAGTCGCGAATCCAACTGGACAGGCTGATGTGCCATCTGTCCCAGAAGTCGCGGATGTTGATGGCGCGAAGCGGCGCGGCAAAGTTTTTCGGCAGCTGGAAGCCGAGCAGCATGGCTAAGCCGATGACCAAATCCGAGTAGCCGGAAAAGTCGAAAAAGAGTTGGAAGGTGTAGCCATAAATCGCAGACAACACGCCCCAGCCGTCGAACTGTGCCGGATTTTCAAAAACAGGCGATACCCAATCTTCTGCCAATACGCCGGCAAGCCACCACTTTTTGGCAATGCCCAATACAATCAGGCCGACCGCCAAAGCCGGATAAATCAGCTGGCGTGCCTGTTTGGTGCGGATTTGCGCCAATGCGCCCGCTTGTTCGCCGTCTATGCTTTTAAAAGCGGCCGCACGGATAATCGGGCCGGATGTGATGGTGGGGAAGAAGCTCAGATGCAGTAGGAGCTCGTGCCATTCAAAACGGTCTCCCTTAGGCTCGCGGTAGCAATACACCAAGTAAGCCAGCGATTGGAAAGTGTAATAAGACAAGCCTAAAGGCAAAAGGATGTCGATGACGGCGCTTTGCCCTGTATATTGTTGAATAATCAGGCGGAAAAAGTCGAAGTATTTGAAGAAACACAAAACAGTCAATGCCGCCGAAATACCGAAACCCAGCCAAAATTTGCGGATATTCTCGTTTTCAGAAAACATCAGCACGCTGACCAGGTAAACCACAGACGAGTAAACCAAAATCAGCGCGGCAAAGATAGGGTCGATACGGTAAAGCCAGCCCAGTCCGGCAACCAAAAGTAAAACGTTTTGAACTTGCGGCAAACGTACAAATGCCCAGTACAGCGGCAAAAATGCGATAAAGAATACCGCAAACTCAATAGACAGCAACGGCATGGCAATTCCTTGATGTGTTTAAACTTTCAAACTTTTCGATTGATTGTTATTTTTTGGCGTTAAGTTTGGCACGGATGACTTCGACTACCGCGGGTAAAATCGAAATCACGATGATTGCCGCCATGACTAAGCCCAGATTGTTTTTGACGACGGGGATGTTGGCGAAGAAGTAGCCTGCATAGGAAAACGACAATACCCACAACACTGCGCCGATAATGTTGTAACGGATAAACGTGCCGTAGTGCATATCGCCCATGCCTGCGACAAATGGCGCAAACGTCCGCACAATCGGCACAAAGCGGGCAATGATGATGGTTTTGCCGCCATGTTTTTCATAAAAAGCATGGGTTTTTTCCAAATACGAACGTCGGAAAATTTTGGAATCCGGATTGGCAAACAGTTTTTGTCCGAAATACTTGCCAATCATGAAGTTGGCCGCATCGCCTAAAATGGCGGCAGCCAAGAGCAGCAATACCATGACGTGGATGTTCATGTCGCCGATGGCAGCAATACCGCCGGCAGCAAACAGCAGCGAGTCGCCGGGTAAAAATGGCGTTACGACCAAACCGGTTTCGCAGAAAATCACAACAAACAAAATCGCGTAAATCCACGGGCCGTATTGGGCGGAAAGGTGGACAAGGTGTTGGTCGATATGGAGGATGAAATCAATAAGGGTAGAAATCACTAGGGTTCCCAAATAAAAAGGCCGTCTGAAAAAGAACAGACAAATGTTTCGGCGAGAAGTTCGACATTGTAAAACCAAAGCGGAATAAAACCAATGCCGTAAGCGCGTCAAGATATGTTTAGAAGTGCAGATATGTTGCAGGTATAGGCTGCAGACGGACTTTATCCTTGATGGTGGACGGCAAAACAACGTAAAATAAAGCCGATTTCAACCTAACCGGTGCGCCTTTGTGAACCAGCTCATCTTCGATTTTGCCAGCCATGATTATCCCGGCTTCGACAAATTTCTGGGAACAGAAAATGCCGAGCTGGTGTATGTGTTGCAGCACAAACATGGGCAATTTATCTATGTTTGGGGCGAAGAGGGCGCAGGCAAAAGTCATCTCTTGCGGGCGTGGGTTGCACAGGCGCTTGATGCCGGACGAAATGCCCTCTATATTGATGCCGCCGCCACGCCGCTGACAGAAGCCGCGTTGGATGCGGAGTATCTCGCCATTGACCAAATCGAAAAGCTTAATAATGAAGAGCAGGCTTTACTGTTTGCCATCTCCAACCGCTTCCGCAACAGCGGCAAAGGCTTTTTGCTTTTGAGTTCCGAATATACGCCGCAGCAGCTTGTTATTCGCGAAGACTTGCGCACACGCATGGCGTATTGCTTGGTTTACGAAGTCAAACCGTTGACCGACCGGGAAAAAATCGATGCGCTTGTCAGCATGGCGGCCGCCCGTCAGGTAACCATCGATCCGGAAATATTCGAATACCTGCTGAATCATTGGCGGCGCGATATGGACAGCCTGATGCAAATGCTTGATACCCTCGATAATTACGCCGTTATGATGGGCAAACGCATTACTTTGCCGCTTTTGCGCCAGCTTTTAAAACAACAGGAAACACAATGAAAAACCTTGCCATTTTCGACCTCGACAATACCTTAATCAATACCGATTCGGATCACTCCTGGCCGCAATACCTGATTAAAAAAGGCATAGTGGATGCGGCTGAAACTGAGGCGCAAAATGAAAAGTTCTACCAAGACTATCAAAACGGTTGTCTTGATATCGATGCCTTCCTCAAATTCCATCTCGCGCCTTTAGCCCGTTTCAGCAAGGAAGAGTTGGCTGAGTTTCATCGTGAGTTTATGGCCGAATATATTGTTCCGCATATTTCTCCGATGCAGTGTATGTTGGTGCAAAGCCATCAAATGGCAGGCGACGAAATGTTGGTTATTTCTTCGACCAACGAATTCATCATTACCCCTATCTGCCATCTTTTCGGTATTCACAACATTATCGGCACACAGCTTGAAACCGGTGAAGACGGCCGATATACGGGCAACTATATCGGTACGCCCAGCCTGAAAGAAGGCAAAATTACCCGATTGAACCAATGGCTTGCTGAGCGTGGCGAGACCTTTGAAAGCTACGGTAAGGTTTATTTTTACAGCGACTCCAAAAACGATTTACCGTTGCTGCGTATCGTGGACGAACCTGTCGCCGTCAATCCGGATGCCGAGCTGGAAAAAGAAGCCAAAGCAAAAGGTTGGCCGATTTTGAATTTCAAATAACGATGAATCAGGCCGTCTGAAATATTTAACCTAACCACAACCCTAATAAGGACTAAAACATGAAAACGACTAAACTCCTCGCCTAAGCCCTGTTGTTTGCCGCTGTATTCGGTACCGCACAAGCAGCTGATACCGAAACCCTGGAAGCCATGAAAGCGCAAAACGGCAGCGTTAAAACCGTTTTGATGGATGTTTTCACAACTCCTGCCGGCAATGTTGACCGCGTGAATATCATTCAATCCAGCGGTAATCCTGAAATGGACGAACGCGCAGTGAAAAGCGTTTCCAAATATCCTTATCCGAAACGCAAAACTGCATCTAAATATCAACACACCGTTACTTTTGAAACTAACGTTGAAGTAATCAACAACTAATTCGGACGCAAGGCCATCTGAAAAACAGAAGGCGTTTTGATTGGGAAATTCCCTGTCAAAACGCCGTTTTATTATTTAAACAAGTATAACCAAAATTGTCGTAAAACCACACGCTCCGGTGCTATACTGAAACAAATAAACCGCTTCATCACACATCATGTCTCCCCGTCCAGTTACCATTACTTCCTACAATATGCACAAAGGCATGTCTGCGCTCAACCGCAAAGTGCAGGTCAATCGCATGGCTGATGCGCTGGGTGCATTGAGTTCGGACGTTTTGTTTTTACAAGAAGTCCAAGGACAGCATCTCAACAGAAGCCGTCGTACCGACTTTCCCGATGCGCCGCATTACGACATCATCGGCGACAGCCTCGATTATCATCGCAGCTACGGCAAAAATGCCGTCTATCCCAAACGACACCACGGTAACGCCATTCTCAGCCGCCTGCCGCTGAAAACGGAAAACAACCTCAACATTAGCGTCAACAAACTCGAACAACGCGGCCTGTTGCATTGCGAAGTCGTACCTGAAGGCTGGGAAGATCCGCTGGTGTGTTTGTGTGTCCACCTCAACTTGCGCGAGCCGGACCGCCTCAGACAATACCGAGCCATCAGCGACTACGTTGGCCGATATATTCGTCCGGAAAGCCCGTTGATTATTGCCGGCGATTTTAATGACTGGCGGCAGAAATCAGCCCATGAGCTGGGTAGGGCATTAGATTTGAACGAAGTATTCGTCGATAATACAGGCAAACGCCCCAAAACCTTCCCTTCGCGCCTGCCCATCCTCAGCCTCGACCGCATTTACACGCGCAACCTTGATGTCATTGATTCTGAAATCCACAACAGTAAAGACTGGCAGCATTTGTCAGATCATCTGCCGTTGAGTGTAACGGTTAGGCCGCATCGTAAAATGAATATGAAATCAGATAGAAAAATGTAAGGTTGAAATTTTTTTAAAGCACTATTGGCAATGTATCGAAAGAAAAAGTTTTTTCACTTGGATATTTGAGACAAAAACAGGCCGTCTGAAAAGTTTCAGACGGCCTGTTTAAGTTTATAAAAAAGCGCAAACCTTTTTATGTCAAAAGTTTGCGCTTTAAATCTGGTGGAGGCGGGGGGAATCGAACCCCCGTCCGAAAGTCCTCTACAGAGCGTTCTACATACTTAGTTGTGTCTATTTAGAATCTCGTCCTCATCATGCCGACCAACAGGCCTTCAGAGAACCAGTTACCTTAAATCTCGTTTCCTGCCAAGTAACCCGACAGAAAACCAGTCAATGTAGAATGACGTTGCGGTAGCTTGCGCTACACAGCCCATTGACCAACTGCTGCAACGGCAGGCCTTAAGCGGCCAGTGCGTAAGTTTCGTCGTTTGCGACTATTTAAATTCAGTGTTTTACGGGAAATCTGAGACCCCGGTATGCCCGCATCTGCTTTGCAACCCCCGTCGAAACCAAGATCGCCCCCAGATAGGAAAAGTCGATTATACGCATGTCTGCGTGCTTTGCCAAGTTGCCGATTGATTGAAAAGGCCGTCTGAACAGCAGTTTGCTTTTTCAGACGGCCTGTTTGGCTTAGGTTTATTGATGGTAGTTTTGCAAGAAGCGTTTGAGTTTGTCCATGGCTTCTTCGATTTGATGAACGGGCGGCAGGGTAACGATACGGAAGTGGTCGGGGCGTATCCAGTTGAAGCCTGTACCTTGGACGAACAAGACTTTTTCACGCACGAGCAAATCGTAGATGAATTTCATGTCGTCATGAATGCCGTACATTTCGGTATCGATTTTTGGGAACATATACATCGCGCCCATTGGTTTGACGCAGGAAACACCGGGGATTTGGTTGATCAGTTCCCATGCTTTATTGCGTTGTTCCAACAGGCGGCCGCCTGGCAGGATAAATTCGTTGATGCTTTGATAGCCGCCCAAGGCCGTCTGAATGGCGTGTTGCATCGGCGTATTGGCACAAAGACGCATGGAAGAGAGCATGTCGAGGCCTTCGATATAGCCTTTGGCATGATGTTTCGGACCGTTGAGCACCATCCAGCCTTGGCGGAAACCGGCCACGCGGTAGGCTTTGGAGAGGCCGTTAAACGTAATGGTCAGCAAGTCGGGGGCGAGGGCGGCAATGTGATGGTGTACGGCACCATCATAAAGAATTTTGTCGTAAATTTCGTCGGCAAAAATAATCAGGCCGTGTTTACGCGCTAATTCGGCGATTTCCAGCAGGATTTCTTTGCTGTACACCGCGCCGGTAGGGTTGTTGGGATTGATGACGACGATGGCTTTGGTTTTCGGCGTAATTTTGGCTTCTATATCAGCCAGATTCGGGAACCAGTCGTTTTCTTCGTCGCACAAATAATGACGCACATTGCCGCCGGCCAGTGTCGCGGCTGCGGTCCACAGTGGATAGTCAGGCGCAGGAATCAGGATTTCATCGCCATCGTTGAGCAATGCCTGCATGGACATGGTAATCAGTTCGGATACGCCGTTGCCGATGTAAACGTCGTTGACGGTAACGTCGAGCAAGCCTTTGGTTTGATAGTAATGAACGATGGCTTTGCGTGCAGAATAAAGGCCTTTGGAGTCGCAATAGCCCTGCGCGGTTGGCAGGTTGCGGATCACGTCAACCAAAATTTCATCAGGCGCTTCAAAGCCGAACGGGGCAGGGTTGCCGATATTGAGCTTGAGGATTTTGTTGCCTTCTTCTTCCAGTTGCAGGGCTTTTTTATGAACCGGGCCGCGGATGTCGTAGCAAACGTGGTCCAGCTTGGACGATTTGGGAAATTTCTCCATGATGTGTGTTCCGTAAAATTGTTAACAATGGGGTAAATGTACTCTTTTTGCGGGTAAATTAAAAGGGTTTCAGACGGCCAAAGTTTATTTATTGAGCGCTTCGGCACGGCGAACCGTCACGCTTTTGCCGCCTATGCCCCAGTTGTCCATATCGATTTCATCAATGACGACGACGGTTGTCTCAGGGTTTTTGTTGAGAACGCGTGAGAGTAATTCGGTTACCCCGCGGATTAATTCGGCTTTTTGCTCTGCACTCGGGGCTTCGCTGCCGCTGGTTACTTTGATGTTGACGTAAGGCATGGCTGTTTCCTTTTAAAATAGCGTTCATATGTTATCTTATTTTTATCAGGCCGTCTGAAATTTAATTGCAGGATTTTTCATTGCTCATGACTGCTTTTACAAAGAATTAAGTTTTTTGGAATAGATTGTTTTTACAATGCGGTTTTATTTTGGATGGATATCGTCATGAACCGTTTTCTTCAGACTTTGATTGTGGCCGCACCGATGGTAATTGCCGCGCCTTATGGGGCGGCGGAAACGCATCCGGCGCAAAAGCAGATGCAGCAGAACATTGATGCCGTGTTGAAAATTGCACGCAATACGTCTTTGACAGAAGCGCAACGTGTGAAACAGGTTGAGCAGTATGCCAACCGTTACTTGGACTATGAACGTATTTCCGCTTTGGCGGTTGGCGCGCCATGGCGTGAATTTTCTGCCAAACAGAAAGCTGATTTTATCCGTGCATTTAAAGACATGGTGATTGCGATGTACTCGCATTCTGCACTGATTGGTGCGGCGGATGCGAATGTGCGCCTGTTACCGAAGATGACGGCAAACGGCAATAAGTTTGATGTTTTCTCGGAAATTCAGACCAAAAAAGGCACCAAGTATGAAGTGGCCTACCAGCTTTACCAAAGCGGCGGTGCGTATAAGATTTACAACATTCGCGTGGACGGTACCAGCTTGGTAACAGTATACCGGAACCAATTTGGCGAGCTGATTAAGAGCAAAGGTATTGACGGTACGATTGCGACTGTCGAAGCCAAGGGCTTGAAGAAACAATAAGGCAGATTAAGAAAAAGGCCGTCTGAATATTCAGACGGCCTTTTTGTGTTACGGGCTGATTAAGCACGTTTGCGGAATTCGCCGGTACGGGTATCGATTTCGACTTTGTCGCCGTTTTCGATGTAAGACATCACTTGGATTTCAGTGCCGCCGACCAGACGTGCGGTTTTCATCACTTTACCGGAGGTATCGCCTTTAACGGCAGGCTCGGTGTATTCAACTTCGCGAACGATGATGGTAGGCAATTCTACGGAGATTGGGTTGCCTTCGTAGAAAGTGACTTCGCATACGTCTTCCATGCCGTCAACGATGAATTTCAACGCGTCGCCGATGTTGTCGGCTTCGATTTCGTATTGGTTGAATTCTTCGTCCATGAAGACGTACATTGGGTCGGCAAAGTAGCTGTAAGTACAGTTTTTGCGGGACAAGATTACGACGTCGAATTTGTCGTCGGCTTTGTAAATGGTTTCAGAAGCGGCACCGGTCAGCAGGTTTTTCAGTTTCATGCTGACTTTGGCGGAAGAGCGACCGCCTTTGATGTATTCGGTTTTTTGAACAACCATAGGGTCGTTGCCGACCATGAATACGTTGCCGGCGCGCAGTTCTTGTGCTGTTTTCATTGTAGTTTTCCAATCAAATCGGTTGTAATAAAACGCGCTATTTTAGCGTATTTTTTTGTGCTTTGAAATAAAGGCGGCAAGTTTTTCAACAGCACTTTTTTGTGCAAAAAGTCCGTCCCGCCATTTTGCCGCACTTTGCCGCCATTCGTTTTGGTGTGCCGTCAGGGTTTGCCATGCATGCAGGCGCTGGCTGTCGCTGAGTGCTTCTCCGTTGTTGAGTTCGTCGGAAAGGCAGCGGTGTGCCGTGGCGACAACATCCGGATAAACCTGATGCGCTTTGTCCCAAAACGCGTGCAGCTTGTCGAGATGGATATTTTCTTCTTGCGGATAGATGTGCCAAAAGAAAGGTTTTCCGACGAGCTGGGCACGGACAAAGCTGTCTTCGCCGCGTATGACGGCGCCGTCGGCAAGGTTGAGCAGTTTATCGAAATCCTGTTGGGCAACGAAAGGGATTTTGATCAGGGTAACGTGTTCGCTCTGATACACATCGCCGTCTTCAAGCAGGGCGTTTGGCGGCACTAGGCCGCTGTTTTTCAGGCTGGCGATGATTTGTGTACCTGCAAGCAGCAGGGTGATGGGTTGGTCGGCTTGTTGCCACATGGTCAGCCATTTTGCCCAAATATCGCTTTGATAGCCGAAAAGCAGCCATTCGGGCGCATTTTTTGCGGGAAGTTTGAGTTGTCGGCGTAAGGCTTCCGTATCAAAGTGGGCAGATTCGGCGTAATCGCGTTCGCGCAGCAGGCCGCCGCTTTTTTCGCTGAAACCCATAAACCAAAAGTATTTCTGTATGCCGCCGGCTTGGGGCGAAGGCATTAAGTGCAGCCTCTCGTTGCTGTCTTCCGCACTGAGGTATTCCCAGTTGAGCCAAAGCGGTTGGTGTCGGCGGATGATGGTTTGAACGTTGTCGGGCAGCTCGCAGGCGAAGGTTTCGATGACGATGTCGGGGGTAGGGGCTGTATCGGTATTTTCGGCATAGTCGGCTTGCCAAGCGTGAATGCCGATGCCTTGATAGATATTGGGAATCGAGGTCAAGTCAGGGTAGAGTGCCTGAAGGGAGGGGAAGTCGTCTGTCCATAAATGCACTTGCCAGCCGAGTTCGCGTTGCAAAACACGCGCCAGCCGCCATGAAACGCCGATGTCGCCGAAGTTGTCGATGACGTTGCAGAAAATCCAGCAGGTATAAGGTGGGGTGGTGTTCATGGAAAAATATACCCAAGGCCGTCTGAAAACATCAGAATGCGCCGAAATAGTGGAATAAATAAACAATCAGCAAAACAATCGGGATAAACATCCATATGCTTTGCCGTTTCAATTCGAGCTCTTGTTTGAGGTGGTGTTTGATGACGTCAAAGAGGACAAATTTGAATAGGAACGTGGCTTCGCAGGCAAGGATGATGCCGTTGATGAGGTGTTGCGTTTTATCTTCGGGCGGGTTGAGGGCAAACCACAAAAGAGTGGCGAGCGGAATCAGGCAGACAATGAGCCAGCGCAGAAGGATGGGTTTAGACATGGTGTGTGTGCAAGAAATAAAAAGGGCATTATACCTTGTCGTCTTTCAGACAAGTGCAAATCAGGCTATCATTCGTTTTATTTGAAGCGAACATTTATCCCTATGCAAACCCAAGCCATCATCCGCCATATTGTTCAATGGCTCAAAGATTACGCCGAGCAGGCGCGTGCCAAAGGTTTTGTCGTCGGCGTATCCGGCGGCATCGATTCTGCCGTGGTTTCCACACTTGCCGCGCAAACCGGTTTGTCGGTTTTGTTGTTGGAAATGCCGATTCGTCAGAAATCCGACCAAGTCAACCGCGCGCAAGAGCACATGGGCCGTCTGAAACAGCGTTATCTCAATGTGAAAGCGCAAAGCGTCGATTTGACTCAAACTTTCGATACGTTTGCCGATACCGTTGATGTCAGCGAAACCGAATTTCCCAACAAACAGCTGGCACTTGCCAATGCACGCAGCCGCCTGCGCATGACGACGCTTTATTATTACGGTCAGTTGCATGGTTTGCTGGTGGCGGGAACGGGCAATAAAATTGAAGATTTTGGCGTCGGTTTCTTTACCAAGTACGGCGATGGCGGCGTGGACATCAGCCCGATTGCCGATTTGACCAAAACTCAAGTGTACGCGTTGGCAGCCGAGCTGGACGTGTCGGAGGATATTCAAAAAGCCGTACCGACGGACGGACTTTGGGATACCGAGCGTACCGATGAAGAGCAAATGGGCGCATCATATCCTGAACTCGAATGGGCGATGAGCGTGTACGACAGCCACAAGCCTGAAGATTTTGAGGGCAGACAGCGCGAAGTTTTGGCAATCTATACCCGATTGCACAAAGCCATGCAGCACAAAGTCAATCCGATTCCGGTTTGCAAGATTCCGGAAGAGCTGTTTTAAGTTTGAACATCAAAAGGCCGTCTGAAAACGCTGGATTAAGGTTTCAGACGGCCTTTTATATTTTATTTCAATAAGAATTGGGAATATGCTTGAAAAACAGCATCATCAGATACCAAAACAGCGTAGCGGCCGCCGCACCCAGCAATACCCACGCACTGATTTTGGCGATTTCCCGAATGGTGCGCTTTTGTTTGCGGCTGAACAAACGGTTCACAATCAATGCCGCTATGGCGCAAAAGAAAAAAAATCGCAAAAGCCTGCCTATCATTCCACATTCTCCCAAAAATATTGCCTTTAATCAGGGCAGGCCGTCTGAAGCCTCATGCACAAAACAAAAACGAAACGTTATAATACCCCTTTTGCCGCCTCACTTGGAAATTACAAATGACAACAAATGCCTCAGTGGGCATTGTAACGCCCCAGAAAATCCCGTTTGACACACCGCTTGCTCTGGAAAACGGCAAAACCTTACCCCGTTTCGACCTGATGATTGAAACCTACGGCACACTCAATGCCGACAAAAGCAATGCCGTCCTGATATGCCACGCCCTGTCAGGCAATCATCACGTTGCCGGCAAGCACAGTGCGGAGGATAAATACGCCGGCTGGTGGGACAATATGGTCGGCCCTGGCAAACCCATCGATACCGAACGCTTTTTCGTTGTCGGTTTGAACAACTTGGGTGGCTGCGACGGCAGTACCGGCCCTTTGTCCGAAAACCCTGAAACCGGCCACGAATATGGTGCGGATTTCCCAGTCGTAACCGTTAAAGACTGGGTAAAGTCCCAATCCATGCTTGCCGATTATCTCGGCATTCAAAAATGGGCGGCCATTGTCGGCGGCAGCTTGGGCGGTATGCAGGCATTGCAATGGACGATTTCTTTGCCTGAACGCGTTGCTCATGCGCTCGTTATTGCTTCTGCGCCTAAACTTTCCACTCAAAACATCGCGTTTAACGATGTTGCCCGTCAAGCTATTTTGACCGATCCCGATTTCCATGAAGGCAATTACCGCAGCCATCATACCGTTCCTTCACGCGGTTTGCGTATCGCGCGCATGATGGGGCACATCACCTATCTTGCCGAAGACGGCTTAGGTAAAAAATTCGGCCGCGATTTAAAATCAGACGGCTATCAATATGGCTACGGCGTTGAATTTGAAGTGGAATCTTATCTGCGCTATCAAGGCGACAAGTTTGTCGGACGTTTTGATGCCAATACTTATCTGCTGATGACCAAGGCACTCGACTACTTCGACCCGGCCGCCGATTACGGCCACAACCTCACGCGCGCCGTGGAGAATGTGCAGGCTAAATTCTTTGTCGCCAGCTTCAGCACTGACTGGCGCTTCTCGCCGCAACGTTCGCATGAATTGGTCAAGGCTTTAATCGCCGCGCAAAAATCCGTGCAATACATTGAAGTCAAATCCAATCACGGCCACGATGCCTTTTTGATGGAAGACGAAGCCTATATCCGCGCGGTTGCCGCTTACATGAACAACGTTTATAAGGACTGCCAAAAATGAATCTGCGCGACGATTTGCAACTCATTTACGATTGGATACCCGAAGGCAGCCGCGTACTTGATTTAGGCTGCGGCGACGGAGAACTGTTGGCCGCGTTGGTGGAACATAAAAATTGCACCGGCTACGGCGTTGAAATCGATACCGACAGCGTGATTGCCGCCATATCCCGCGGCGTGAACGTCATTCAAGCCGATTTGGAAGAAGGTTTGGTGGCTTTTGGCGATCAAAGTTTTGATGTGATTGTCTTGAGCCAAACCATTCAGGCGATGCAGAACACGGAAAAAATCCTGCGCTGCCTGATGCGCGTGGCCAAGCAGGCCATCGTCAGCTTCCCTAACTTCGGCTACTGGCGCAACCGCTTTCAAATCGCCATCGGCGGCCATATGCCGGTTTCTGAACGGATGCCGTATCATTGGTATGACACGCCCAATATCCATTGGTGTACCCTTAAAGACTTCGATTTATTGTGTGCCAAAAATAAAATTCGCGTGCTGGAACGTGCGGTTATGACGGGCAACCGACAGGTCAAACATTTGCCGAATTTATTAGGCAGTCTGGCGTTTTATCGCGTAGGTTGATTGCGGTCATAGATAAAGGCCGTCTGAACAGGTAATCACGAAAGCATGGCTTTTGCGGATACCTGTTCAGACGGCCTTTTTTTGTTAAAGCCGGTTTAAGCCTGTTTCAATTTTTCCAATAAGGCCAAGCTGCCGGCATCGACCAGACGGTAGGTTTCGTCAAAGTTGCCTGTGTACCACGGATCGGGAACGTGGTTGTAACCTGAGTCGGGGATAAGGTCGGTCAGTTTGAAGATTTTGCCGGGGTGGAAACCGAGCTGCTTTTCGGTTTCTCTGAGGTTGTTGTCGTCCATCACGATGATGTAGTCGAAATGCTCGGCATCGCTGGGTTTGATTTTGCTGCTGGTAAAGCCTGACGGGTCGATGCCGTGTTGCTTGAGTGCGCAGCGCGTGCCTTCGTGCATGTCTTCTCCGTCGTGCCAGCCCGATGTGCCTGCGCTGGCTGTAATGACGGCATTGCCCATGCCTGCTTCGCGGGCGCGATGGCGCAGGACGTATTCGGCCATGGGGGAGCGGCAGATGTTGCCGAGGCAGACGAAAAGGATTTTGTGGGTTTTCATATGCGTGAAAATGAGCGGTAAGGTTTGAAAATCAATGCAACACGCTAAACCGTTTTCAGACGGCCTTGGCGTGTTGCATTTTCAATTTAGTTTACATTGCTGAAGAAAGGATTATGGCCTTCCAGTTTTAACGCTTGGGCATAAGTAGGGATGTTCTCGTTTTCGCCCAGTGGGTTGTGCAGCAGGTAGAGGTGTTCGATTCGGCATTCGGCCATCAGGTCGAGGAAGTTTTGCTGAACGATGGCAATATTGTCGGTTGAGGCCAGCTCCCAAGTGAAGGTCTGCGGAACGATTTCAAACGCGCTGTCTGTTGCGTTGAAGCTGAACTGGAGCTTGCCGTCCGCTTTCGCTGCGGCGACAACGCCGACACGCGGGCTTTGCATACGGATGGCGCGGATGGCGTTGGTGGCAAAAACGTCCATGGCCATGCGTTGGCGGGTGTGGCTGCCGTCGGTAAGCGCGTCAAGCGGCGTATTGGGCGAGAGTGGGTTGGTAAAGAGGGTAACGCCGTCGAGGGCGAGATGTTCTTGCCAAACCTGCATCAATGGCAGGCCCGCCTGTTGCAGGTTGAGACCCAAGGCCGTCTGAATATCTTTATTGCCGTAGCCCAGCGCGTAAACAACATGGACGGATTGACCTTCGGGCAGCGTCAATGGTTTGTATTCGAATTTTTGCAGGAATGCGCCTGCCGCTTTATCGTTTTGCTTAGCTTGGAACCAGTCGCCCGGGGTAACGCTGCTCAAGTCGGTAGATTGGACGAGGTAAGGCAGCCATTGCGTGTTTTGCGTGAGGGCGCGCAGATTAGGGTAGTTTTGCAGGCAGGAAAAGAGGGCTTCGGTAGGTAGCGTGAGCGGCAGGGTTTGTTCTTTTTTGCAACCGGCGACCAAAACGACAGGCAGGGCAAACCATTGGGCTTCGTTATCGTTTTCTGCTTTTAAGACTTCGCCCACGCTTTGAATCAGGCTGGTGTAAGTACCAACATCGGGCGCCATGGTCATCGCCAATGAAAGGTTGATGTAATGGTTTTGGCTGAGCATGGTACGGATTTCGGTTTGCAGTTGGCCGGCCGAAAGTTTGCGTGATGCGGAGGAGGAGTTGTGCGCCAGCTGATAGGCATTGAGCAGAAGGTAGTTTTTGATAGGGCTCTGCGGATAAGGGCGGGTATCTGGAAGAACAAAGGTTTTCATGACAGTTTGAAGTGTTGTGTTGTAAGTGTGGCGATTATAGCAATTTAGTCAGTCGGTGTGCTTGTTAATACATGAAATTCAAATGACGGCAGGGTGTGTGCTTCATTTTTATGCAGTTTCAGTGTCGGTATTTTGAGGCTGAAGAGGATGGTGCCCGATGTGTTATAATCCATGACCAAACATAATTCAGAAAGGAACAAAATCATGCGCTTGCTTCATACTATGCTGCGTGTCGGCAATCTCGAACGCTCTTTGGATTTCTATCAAAACGTATTGAATATGCAACTGCTGCGCCGCCGCGATTATCCTGAAGGCCGTTTTACTTTGGCTTTTGTCGGTTATGGCGATGAAGCGGACCATACTGTTTTGGAACTGACCCACAACTGGGATACCGAGTCTTACAACTTGGGCGATGCTTACGGCCATATCGCGATTGAAGTCGATGATGCTTACGCCGCGTGTGAACGTGTCACAGAGATGGGAGGCAAAGTGGTACGCGAAGCCGGTCCGATGAAACACGGCACGACTGTGATTGCGTTTGTTGAAGATCCGGACGGCTACAAAATTGAATTTATTCAAAAGAAAAGCGGTAGCGATTCGGTACAATATTCATCTTAAGACATAAGATAATGGAAAAGGCCGTCTGAACATTCAGACGGCCTTTTGTTTGATCAGCCCAACTGTTTTTGCTTTTCGCTCAACAGGGCGTGTACTTGAAGCGCGGTAGCGTAGCGGTCTTCTCCCGCTTCAATCGGATCGAGGAAATGCAGTTCGACCGTGCTGGAAGGCTGGCTGATGACCATGCAGATGGATTGCCAGAGGCTGATGTCGCCGTAGTAGGCAGTGTGCGGATTGGGGCTGCTGCCGTCCGGATTCGGATAGCGGCAGAGCGCTGGAATAATCGGTACGCCTGCATCATAGGCCGTCTGAAAAAAGCTGGGTTTGAACGGCAGGATTTCACGGCCTTCGGTACTGGTGCCTTCGGGGAAAATGGTGACGGTATCGCCGTTTTTCAGTGCTTCGGTTACGCCGGCGATTTTGGCGGAATTGCCTTTGATACCGCGGTTGCGCGAGACGTAAACCGTTTGCGCCTGTGTGGCGAGATAACCGACCACCGGCCATTTGGCCACATCGTCTTTAGCTACAAAACGGCCGGGAAATGCGCCGTTGACCGCCATAATGTCCAACCATGAAATATGGTTGCTGATAATCAGCTGACCACGATCTTCTTGCGGCGGCGTGCCGAAGGTTTGCAGTTTCATGCCGCAGGAAGCGAGTACGCGCAGTGACCATAATTGGATTGCGCGCAGTTTGCGTTTGCTGCTGTAAAAGGGAAATAGAAAAAACATTTCGGCCATGCCGTACAAAAGGCAGCCGGCAATACAGAGAAGACGGAAGATAAAACGGATTTTGGCGGTCATTGTGTGTGTTTTTTTTATAAAGATTAGGCAGGCCGTCTGAAGTTTCAGACGGCCTTTTATTATGAATCGGTTTTAGGGGCAAAACGCTGTAAGTAGCGGTCGGAAAGGTGGCTGATGTCCATCATGATCAGCACATCCGCGCAGTTGAATGCTTCATCGACGCAAGGCTCGCCGCAGAACCACGCGCCTGCTTTGAGATAGCCTTTGATCAGTGCGGGTACAGGCGGATTTTCAGACGGCGTGATGCTGTCCCATTTGAGCGGGTTGAGTGGTTTGACGCGCCATTGTTCCGGAGCGAGGTATTTGTCTTTCAAAGCATGATACAGGCCCGCCGCATCGTTGCCGCCGTCGCGCATTTCAATACTGCCGCAGCCAATCATAAAGCGCAGGTTTTCGTCTTTCATGAATTTGACCAAACCGGTCCACAACAGCATAACCAAGCCGCCGTTGCGGTAGTCCGGGTGGGTACAGGCGCGGCCGAGTTCGACGGTTTGCGGCAGAATGTCTTTCAGAGGCTCAAGGTCGAATTCATGCTCGCTGTACCAGCCGCCGACTTTTTTTGCGGTTTCTTCGGTAATCAGGCGGTAGCAGCCGATAACTTCGCCGGTTGCATCATCGAAGGCAAGCAGGTGGTGGCAATGCTCATCATAAGGATCGACATCACGGCCGTCATCGCTTTCGATTTCCGCCCCCAACTCTTGGGCAAAAACCTGATAGCGCAATCTTTGGGCGGCTTCGATTTCAGCTTGGGTTTCTGCAAGGCGTACGCTCAGGCCGATTTTGGGGCCCGTTTGATTGAAACGGCTGGGGGACATGATGTTTCCTGTTTGAAGAAAATGGCTGATTATAGCGGATATACGGACAGATTTATATTGATTTGCTTTGCGGTAGGGCAAATTATGTCGGGTTGTTGGAAAAAGGCTTCAGGCCGTCTGAAACTGATGGCTGTTTAGAAAGATGGCCAAGAACATTTGCCAGGATGTTTGAAATTTATGACATAAATCAAAATATTTATCCGAATTATTTAATATGAGGATAAAAATATATACAATATAACTAGTTCAAAAGTATTAATATGATTAAATGGGATATTTTTAATATTTAAAAAATGGAGAATATAAAGATGAAACTGAATGTATCGCTCAGACCTTTGTGTTTGGCTTTAGCGCTTTTTTCGGTACTGCGTATGCGGACGGAGGTATCGTTGCTGGAACCATGCACAAGACGGGTTCTTTGGCTGTCGGTAAAGAATCCGTATCGGGCGAAAATGCCACTGCAGTTGGCGACAAGGCTAAAGCAGGCGGCTATAAGGCGGCTGCTTTGGGTTATGATTCTGCCGCTTCCGGTTTGAGCGCAACCGCTTTGGGTGGCGAATCCAAGGCGGAGGCATTGCGGTCGGTGGCGGTTGGCTTTCGGGCCCATGCCAAGGGAACAAATGATGTAGCAGTCGGTGGCGCAGCAGCTGCTTCTGGCGGTCAATCTGTTGCAGTTGGCCTGCTGTCCAAGGCTTCGGCTTTGCGTGCCGTTGCGGTAGGTAATGGCGCGCAGGCAAGTAATATTGATGCAGTAGCTATCGGCAGAGATAGTGAGGCGGATGCGCTCAGTGCAACGGCCTTAGGTGATCGAGCTAAAGCACGTGGAACTCAATCACTTGCACTAGCATCGGCTGCTGAAGCAGAAGGTTATCAAGCAGTGGCAGTCGGTACGCGTGCGGTATCGAATGCCGTAAACAGTGTGGCTTTGGGTGTAGAGTCTTCCGCCACGGCCTTGAACGGTCTGGCTGTCGGTACCAGCTCCAGCGTGCGTAAAGAAGGTGGTACCGCAGTCGGCGGCGGCGCATCGGCTTTGGAAGAGAAATCTTTGGCGCTCGGTTTCCAAGCCAAAGGTAAAGCCGAGAAAGCGGTGGCTCTGGGTGCGCAAAGCATCGCAGATTCGGCTGCAGGGCAGGCAGGCTATGATTTTGCGACACAGTCGGCAAGTCAATCTGAAGAAACGGCATGGAAATCGACATTGGGCGCGGTTTCGGTTGGCAATGAAAAGGACAGCCGTCAAATTACCCATGTGGCTGCCGGTACTCAGGATACAGATGCGGTAAATGTGGCTCAGGTTAAAAGGCTTGCGGAAAGATGGCAGGCCGACAGTCAGCAAAAAGAGTCGGCGGTGGCTGCTCAAATCAATCAGATACGAGCTGAAACACGCGTAGAAATGAAAAAACTGGAAGACCGTGCGGATGCCGGCTCTGCCGCTGCGATTGCGGTGGGTAATCTGGGACAAGCTTACCAGCCGGGACAGGGCGCGGTATCCATTGGCAGCGGCGTTTGGCGCGGAAAGGCCGGTTTTGCTGTCGGAGTATCGAAAGTATCCGCCAGTGGCAAATGGCTGGTGAAAGGTTCGGCTGTTGGCGCATCTAAGGGTGGTGCAGGCGGTGGAGCCAGCGTAACCTATCTGTGGTAGAAAATTTCAGATGGACTTGAATGTTGAGGCCGTCTGAATTTGGCATGCCAAGCGGTAGAAGCGTAAAATTAACGTTTTTGTCGCTTTTTTTATTATGGAAACCTCTTTCCTGCTTGCCGGAAAAATTACCGAGCTGACGCTGATTGTTTTGATGGGCGTGGCCTTGGTGAAGGCAGGGCTGTTGAAATCGGAAAACAGCTACACGCTCTCCGTTATCGCGCTTTACCTGATCAGCCCGTCCGTCATGATTCACGCTTTTCAGATGGACAATACGCCGCAGATTATCGAAGGGCTGAAGCTTTCCGTCATGCTGGCGGTGTTTTTCCATGTGGTTTTGATTGTTTTGGGCAGGTTGTTTAAGCACTTGTTCAAACTCGATGCGCTCGAACACGCGGCGACGGTGTACAGTAATTCGGGCAACCTGATTATCCCTTTGGTAATGTCGGTCTTTGGTGCGGAATGGGTGATTTACACCAGCGGTTTTATTATGGTGCAGACGTTTTTATTTTGGACGCATCTGCGCCTGTTGATTTGCGGCCGCGGCAATGTGGCTTGGAAAACCATTTTTACTAATATCAACATTTTATCCATGCTGGTCGGGCTGCTGATGTTTATCTTTCAGATTAAGCTGCCGCATATTATTGATAATACTTTGGCGACGGTAGGTAGCATGATTGGCCCGGTTGCCATGTTGGTGGCGGGCATGCTTTTGGCTTCTTTGCCGCTGCGCTCGATTATGTGGACACCGAGGCTTTATCTCGTTGCTTTTTTAAGGCTGATTTTGATTCCGGTATTATTGCTTTTTGCCGTTAAAGTCTGCGGTTTTGCCCATCATGATGCGCATGCGGATACGGTTGTTTTAATCAGCTTTTTGGCAACGACTTCGCCTGCCGCCTCGACAGTTACCCAAATGGCGGTTGTTTACGGTAAAAATGCCCAAAAAGCCAGCGCGATTTATGGGCTGACAACCTTGCTTTGTGTGGTAACCATGCCGGTGATGATTGCGTTATATCGTTGGATTATTTAAGAAAAGGGCAGGCCGTCTGAAACGTTGGCATTATGTTTCAGACGGCCTGTTTGTTATTTTAAATTTGAAAATAACTTTTATTATCAATTAATTAAACAATTAAAAAACTATACAAAGCTGATTGCTGCGTGTATCCTTATGCCTAACATTCATTCAATATAAATCTTTAAAGGAACACAGCCATGACCGACTTTACCCTTTGGGAAACCGCGCCTTTCAATTCTACGATTGACCATATCCTGCAACGTTATCACAATGTTCACCGCGCCCAGTTTGAAGAGTTGGTACCGCTGGCGCAAAAAGTAGCGCAAGTTCATGCCGACACTTTCCCTGCCGAAGTGGCCGATTTGTTGGCCTATATGCAAAACGAGCTGTTGATGCACATGATGAAAGAGGAACGCATGTTATTCCCGATGATTAATCAGGGCGTAGGTCGTGGCGCGGCAATGCCAATCAGCGTGATGATGCACGAGCATGAAGAACACGACCAAGCCATCGCTCGTCTGGAAGAATTGACCAATAATTTTGAGCTTCCCGAAGGCGCTTGCGGCAGCTGGACCCGTTTGTACGCATTGGCCAAAGAGATGGTGGACGATTTGAAAGACCATATTCACTTGGAAAATGAGATTTTCTTCCCCCGAGTTTTGGCTTCTTAAAATTTGAGGTTAATCAAGGCCGTCTGAATGTTCAGACGGCCTGTTCTTTAATCCCTTGCTAAATTAGTACAATAGTTCTAAAATTTTAATAAAGAAATAAAATTAGGCAGTAAAGGCACACATCCGTTATTTTGTTTACTTGAGAAGGAATTTATGAATGAAACATTCTAAAGTTTTACTATCGGGTATTCTGTTTGCTGCTGTGACTGCATGCGCCCAAACGACGGACGGAGGCTGGAGCGCCCTGCTGCAGGATACGAAAACAGGCGTGCAGTCGCGGCCTTATTATGAATTTGGCAATGTACTTCAGAAGATTTCTTTTAAGAAAACCGGTAATCCGAAAAATGGTCTAAAAAAGCCTGTCTTGACTGTGTATCGTCAGGGCAAGCTGTTGGGCGAAGCATATAATTTGGAAGGCACCTTGTTGCCAACCCTGTTTTTAGTAAACGGCAAGTCATTAAATATTAATGACGGCAACGATAGAAAACTGTTGGCTGCTGCTAAGAGAATCGATTTTTATGATTTCGGACGTGGCCGGATCGGCCATGCAGTCTTTACCGCGCCTAACGGCATCTGTCAGGATATGAAACACGGCAAAGGTGTTTCCTACAAGCTGGTTACCAACTATATTGATTTTCCGGATTATCCTTCGCCTGAAAATATCTTGATTATTACTGCGCAAGGCAAATATGAGCAAGACGGCTTCATATTGGATTCTACCGAGTCAAGGGTGACCGGTGCCAATAAAGAATTTGCCAGAAAAATGAGCGAATCCCTGAAATCTAAAAATGGCCCTGAGACCAAACAGGTAAACATGGCTAATGCAGCCAGTGCGGAAAAGGGTAGGCTGTTGGCTGATTATGTATGTAGGTGATGAAATCAAAGGCCGTCTGAAATTCAGACGGCCTTTTAAAATCATGAATGCATCTCTTGTTCAAACGACAGCAGAATCTGTTTCACTTTATCCGCTTCTTTGATAGCGCGGATGCGGTCAAACAATACCTGCGCCTGTTCAAACTCTTTTTTCATCATGCCCAGCCATTGTTTCAAACGGGCAACCGGATATTTGTTGTTGGCTTCTTTAGCAAGGCACAAGTCGAAGAATTGGACTATCCATGAGGAGACTTCGGCAAAGTCGGTGTCTTTCACTGTTTCGCCGTTTTCATATTGCTTGATTTGCCGCGCCAAGTCGGGACGGATAACGGCGCCGCGCCCGAGCATCACGCTGTCGCAGCCGCTGACGGTTTTAATGTCGAGATAGTCTTGAAGGCTGAACACATCGCCGTTGGCGGTAACGGGAATACTGACTGCATCGCGGATTTTGCGCACCCATTCCCAATGTGCCGGCGGTTCGTAGCCTTCGACTTTGGTGCGTGCATGGACGGTTAACGCGCATGCGCCGCCGTTTTCAATCGCGGAAGCGCATTCCAATGCCAGACTTTTGTCTTCATAACCGAGCCGCATCTTAGCAGTCAACGGAATGTGTTGTGGCAGGCGTTGGCGCAGGGTGTGGACGATGTGGTAAATCAAGTCCGGTTCTTTGAGCAAGATCGCACCGCCTTTGTGTTTATTGACCGTTGGCGCGGGGCAGCCGAAGTTGAGGTCGATTTTGTCCGCACCGAAACGCACGGCTTCCAAAGCGTTGACGGCCATGTTTTCCGCATCGCTGCCTAAAAGCTGGACAGTACAGGGCGTACCGGCCGGCGTGCGGTTGGCATGGGCGGTTTCGGGAACATATTTAAGCCAAGTGGCGCGTGAGTGGACCGTGTGCGTAATGCGGACAAATTCGCTGACGCATTCGTCAAATCCACCAATACGCGTTAATAGGTCGCGCATCACATCGTCCATCAGCCCCTGCATGGGGGCAAGAATAAGCTGCATGAGTCAGGTCGTCTGAAAAAAGGAGGACATATTGTAGCGGTATATCGGTTAAAATACAGCTTCCTTTTTCAGACGGCCTTTTTATGATGCACACAATTCCGGCAACCGCCGCCATGTTGGTAAAAAATTCAGAACGTTATCTTTCAGAAGTTTTGAGTGCGTTGAAAGACTTTGACGAAGTCCTGCTGTTGGACAACGGCTCGACCGACCGTACTTTTGAAATTGCCAAAGGATTTTCCAATGTCAGCTATTACAAGCATGACTTTATCGGATTTGGCCCGATGAAAAATCTGGCGGCCAGACTGGCGCAAAACGATTGGATTTTCAGCATAGACAGCGATGAAGTGGCGGATGAGGCTTTAATCGAATCCATTCGTGCGGCCGTTTTGGAAAATGAGAAGGAACATATCTTTTCGCTTTCCCGTCTGAACCATTATCACGGCAGACTGATTAAAGGCTGCGGCTGGTATCCGGATATTATTCCGCGCCTTTATCATCGCAAATTTACCCGTTTTTCCGACCGTCAGGTGCATGAGTCTTTGGTGTTGCCGCAGGAAGCCAAGGTTAGACAACTTGATGGCCGTCTGAAACATTATTCTTTTGAAAATGCCGAAGGGCTGATTCAGAAAATGCAGCAGTACAGCTCGCTGTATGCGGAAGAAAACCGCTTCAAGAAAGACAGTTCGCCATTTAAGGCTTTGCTGCATGGCAGCGTATCGTTTGTGAAGAATTATCTGCTTAAACGCGGTTTTGCTTATGGGGCGGACGGGCTGACGATTTCAGTGTCCAACGCGCAAGGTTCGTATTACAAATATGTCAAACTCTACGAGCGCAACCGCACGATAACCGTCTCCCTCATCATCACCACCTATAATCGCCCCGATGCTTTGGAGCTGGTGTTGAAATCGGCTTTATCGCAAACCCGTCTGCCGGATGAGATTATTGTTGCGGATGACGGCTCAAGGCAGGAAACCGCCGAAGTGGTTGATTTTATCCGCCGTAGGACAAGCATTCCTGTTAAGCATTCATGGCAGCCGGATAGGGGCTTTCGTGCCGCCGAATCGCGCAACCGTGCGTTGGCGCAGGCGAAAAGCGATTATATTGTGTTGATTGACGGCGATATGGTTTTGGATCCGTCTTTTATCGCCGATCATTTGAAGATTGCCCGCAAAGGCCGTCTGATACAGGGCTCCCGCGTGATTTTGACTGAGGATAAAACGCAGGATATTTTAGACGAAGGCGATTTGCCTGCCTTGTCTATGTTCAGCTCGGGAATAGAAAAACGGCTTTCCGCCCTACGTTGCCGTTGTTTGGCCAAATTGGCAGGCCGAAAAGGCAACCGCAAACACAAAGGCATCAAAACTTGCAATATGGGCTTTTTCCGCAGCGATGCGCTTGCCGTCAACGGGTTTGACAATAGCTTTGTCGGTTGGGGCAGGGAAGACAGCGAGTTTGTCGCCCGTTGCTATCATAACGGGATGAAACGCCATAATTTGAAATTTGCCGGTATTGCGTATCACCTTTGGCACAATGAGGCAGAACGCGATTCCTTGCCGCAAAATGATGCTTTGTTGGAGGCAACTTTGTCGGAACGTAAAATCCGCTGTGTTCATGGCGTATCGGATTTTATAAAAGATGAAGAAGTAGCCGGGAAATAGCCTTATCATCTTTTTAAGTCATAGAGGCCGTCTGAAAATTTTCAGACGGCCTTTTTTGTATTTTTAAAAGCTTAGAGGTTAAATGAGAATATTATTTATTTGATGTAAATCAGTATGTATAGTTCGGTAAAGTATGGTTAGGGAAGAGGGTTTACTCTATAATCCAACTATTTGTAATTTTATTTCGGTCAAGGCCGGATTTTGGGAGTTGTGATGTCAACTATGTTTTTTATCCAGTTTGCCATTGTGCTGCTGTGTATCCTGATTGGTGCGCAGGTTGGTGGGATTGGTTTGGGCGTGCTCGGCGGTATCGGCTTGGCCGTATTGTCTTTTGGTTTCCATCTTCAACCGACCAGCCCGCCGATTGATGTGATGCTGATGATTATGGCGGTAGTGTCTGCCGCAGCGGCCATGCAGGCCAGTGGTGGTTTGGACTATATGATTAAGATTGCCACGCGCGTGTTGCACCGCAATCCGAAATACATCACCTTTATCGCGCCGGCGGTAACTTACACCTTCACCGTGTTGGCAGGTACGGGCCATGTGGCTTACTCGGTCTTGCCTGTAATTGCCGAAGTCAGCCGTCGCAATGGCATCCGTCCTTCCCGTCCGCTGACGATGGCGGTTATCGCTTCCCAATTTGCGATTGTTGCCAGCCCAATTGCCGCCGCGGTTGTTGCCTGCGTCACCATGCTTGAGCCGCAGCACATCACGATGGCGGACGTGTTGAAAGTTACCGTTCCGTCCACGATTTTGGGTATCGGTTTGGCTTGCGTGTTCGTAAACAAACTGGGCAAAGAATTGAAAGACGATCCGCATTATCAGGCTTTGCTGAAAGACCCGAACTATGTGAAAGAATACATCGATGTGGAGGAGCAACAAACCGATGTCGCCATTTCGCCGAAAGCCAAATTGTCGGTCGGCATTTTCTTGACTGCGGCATTGCTGGTGGTGGTAATGGGGGCACTGCCTGAGCTGCGTCCGGCTTTTGAACACGATGGCGCGGTCAAGCCTATGGGCATGGCGCATACGATTGAAATCGTGATGTTGTCTGCTTCTGCGCTGATTATTTTGGCGTGTAAACCCAATGGCGATGCGATTACCCGAGGTTCGGTATTCCATGCCGGTATGCGTGCCGTGATTGCGGTGTTTGGCGTGGCTTGGTTGGGCGATACCTTGATGAGCGGCCACTTAACAGAAGTGGAATCGACCGTCAGCCATTTGGTTGAATCTGCACCGTGGACCTTTGCCTTTGCCCTGTTTGTCTTGTCGGTATTGGTCAACAGCCAAGGCGCGACAGTGGCAACGCTGTTTCCGATCGCCATCAAACTGGGTATTCCTGCGCCCATCATTATCGGCACATTCGTTGCGGTAAACGGCTATTTCTTTATACCAAACTATGGTCCGATTATTGCCGCTATTGACTTCGATACAACCGGCTCGACCAAAATCGGCAAATTCATCTTCAACCATAGCTTCATGATTCCGGGCTTGTTGAGCATGGCATTCAGCTTGGCCATCGGCTTGTTGTTGGTTCAGGTGTATTATTGATGGACTGAAAAATAAAGGCCGTCTGAAATTAAATTTCAGACGGCCTTTTTGATATTGTGATTCGAGAGCTTAATTGCAGTATTTATTGACGTCGTTTTGATATTGCTTAATCAAACTGTCGCGATTGGCCAAGCGAGCGCTTTCGGCGACTTGGCGGTTGATTTTGGCGATTTTGCAGTTTTCCAGCTTGTTTTGGCGGTTTTGTTCTTCGATTTTTTTATTGCGCTCTTCAATTTGTTTATTTTGTTCCGCAACTTGCTCATTAGGCTGCTCGGCAACCGGCTCAGATGCCGCAACAGCAGGTGTAACGGCAGGTTTGACGTTGTGCGTGCGGATGTTGACCACGCCGGAACGCTTCGGTTGCAGGCGGTTTGGCGTATCGGAATAGCTGTTGCCCGATGCGCCTTTCCAAGTGTAAACCTCGGCCGCGCCGGTCAGGGCGGCGGAAGAGAGAAGGGCTGCTGTCAGACAGGTTTTGAGTACGGAAGATTTCATGGGTTTCCCTTATGTAAATGATGTTCTCATCCAACCTATTTTACTTGAAACTGCAATGCGTTGGCATATTTTTGTACCTCAGATCAAATGATGTAAAAAAATAACGTTAAAACATGTATTGCCAATGTTAGCATCAAGCCGGTGTGATATAATGCCGTGCATCTTGCACAAACTGAAAGACCGAGCATCATGCGTATTGTAGAAAAAGCCTATACTTTCGACGACGTTTTGTTGGTTCCAGCACACTCAAACGTGCTGCCTCGAGATGTCAAACTTCAAACCAAACTCACCCGCGATATCACGCTCAACCTCCCTCTACTTTCTGCTGCAATGGATACCGTTACCGAAGCGCGTCTGGCCATTTCTATGGCTCAAGAAGGCGGCATCGGCATTATCCATAAAAACATGACGCCGGAGTTGCAAGCGCGTGCCGTTTCCAAAGTGAAGCGCCATGAGAGCGGCGTGGTGAAAGATCCCGTTACCGTTGCGCCGACCGCATTGATCCGCGAAGTCTTGGAAATGCGCGCACAACGCAAACGCAAAATGTCCGGTCTGCCTGTTGTTGAAAACGGCAAAGTGGTCGGTATCGTGACCAACCGCGACCTGCGTTTTGAAAACCGTGTTGATCTGCCGGTTTCTGCCATCATGACCCCCCGCGACCGTTTGGTTACCGTTCCTGAAGGTACCAGCATCGATGAAGCCCGCGAAATCATGCATGCGCACAAAGTTGAGCGCGTTTTGGTATTGAACGACCAAGATGAACTCAAAGGTCTGATTACAGTTAAAGATATTCTGAAAACAACCGAATTTCCTAATGCCAACAAAGATGCCGAAGGCCGCCTGCGCGTCGGTGCCGCGGTAGGTACCGGCGGCGATACCGAAGAGCGCGTCAAAGCATTGGTGGAAGCCGGTGTGGACGTGATTGTGGTCGATACTGCCCACGGCCATAGCCAAGGCGTTATCGATCGCGTGCGCTGGGTCAAAGAAACTTATCCGCACATCCAAGTCATCGGTGGCAACATCGCGACTGCCAAAGCCGCTTTGGATTTGGTCGCTGCAGGTGCGGATGCCGTTAAAGTCGGTATCGGCCCGGGCTCGATTTGTACGACCCGTATCGTAGCCGGCGTGGGCGTGCCTCAGCTGACTGCGATTCACAATGTTTCCGAAGCCCTGAAAGGTACCGGCGTTCCCCTGATTGCCGACGGCGGTATCCGCTTCTCCGGCGATATTGCCAAAGCTCTGGCAGCAGGTGCATACAGCGTCATGCTCGGCGGTATGTTTGCCGGTACGGAAGAAGCACCGGGCGAAATCGAACTCTACCAAGGCCGCTCTTACAAGTCTTACCGCGGCATGGGTTCGTTGGGTGCGATGAGCCAAGGTTCAGCCGACCGCTACTTCCAAGACAAAACCGACAGCACAGACAAATATGTTCCTGAAGGCATCGAAGGCCGCGTTCCTTACAAAGGCCCGATTGTAAACATCATCCATCAGCTGACCGGCGGTCTGCGCTCCAGCATGGGTTACTTAGGTTGCGCCAATATTGCTGAAATGCACGAGAAAGCAGAATTTGTGGAAATCACTTCTGCCGGTATGAGCGAATCTCACGTTCACGACGTACAAATCACTAAAGAAGCACCTAACTACCATCGTTAAACCAGTATAAAAAGGTCGTCTGAAAATATTTCAGACGGCCTTTCTGTTTTTATAAGGTTTTAAAAATGAAGCAAATATTGCTTGCCGCCGTTATGCTTGGTATTTTGGGCGTGGTATTTGCAGAGTTTGCAGAATAGTTGGGAAGACAAACGCTTCATGCGCTCAAACCAGGGTTCATCTGTTGAAATGACGTGTATCAAGTAGTACGTTTTGATCTGAGAGATTAAACCGAGTTTCAGACGGCCTTTTAAAAATCGTATTACAATAAGCCAAAATTAAAAACACATTCCATTATGTCCAAAAAAATCCTGATTATTACCCCAAGCTGGATTGGTGACTGCGTCATGACCCAACCGCTTTATCGCCGTTTGCATGAGCTGCATCCCGGCTGCATCATTGATGCGTTTGCACCTAAATGGTCGATGGCCGTATTTGAGCGTATGCCTGAAATTAACCGTGTAATAGAAAATCCGTTTGGACATGGTGCGTTGGAATTGAAAAAACGCTGGCGTATCGGGCGTGAATTGGGAAAAGAAGACTATGATCAAGTGATTGTTTTGCCCGGTTCGCTCAAATCCGCCATCATTGCTTTGGCTACGGGGATTAAACAGCGTACTGGCTACGTCGGCGAATCGCGCTATTTTTTGCTGAACGATATCCGCAAGTTGGATAAGGCCGCATTGCCGTTGATGGTTGACCGCTATACTGCGCTGGCGCATCCGACCCAAGCGGATTTTAACGGGCATTCCGATAATCCCTGTTTCACAATTGATCCCGAAAGCCGTCAAGCCGCTTTGTCAAAACATGGTTTGGCGACGGATAAACCGATTTTGGCATTTTGTCCCGGCGCTGAATATGGCCCGGCCAAGCGTTGGCCTGCGCGTTATTTTGCCGAACTTGGCCGCCGATATTTGGCCGAGGGTTGGCAGGTTTGGCTGTTTGGTTCGCAAAAAGATTTTGATATTGCAGATGAAATCAACCGACTTTCAGACGGCCTGTGTACCAATCTTTGCGGTAAAACCAATCTTCCGGAGGCGATTGATCTGTTGTCTTGCGCCGATACGGTCGTGTGCAACGACAGCGGTCTGATGCACCTTGCGGCCGCGCTTGATCGGAAATTGGTTGCAGTTTACGGCTCATCCAGCCCTGACCATACGCCGCCTCTAAGCCAAAAGGCAAAAATCGTCAGCTTGAATTTGGATTGTTCACCTTGTTTCAAACGCGAATGTCCGTTAGGGCATACGGATTGTTTGAACAAGTTGACGCCGGATATAGTGCAAAAAGCGGCGGAAGAGCTGGCTCGTTCGGCGTAATCCTATAAAGATTAGATGGAAAACAGCAAAGGGCAGATTTGAATCTACCCTTTTGATTTGTGTTTCTTTTATTTTTTAACAAAAGGCCGTCTGAAACCTGAACTGCACCCCAAAAGTTGGACATCCCC
>NZ_KV821643.1:0-285 GCF_001815685.1 Neisseria sp. HMSC056A03
CACTGCGAAATGAGAAAGGGAGCTACAACACACGTTGGGTGTTGGATCTAAAAATTCTTATTGTAGCACTGCGAAATGAGAAAGGGAGCTACAACATACTTGTCTTGTGCATATTTGCATACATGATTGTAGCACTGCGAAATGAGAAAGGGAGCTACAACAAACACAATCTGAACTCATCGACCAAATCAATTGTAGCACTGCGAAATGAGAAAGGGAGCTACAACTCAGCGGTCAGCCACTGTTTACCGGCAACAATTGTAGCACTGCGAAATGAGAAAGGGA
>NZ_KV821643.1:385-601 GCF_001815685.1 Neisseria sp. HMSC056A03
ACTGCGAAATGAGAAAGGGAGCTACAACAGGCGGCGACCGCCTGATATACGGACACGCATTGTAGCACTGCGAAATGAGAAAGGGAGCTACAACACCGATGAAAAGCCAATTTTTGGACATGTAATTGTAGCACTGCGAAATGAGAAAGGGAGCTACAACACATAGTAATTGCTTTTGTTAATGGCAAGGATTGTAGCACTGCGAAATGAGAAAGG
>NZ_KV821643.1:701-14945 GCF_001815685.1 Neisseria sp. HMSC056A03
CTGCGAAATGAGAAAGGGAGCTACAACATTAAAAAGCGTGTAACTAATAGTTACTATATTGTAGCACTGCGAAATGAGAAAGGGAGCTACAACTGCCCGGCCTAATATGTACTGCATCGCCGAATTGTAGCACTGCGAAATGAGAAAGGGGCCATCCAAATAAAAAAGCACCACCTAAACAGGTAGTGCTTTCATATTAATTTGCTTATTCAGCAGAATCAGCTGCTTTATCAACCAATTCAACCAATGCCAAAGGAGCATTGTCGCCTTTACGGAAACCGTATTTCAGTACACGAACATAGCCGCCGTTACGAGCAGCAAAGCGTGGACCCAATTCGTTAAACAATTTAACTACAACATCACGATCGCGAGTGCGGTCAAAAGCCAAACGACGGTTTGCCAAAGAAGGTTTTTTACCCAAGGTAATCAAGGGCTCAACTACGCGGCGCAATTCTTTTGCTTTAGGCAAAGTTGTCACGATGGTTTCGTGAGTCAACAAGGAATTCGCCATATTGCGCAGCATCGCAGCACGGTGGCTGCTAGTACGGTTTAATTTGCGGTTGCCATTACGATGACGCATGTCATTATCCTTTAATCTTCAAACTTACGGCTTTTCTAAGCCTACAGGCGGCCAAGCTTCTAATTTGGAACCTAATGTCAGACCTTTAGAGGCCAACACTTCTTTGATCTCATTCAAAGATTTACGACCCAAATTAGGGGTCTTGAGAAGCTCGGTTTCAGTACGTTGAATCAAATCGCCAATATAGTAAATATCTTCAGCTTTCAGACAATTAGCTGAACGTACGGTTAATTCCAAATCATCTACAGGACGCAGCAAGATAGGATCGATAGGAGGCGCTTTTTCTTCAACCTCTTCAACCGGAGTACCTTGCAGATCTGCAAAAATAGACATTTGGTCAATTAAGATACGTGCGGCACTACGTACAGCTTCTTCCGGATCAATAGAACCATTGGTTTCAATATCCAAAACCAATTTATCCAAATCCGTGCGTTGCTCTACGCGTGCAGGTTCAACTTCAAAGCTAACACGACTGATGGGCGAAAAGCTCGCATCCAACTGAATCGCACCAATCTGTTTATTCTCATCACGCAATACGCGACGGCCTGAAACAGATTGATAACCACGACCTTGCTCTACTTTAATTTCCATGTCGATTTGGCCATTGTCAGCCAAGTGGCAAATAACATGTTCAGGATTGATGATTTCCACATCGTGTGGCAAATCAATATCACCAGCTACAACAGCACCGGCACCTGTTTTTTTCAAAGTCAACTGAACTTGATTACGACCGTGAAGCTTGAATACGATACCTTTAATGTTCAAGAGAACGTCAACAACATCCTCTTGAACACCATCAATAGTAGAGTATTCGTGCAATACGCCGGAAATAACTACTTCAGTTGGGGCAAAGCCATTCATGGATGACAGTAAGATACGACGCAAAGCATTACCTAAAGTATGACCAAAACCACGTTCAAATGGCTGCATAGACACCTTGGCCCGAGTGGAAGACAAGGTATCTACATCGATTTGACGAGGTTTCAAAAATTCGGTTGTGCTATTTTGCATTTAACTGTCCCTCATTGAGCTAGCATTATTTAGAGTAGAACTCTACCACCAGCTGTTCATTAATATCGCCAGACAATTCTGAGCGATCCGGCATATTTTTGAATACGCCTTCCAATTTATCGGCATCAACAGATACCCAGCTTGGCAAGCCAATTTGAGTAGCCAGGCTCAATGCTTCTTGGATACGTACTTGTTTCTTAGCTTTTTCACGAACAGCTACAACATCACCTGCTTTAACTTGGAAAGAAGGGATATTAACAACTTGACCGTTTACGACGATAGCTTTGTGAGAAACCAATTGACGTGCTTCAGCGCGAGTAGAGCCAAAACCCATACGGTAAACGACATTATCCAAACGAGACTCCAGCAATTGCAGCAGCAATTCACCGGTAGAGCCTTTACGACGATCTGCTTCCGCGAAGTAACGACGGAATTGACGCTCTAATACGCCATAAATACGACGGATTTTTTGTTTTTCACGCAATTGCAAACCGTAGTCTGACAAACGTGGTTTTTTCGCACCGTGCTGACCAGGTGCAGAATCCATTTTACATTTGGAATCCAAAGAGCGACGTGCACTCTTCAAAAACAGATCCGTACCTTCGCGACGTGCTAATTTACATTTAGGGCCAATATAACGTGCCATGTTTTAAATCACTCCAATATTAAATACGACGTTTTTTAGGCGGACGGCAACCGTTATGAGGCAACGGGGTAACGTCAGTAATGCTGGTAATTTTGAAACCAAGAGCGTTTAAAGCACGTACAGAAGATTCGCGACCAGGGCCAGGGCCTTTAATGCGAACTTCTAAATTTTTAACGCCATACTCTTGGGCAACTTTACCAGCTGCTTCTGCTGCAACTTGTGCTGCAAATGGTGTACTTTTACGAGAACCTTTAAAACCAGCGCCGCCAGAGGTAGCCCAAGACAATGCATTGCCTTGACGGTCAGTGATTGTAATGATGGTATTATTGAAAGATGCATGAACGTGCACAATACCTTCGCTTACGGTTTTACGTACTTTTTTACGTACACGCGAAGCTGTGTTTGCTTTAGCCATTAATCAAATTCCTTAAAATTTATTTCTTACCGGCAATCGCTTTGCGCGGACCTTTACGGGTACGAGCATTTGTGCGAGTGCGTTGACCACGACAAGGCAAGCCACGACGATGACGGAAGCCGCGATAGCAACCCATATCCATCAGTCGTTTAATGCTCATCGTTACTTCACGACGCAAATCGCCTTCAACTTCATATTTAGCAACTTGCTCACGCAAAGCGTCTAATTGAGCCTCGTCCAAATCTTTTGCTTTAGTAGTAGGAGCAATATTTGCTGCCTCACAAATCAATTTAGCACGAGTCGCACCAATACCATAAATAGCCTGAAGGCCAATTACGATATGGGCATTATTAGGGATATTTACCCCTGCAATACGAGCCATATTTTTTCCTTTTTAGGGCAAAGTATGTCACTATACCACAAAATCAATAGTTAAGAAAACTAGCTTCTTAACCTTGACGTTGTTTGTGACGTGGGTCAGTACAAATTACGCGAACTACACGATTACGACGAATAATCTTGCAATTGCGACAAATTTTCTTTACAGAAGGTTGTACACGCATTTTATTTCCTTTTATCGTTTATCTTGCTCGGAAAACAATCCGAGCACGGGTTAAATCATAAGGAGTTAATTCAACTGTTACCTTATCACCTGGAGAAATACGGATATAGTGCATCCGCATTTTGCCAGATATATGACCAAGTACTACATGATCATTTTCCAGTTTTACTTTAAATGTTGCATTGGGCAAAGTCTCAAGGATTTCGCCCTGCATCTGTATGGTATCTTCTTTAGCCATAAGCCTACTTACGTGACAAAGATTTCATATCTGGACGACTCATCAAGTCTTCATACTGACTACTCATTCGATATGAATTGATTTGTGTCCTAAAATCCATTGTAACGACAACCAAAATAAGCAAAGATGTTCCACCTAAATAGAAAGGAACCTTCAATGCTGTCGTTAAAAATTCAGGTATCAGACAGATTATAGTGATATACAAAGCACCAAATAATGTCAGTCTCAGTACAACTTTTTCCAAATATCTAGAGGTTTGCTCACCTGGGCGAATACCCGGCACAAATGCACCACTCTTCTTCAAATTTTCAGCCATCTCTTTAGGGCTAAACACTAAAGCAGTATAGAAATAGCAGAAGAAGATGATAGTTGTAGCAAATAATACAATATACAAAGGCTGTCCGTGTTGCAGCATTGCAGCAACCTTATGAAGAACAGAATTCGTACTATTTAAACCAAACCAACCTAAAAGTGTAGATGGAAATAAAATGATACTGGAAGCAAAAATAGGAGGAATAACACCCGCCATATTTAGCTTGAACGGCATATGAATGCTTTGTCCCGGCATCATCCCAGAACCAAACTGTCTTTTAGCATAATGCACAGGAACTTTACGCTGAGCACTCTCAAAATACACTACAGCATAGATCAACAGCAAAATACCAATCACAATTGATACTGCCATCAACATACTCATGGAACCTTGTTCAGTCAAAGTTAACAACCGAACAATACCGGATGGGATACCCGATACAATGCCTGCTGTAATGATTAAAGAAATACCATTACCAATACCACGCTCGGTAATTTGCTCCCCTAACCACATCAGAAACATAGTACCTGTAACCAAACAGACTACTGTAGAAATATGAAACTCAAGCGAACTCGTTACAACAACACCTTGTTGATAAACAAATGTTGCAACACCAAAGCTTTGCAATACAGCCAATAATACCGTCCCATACCTAGTATATTTCGTAATTATTTTCCTACCAGCCTCACCTTCCTTCTTTAAAGCTTTTAAAGAAGGAACAATTTCAGAAGCGAGCTGAACAATAATCGATGCCGAAATATAAGGCATGATACCAATTGCAAATATACTAAAGCGCTCCAACGAACCACCCGAGAACATATTTAACATTCCGAATATGCCGTTTGCAGCGCCTTCGTATAACTTAGCTAATGCAACAGCATCTACGCCCGGTACCGGTATATGAGCACCAATACGGAAAACGACTAAAGCACCTAAAAGGAACACCAGACGTTTTTTCAGATCACCAAATTTGGATAATCCTGATAAAGATTGTTGATTAGCCACTGTAGTGCAAGCCTTATTCTTCTACTTTACCACCGGCAGCTTCAATAGCAGCTTTAGCACCTTTAGTAGCTTTTACACCTTTTAAGGTAACTGCTTTTGAGATTTCACCAGAAGCAATAACTTTTACATTAGAAGCAGTTGCAGGAATCAGACCAGCTTGTTTAAGAACTAAGACATCAATCTCGTTCACAGCAATCAGATTTAATTCACTCAAACGAACTTCAGCATTAGCGGCAGCAGTCAAAGATTTGAAACCACGTTTCGGCAGACGGCGTTGCAAAGGCATTTGACCGCCTTCAAAACCTACCTTGTGGAAGCCACCAGAACGGCTTTTTTGACCTTTATGACCACGACCACCTGTCTTACCCAAGCCGCTACCAATACCACGGCCTACACGACGGCTAGTGTGAGTAGCACCCTCAGCAGGTTGAATAGTATTCAAAAACATATTAAGACTCCACTTTCAACAAGTAGCTGATTTTATTGATCATGCCACGGTTTTCAGGGGTATCCAAAACCTCTACAGTATGTTCACGGCGGCGCAAACCTAAACCACGAGCACATGCACGATGAGATTCAATTGTACCGATCAGGCTCTTAACCAATGTAACTTTAATCTTTTTTTGCTCAGTCATGGTTAGCTCCCAAAATATCTTCTACTGTCAAGCCACGTTTAGCAGCAATATCAGCAGGGGTATACAGTTTAGACAAACCGTCTAATGTAGCGCGTACAATATTGTAAGGATTAGTAGAACCATGTACTTTAGCTGAGATGTTATGGATCCCCATAGCATCAAATACTAAACGCATTGGACCACCAGCTTTTACACCACTACCTTCTTTAGCAGGTTGCATAAATACCTTAGTAGCACCATGACGACCAATAACCTCATGATGAATAGTACCATTTTTCAAAGGTACTTTAATCATAGAGCGTCGAGCTTGATCCATTGCTTTTTGAACAGCAACTGGTACTTCTTTTGATTTACCTTTGCCCATACCGATGCGACCATCACCATCACCAACAACAGTCAGTGCAGAGAAAGCCATGATACGGCCACCTTTAACTACTTTAGTCACACGATTAACTGCGACCATCTTTTCAATCAGTCCGTCACCGCGTTCTTCAATTTCATGTTTTGCCATCTGAAAGTCTCCAAATATTAGAAGCTTAAACCATTTTCACGTGCGGCTTCAGCCAAAGCTTTCACACGACCGTGATATTGGAAACCTGAACGGTCAAAAGCAACTTTTTCAACACCCGCTGCTTTAGCTTTTTCAGCAATACGCTTACCAACTACAGCTGCTGCTTCAACGTTACTACCTGATTTCAGGCTACTACGTACTTCAGCTTCCAATGTAGAGGCTTGAGCCAATACTTTATCACCTTCAGCACTAATTACTTGAGCATAAATATGATTATTGCTGCGGAACACACATAATCTTACCATTTTCAAGTCCGCAATACGCGCACGGGTTTTGCGTGCACGACGGAGTCGGGTTGTATGTTTATCCATTAGTGAACCTCAATTATTTTTTCTTGGCTTCTTTCATCACTACTACTTCACCCACATAACGAACACCTTTACCTTTATAAGGCTCAGGAGAACGGAATGCGCGAATTTCAGCAGCGACTTGGCCAACCACTTGTTTATCTGCACCAGTCAAAACGATTTCTGTTTGGCTAGGAGTTTGAACAGAAACACCTTCAGGCATTTCATATACGATTGGATGAGAGAAACCCAAAGACAAGTTCAAAACTTTGCCTTGAGCTTGGGCACGATAACCCACACCAATCAATTGAAGTTTTTTCTCAAAACCTTCAGAAACACCCTTAACCATGTTATTAACCAATGCACGAGCAGTACCAGACATAGCATTAGCCTGTTTACTGTCATTTTTTGCAGCAAAAGTCAATTTACCATCGTTCAGTTCAATAGCAACATCGGAATGCAAAGGAAAAGACAATTCACCGTTTTTACCTTTGATAACCAATGTATCTGTTCCGAATTTTACTTCTACACCAGCAGGAACAGTCACTGGGTTTTTTGCGACGCGTGACATTTACTTTTCTCCACTAGGCTACGATGCACAACAACTCACCACCAACACCCTCAGAACGGGCTTTGCGATCAGTCATTACACCTTTAGAAGTACTAACAATAGCGACACCCAAGCCATTCATTACGCTAGGGATCTCACTTGATGCTTTGTAAATACGCAAACCTGGACGTGAAACACGTTTAATTTGCTCAATCACAGGACGACCTGCATAGTATTTTAATTGAATTTCCAATACCGGTTTTGCATCAGCAGAAACCGCAAAATCCTCGATATAACCTTCTTCTTTCAGAACTTTTGCAATTGCACATTTCAGTTTTGAGGAAGGCATGGCAACTGCTGCTTTATTAGCACGTTGCGCATTGCGAATACGAGTCAACATATCGGAAATAGGATCATGCATACTCATTATTTATACTCCTATTACCAGCTAGCTTTAACAACACCAGGGATCTCGCCACGCATAGCGATTTCACGGATTTTAATACGGCCCAAACCAAATTTACGGAAAGTGCCACGAGGACGACCTGTTAAAGCACAACGACGACGTTGACGTACAGGTGCTGCATTACGAGGAATGGATTGAAATTTCAAACGTGCTTCAAAACGTTCTTCTTCAGTCGTATTAGCATCATTAATAACAGCGAAAATTGCCTCACGTTTAGCTGCAAACTTTTTCGCCAATGCTTGACGTTTCAGCTCACGATTAATAAGTGCTTTCTTAGCCATGATTATCCTTTAAACGGAAACTTGAACAGTGACAACAAAGCTTTCGCTTCTTCATCAGTTTTTGCAGTAGTTGTAATAGTAATATTCAAACCACGCAAAGCATCGATTTTATCGTATTCAATTTCCGGGAAAATAATTTGCTCACGAACGCCCATATTGTAATTGCCACGACCATCAAATGATTTACCGCTTACACCACGGAAGTCACGTACGCGAGGCAACGCAATAGTAATCAAACGATCCAAGAATTCAAACATTTGATCACGACGCAATGTTACTTTGCAACCAACTGGATAGTTATCACGGATTTTAAAACCTGCGATAGATTTACGAGCAACAGTAACAACTGGTTTTTGACCAGCAATTTTCTCTAAATCAGAAACAGCATGCTCCATAACTTTTTTATCAGCAACAGCTTCACCCACACCCATATTCAAGGTGATTTTTTCAATACGTGGAACTTCCATTACTGATTTGTAACCAAATTGTTTAACTAATTCAGGAACAACTGTATCTTTATAAAACTCTCTCAAACGAGCCATGTTATCTCCTTATGCTCCAATGATAGAGCCATTTGATTTGAAGAAACGAACGCGTTTAACTTTGCCTTCATTTTCAATCAGCTTAATACCAACACGGTCTGCTTTATTAGTTTCCGGATTCAGGATTGCAATATTAGAAATATCCAAAGGCATTTCTTTAGTAATAATACCACCCTCAATACCACGCATTGGATTAGTTTTTTGATGGCGTTTCACAACATTTACACCCTCAACAACAACTTTATCACCCAACACTCGAACTACTTGACCTTGCTTACCTTTATCTTTACCGGTAATCACTACAACCTGATCGCCTTTAATGATCTTATTCATCGCGCTATTCCTTATAATACTTCAGGCGCCAATGAAACGATTTTCATAAATCGCTCAGTACGCAATTCACGGGTTACCGGACCAAAAATACGGGTACCCAGAGGTTCAAGTTTATTATTCAACAACACAGCAGCATTGTTATCGAATTTAATTAACGCACCATCAGGACGACGTACACCCTTAGCAGTACGAACAACTACCGCATTGTATACATCACCTTTTTTGACACGACCACGTGGGGCTGCATCCTTAACTGCAACTTTAATAATGTCGCCAACAGAAGCGTAGCGACGCTTAGATCCGCCCAATACTTTGATGCACATTACGCGACGCGCACCAGAGTTATCAGCCACATCTAAGATGGTCTGCATTTGAATCATATTAGTACCTTTAAATTAACCAACTTAATTTACCACTTTCATATAACTCGCACCTTACTTTAAGCTGCTTATTAAATGAAACCTTCACGGTTCTAGTAAACCAGTCTTGGATCCCGAAGGGGGAGAAACTTCCATAAGAAGCTGGAAGATAAGAAACGAAGTTTACACGCAAATTAACTTTGCTGCAAGACTTCGTTTCTTATTAAGCTACATTACTGTGTTTTAAATCAAACAGTACGCGCTTTCTCAACCAATTCTTTTACAACCCAAGACTTGGTTTTTGACAAAGGACGAGATTCCTCAATTACCACTACATCACCAATGCCATATTGATTGTTTTCATCATGAGCATGGATTTTAGTTGATAAACGAATAATTTTACCGTACAGAGGGTGTTTAACTTTACGCTCAACCAATACTGTAACAGTTTTGTCCATTTTGTCGCTTACCACTTTGCCTTGCAAAGTACGAACATTTTTAGCTTCGCTCATTACTTAGCACCTTTTTCAGTTAAAATGGTTTTAATACGAGCAATATCGCGACGTACACGTTTCAACTCGCTTGATTTACCCAACTGACCGGTTGCATTTTGCATGCGTAAGCCAAACTGAGCTCTCAACAAGTCCAACAAATCAGAGTTTAATTGCTCAATAGATTTGTCTTTCAATTCATTTGCTTTCATTATTGACCCACCTGTCTTACTACAAAGGTTGTAGGAATAGGCAATTTGGCAGCGGCCAATTCAAATGCTTCACGAGCCAAAGACTCAGGAACACCGTCCATTTCGTACAATACTTTGCCTGGTTTAACTTCAGCAATGTAATATTCCACATTACCTTTACCGCCACCCATACGAACTTGGATAGGTTTCTCAGTAATTGGTTTATCAGGGAATACACGAATCCAAATACGACCGCCACGTTTAATATGACGAGTCATAGTACGACGAGCAGCTTCGATTTGGCGGGCAGTCAAACGGCCACGGCCTACGGCTTTCAAACCGAACTCACCGAAACTTACTTTGTTACCGCGAGTAGCAATACCGGTGTTACGGCCTTTTTGTTGCTTGCGATATTTCAGTCTAGTTGGCTGCAGCATTACGTCCACCTGCCTTTCTTTGTTTCTTCTCATGCTCAGGTTTAGAAGATTTAATATTACCTTCTGTATAAACCCAAACTTTCAGACCCAGTACACCATAAGTAGTGTGTGCTTCGCTAGTTGCATAATCTACGTTCGCACGCAAAGTATGCAAAGGTACACGACCTTCACGGTACCATTCGCTACGAGCAATATCAGCACCATTCAGACGGCCTGAAGTCATGATCTTGATGCCTTTAGCACCAGAACGCATTGCATTTTGCATTGCACGTTTCATAGCGCGACGGAATTGAACACGTTTTTCAAGCTGCTGGGCAATACCATCAGCAATGATTTGAGCATCCAATTCAGGACGACGAATCTCTTCAATATTTACATGAACAGGCACACCCATCAGAGCTTGCAAGTCACGTTTCAAGATTTCGATATCCTCGCCTTTTTTACCAATAACCACACCTGGACGAGCAGAGTGAATGGTAATACGTGCAGATTTAGCAGGACGTTCGATCACTACGCGACCAACTGAAGCATTAGTCAGTTTTTTACGCAAGTAGTTACGAACATCAATATCTTGTTTCAAAACAGTAGAAAAGTCGGTGCTTTTAGCAAACCATTTTGAAGCCCAGTCTTTAGTTACCGCCAGGCGAAAGCCTGTAGGGTTAATCTTTTGTCCCATAGCTTTTCCTTAGTTGCCCACTGTCACGTTAATATGACAAGTTTGTTTCTCGATGCGGTTACCGCGACCTTTGGCACGAGCTTGGAAACGTTTCAAGCTTGGGCCTTTGTCAACAAAGATAGTTACCACTTTCAGTTCGTCAATGTCGGCACCATTGTTGTGCTCGGCATTGGCGATTGCTGATTCCAATACTTTTTTAATCAGCTCAGCACCTTTTTTAGGGTTGAATGCCAAGATATTCAAAGCTTGGGCAACGTCTTTACCACGAATCAAATCAGCTACCAAACGAGCTTTTTGAGCTGAAATACGGGCGTTTTTATGTTGTGCACTTACTCTCATGATTCACCTTATTTCTTTTTAGCCTTTTTATCAGCCAAGTGGCCTTTAAAGGTACGGGTCAATGAGAACTCACCTAATTTATGACCAACCATGTTATCGCTGATGAACACAGGCACGTGAGTGCGACCGTTGTGAACAGCGATAGTCAGACCGATGAAATCAGGCAAAATGGTAGAACGACGTGACCAAGTTTTAATTGGGCGTTTGTCGTTGCTTGCACGAGCAGCATCTACTTTTTTCAGCAAATGCAGGTCTACATATGGGCCTTTTTTTAATGAACGAGCCATACTAATTAACCTTTATTTGAGTAACGACGACGAACAATCATGTTATCCGTGCGTTTGTTATTACGAGTGCGGTAGCCCTTAGCAGGAGTACCCCATGGGCTAACCGGTTCGCGAGCCTCACCAGTACGGCCTTCACCACCACCATGTGGGTGATCAACAGGGTTCATTACAACACCACGAACGGTCGGACGAATACCACGCCAGCGGTTAGCACCAGCTTTACCGATTTTTTTCAGGCTTTGTTCTTCGTTACCAACTTCACCGATAGTTGCACGGCAATTTACGCTAATTTTGCGTACTTCGCCAGAACGCAAACGAACCTGTGCGTAAGCACCTTCTTTTGCAAGCAATACCGCAGAAGCACCAGCAGAACGTGCAATTTGTGCACCTTTACCTGGTTTCATTTCGATACAGTGAATAGTTGTACCAACAGGAATATTGCGGATCGGCAGAGTGTTACCTACTTTGATCGCAGCTTCAGCACCGGAAACCAATACTGCACCGGCTTGAATATCACGAGGAGCAATAATGTAGCGACGCTCACCATCTGCATAGCACAACAGTGCGATAAATGCAGTACGGTTAGGGTCATATTCGATACGCTCTACTTTTGCAGGGATACCGTCTTTGTTACGTTTAAAATCTACGACGCGGTAATGATGTTTATGACCACCACCTTTATGACGGGTAGTGATATGACCATTGTTGTTACGACCGGCAGTAGAATTTTTCTTTTCCAGCAGAGGTGCATAAGGTGCACCTTTGTGCAAACCTTCTGTTACCACGCGAACCATGCCGCGACGGCCTGCAGAGGTCGGCTTCATTTTAACGATTGCCATTTTGTTTATTCCTTATCTGCAGCTGCAGCAGCGGCTTCCAAATCCAACTCTTGACCGGCAGCCAAGCTTACATAAGCCTTTTTAACATCGCTGCGACGACCTAAAGTGCGACCAAAACGTTTAACTTTACCTTTAATGGTAACAGTAGTAACGTCTGCAACTTGAACGCCGAACAGCAGCTCAACAGCCGCTTTAATTTCAGGTTTAGTTGCATTTGCCAAAACTTTAAACGTCATTTGGTTACATTTTTCAGCCAATACGTTGCTTTTTTCAGAAACGATAGGTGCCAAGATTACTTGAGTCAAACGTTGTTGATTCATACCCATTGCTCCTCTAATTGTGCAACTGCATCTTTAGTGATAACGACTTTTTTGTAACGCAGCAAGCTATAAGGATCAACTTGTTGAGCTTCCAAAACCAATACGTTAGGCAAGTTGCGTGAAGCTAAGTAAACATTCTCGTCGAGCTGTTTAGTTACAAACAGAACTTGCTCCAAACCCAAATTTTTCACTTGTTCAGCAAAAACTTTAGTTTTAGGAGTTTCAGCAGTCAATGCTTCGATTGCAAACAAACGTTCATCACGAGCCAATTGGGACAAAATAGTCGCCATACCGGCACGGTACATTTTACGGTTCACTTTTTGAGTGAAGTTTTCATCAGGTTTGTTTGGGAATGCACGACCACCTTTACGCCACAGCGGAGAAGAAGTCATACCGGAACGAGCACGGCCGGTACCTTTTTGGCGCCATGGTTTTTTAGTAGAGTGGTTTACTTCGGCACGAGTTTTTTGAGCACGATTACCAGAACGGGCATTTGCTAAGTAAGCAGTAACCAGTTGGTGAACCAGAGCTTCATTGTATTCACGAGCAAACAAAGCATCAGAAACAGCCAAGCTGCCAGATACTTGTCCTTTAGCGTCAATTACTTTCAATTCCATTACGCACCTACTTTCACGCTAGGACGAACCACGACGTCGCTGTTAACCGAACCAGGAACAGCACCTTTAACCAACAAGAGTTGGCGTTCAGCATCAACACGTACAACTTCCAATTTTTGAACAGTTGCTTTAGTGTTGCCGTATTGACCTGCCATACGTTTACCAGGGAACACGCGACCAGGGTCTTGTGCCATACCGATAGAACCAGGAACACGGTGAGAACGGGAGTTACCATGGGAAGTACGTTGAGCACCGAAGTTATGACGTTTGATCGTACCAGAGAAACCTTTACCTTTAGAGGTACCGGTTACATCTACCAATTGACCAACTTCAAACATAGAAACGGTAATTTCATCACCGGCTTTCAATTCAGCCAGTTTTTCTTCAGTCAAAGCAAATTCAACCAAACCGCGACCAGCTTCAACACCTGCTTTAGCAAAGTGACCGGCTTCAGTTTTGTTGACACGATTAGCTTTTTTCTGACCAAAGGTAACTTGTACAGCAGTGTAGCCGTCAGTATCTTTGGATTTCACTTGTGTAACGCGGTTGGCAGACATATCTAAAACGGTTACCGGAACAGAAACACCCTGTTCGTCGAACACGCGAGTCATACCAACTTTGCGTCCAACCAGACCTAAAGTCATGATTATTTTCCTTTTAAGTAAAGGGGCGGGCTACGATTGGCCTGCCTTTCAGACAAAGTTAAACTTGATACGGATGTACCAAGTCCGCCATTATAATTGACAAATCAAAGAAATATCAACAAAAATTTCAATTTAACTTCTTAAACCCATCATTTTTTCGGATGAAGTGTTGCCAAATATCTGAAAATTTTCAGACGGCCTAAGAATTTTATAAAAAACCGAACAGCCAAGCTGTTCGGTTTTTCAGTTCTTATTGAACTTTAATTTCTACATCTACACCTGCTGGAAGATCCAGTTTCATCAGTGCATCAGTAGTTTTGTCAGTCCAATCCACGATGTCCATCAGACGCAAGTGGGTACGGATTTCCAATTGCTCACGAGAAGTTTTGTTCACGTGCGGAGAACGCAAGATGTTGAAACGTTCGATTTTAGTTGGCAAAGGAATTGGACCTTTAACAACAGCGCCAGTACGTTTGGCAGTTTCAACGATTTCTTGTGCGGAACGGTCAATCAGACTGTAATCATAAGCTTTCAGGCGGATACGGATTTTTTGGTTTGCCATTTATCAATATCCCTCAATTAAGCGATTACAGAAGAAACCACACCCGC
>NZ_KV821644.1:0-256 GCF_001815685.1 Neisseria sp. HMSC056A03
TGCCAGTCCTGAATCGGGCGACAAGGTAACGCGAGCCGAGCCGTTCGCCGCTCAAGTCAACATCGGTAATGTGATGTTGCTAGATGATGGTACATGGGACACAGACGCGCTGATTGCTGAAATGCGGATGTTTCCAAACGGTCAGCACGACGACCAAATCGACTGTTTAAGCCGTGCCTTTGGCGAGCTACTAGACACCCGAACTGGCATGATTGATTACCTGCGCTCGCAGGTTGAGGCAAACAAATGAGTAAAA
>NZ_KV821645.1:0-396 GCF_001815685.1 Neisseria sp. HMSC056A03
TTTTTATCGGGCTTTCCATCGGGATTACTGTCAGGATTACCGTCAGGCTTCTTATTGGGTGCTTCTGGGCTACCTGGATCAAGATCAGGACGTTGAGTAGTTGCGACTTCTGCTGTTGTATTGCCGTTGGAGTCTTGGCCGAAAGTTATTGAAATTTGAACCGGTTTGCCGTTTTCGGGGGTGACAGGTCCAATGGTTACAACAGTACCGGCAGGGACTGAGACTTTTTCGTTATATTCAGGATAGCCCGTACCTTTGATAAATGGATTTGGGTTTAAATCGATGGATTCGGTAGCTAGTTGTAAAAATTTTTCTGGACCAAGAACTTCTGTATCTCTCATGTATAATTGAAATGAAATCGTGCTTCTGTAGTCGCTACCGCTTTTAACTAAACAA
>NZ_KV821646.1:0-488 GCF_001815685.1 Neisseria sp. HMSC056A03
CCAGCGATTCAAGATGACGGCACGGCGTTATGGCCTGAAAAGCACGATATTGAAACACTACGCCGCATGGAACAAGCCGCGCCGTATGTATTTGCCGGGCAATATTTGCAAAAACCTGCACCGCCTGATGGCGGTACGTTTAAGCCTGACAATCTGCAATTTGTTAAGGCATTGCCTGCCGGTAATATCAGATGGGTGCGCGGATGGGACTTAGCCTCAACCGCAAACGACGGCGACTATACAGCAGGCGGTAGGCTTGGCATGACTGAAGATGGTCGGTACATTATTGCTAATATTGTGCGCGGCCAGTATGGTGCGGATGAGCGAGACAGAATTTTGAAAAACACGGCGCAAAAAGACGGCGTGAAAACAAAAATATCTATCCCGCAAGACCCTGGGCAGGCCGGCAAGTCGCAAACCCTATATTTAACCCGTCAATTGGCGGGTTTTTCTGTATCTGCCAGTCCTGAATCGGGCGACAAGGTAAC
>NZ_KV821647.1:0-296 GCF_001815685.1 Neisseria sp. HMSC056A03
CCGTCGACAGTAACCGGGCTGCCGCCGCTAGCCGGACCAACGGTAATGCTGTCGGCCAGTTTAAAGCCGATTTGGTTGTTGGTAACCGTGGTCTTGATATTGGCATCGCCGGCATATTTGACGGTTTCGCCCAGTTTTACGGTGTCGTCTGCACCGCTGTCGGCTCCGATCTTGAAGCCGGCGTCTTTCAAATCGGTCACGGCAGTATTGATGGCAGTATTGATTGCGGTATTAACTGCACCGCCAGTTACGGCACTGTTGTCGCCTGCCGCAACGTTGCCGCTGGTCAGGTTGGT
>NZ_KV821648.1:0-18833 GCF_001815685.1 Neisseria sp. HMSC056A03
GTCGCGTAAGGCGAATTGTTGGGACAATGCACCGATGGAAAGCTTCTTTGCGGTATTGAAGACAGAGTGTTTCTATCGTGCAGGGGAATTGACGGCGGACGAATTGATGAAACAGATAGATGACTATATGGATTACTACAACCGGGAGCGTTGCAGTTTGAAATTGAAAAAGCTGAGTCCTGTCGCATACAGAACCCAGCTTGCACAGAGCGCCTGAATAGGCTTTTATGAGTGTCCAAGATTTGGGGGCCAGTTCACATATTTCAGACGGCCTTTTTGGGTTTGAAATCAATACATCTGATTATTTTTGATGCAGATTATAAACGTATTCCACTTCTTCGCGGCTGCCCATGAATACGGCAACACGTTGGTGCAGGCCGGTAGGTTGGATGTCGAGCATAGCTTCGATGGCGTTGTTTGATGCGCCGCCGGCTTGTTCCATAAGCAGGCTCATCGGGTTGGCTTCGTACATCAGGCGCAGTTTGCCCGGTTTGGATGGATCGCGTTTGTCTTGCGGATACATGAATACGCCGCCGCGCATCAGGATGCGGTGGATTTCGGCAACCATGCTGGCTACCCAGCGCATATTGTAGTTTTTGCCGCGTACTCCGGTTTCACCTGCCAATAATTCGTCAATGTATTGTTGAACAGGGGCGAACCAATGTCTTTGGTTGGACATATTGATGGCGAATTCTTTAGTGGATTCAGGAACGCGCGGATTTTCTTTAGTCAGCAGGAATTGGTTGGCATCGTCCAGAGTGAAGACAAATACGCCATGACCGACAGTCAGGACCAGTTGGGTTTGCGGACCGTATAAAACATAACCTGCAGCTACTTGGTCGCGGCCTTTTTGCAGGAAAGACTCGGTAGTCAATGCGCCTTCTGGTTTCGCCAAAATGGAGAAAATGGTGCCGACGGAGATGTTGACGTCGATATTGGAAGAGCCGTCCAACGGGTCAAACAATACCAAATAGCCGCCGTTTTCGTGCGTGGCGACATAGGTGTCTTCTTCTTCGCTGGCAAGGCCTGCGATGTTGGCATTGGCTTTTAAAACATCAATCATGATGTTGTTGGCAATGACGTCAAGTTTCTTTTGGTCTTCGCCTTGGATGTTGCCGGTACCTGCCATGCCCAAAACGCCTGAAAGCGCGCCGAGGCGGACTTTGGCGTTGATGTCCAAACAGGCGGTAGCCACGGATTCCAATACGCTGGCCAGCTCTTGCGGCAGTTTGTGTTCGGGCAGGTGTTGGGCTAAGAATTGGTTCAGTGTCTTCATGGTTTCGCTCTTTTCCTAAGTTTGAATCGGGTATTTTTCAATTTCAGGCCGTCTGAAAACGGCGTGTTCATTTGGTTTTGCTGTCGGCCATGCCTAAAACTTCTTTAGTGCAGGCGATGCTGGTGTCTTTGATGCGTTTTTTCAGCTCGTCGCTCATGGAGTCGCTGCCGCCCAAAAGCGAGGTCGCTTCTTCAGGATTGATTTGGTCGACTGTTTTTTCGCCGATGCAGCGGCAGATTTTTTCAGTGGTCGCGGAATCAAATGGGCTTTTTCCGGAAGCTTTTTCTACGCAGGCTTCGGTTGCCGAGCGGACAAATTCGGTGCGGAAACTTTGGGTAAATTCTTCTTTAAATTCGTTTTTTACTGATTCGCTGCACGCGCAAAGCAGGAGCGTGCAGGCTAGGGGTGTGCGTATATTCATGAGTGGACGGTCGTTAATTGTTATGTTGTGAATTGTAGTGGAAAAAGGCTTAAGTATAAAGGGTTAAGGCCGTCTGAACAGGTATGGCGGCAAAATCGAAGCGCTTGGGTATAGGTTCAGACGGCAGCGTTTATTTTGTTTTGCTTTCCAATACATAATGCGCGCCGGTATCTTGCGCCAAAATTTTGGAAAGTTCGGGCAGATTGTTGTGCAACTGTTCGGCAAGCATATAGGGCGGATTGATGACGAACATGCCGCTGCCGTGCATACCGAAGCCGTCGCTGCGCGGCGTATGGACATGAAGCTCGGCGTGCAGATAATTATCGGGAGCGATTTTTTTGAGTTCGTCCGGCAGTTTTCGGCTTTCTTCGCGGCTCAGGCAGGGATACCAAACCATGTAGCAGCCGGTTTCAAAGCGTTTCAAGGCATCTTTCAAAACTTGGACGACACGGCGGTAGTCTTGTTTTTCTTCGTAGGGCGGATCAATCAAGATTGCGGCGCGGCGCGGTGGAGGAGGCAGTAATGAAATCAAGCCTTGATAACCGTCCGCTTGGCTGACCTGTGCTTTACGCGCAGGACGGACTTCACGCATATTGTTTTGCAAATGGACAAAATCGGCAGGATGCAGCTCAAAGAGGCGCATTTTATCGCTGTCGCGCGTGAGTGCCTGTGCCAGCCAAGGCGAGCCGCAGTAAAGGTTGTCTTGCGGCAGTATTTGTTTCAGACAGCCTACAAATTCGGCCAATTCGGCAGGCAGCTTGTCAGCTTGTTCCAAGAGCGCAATACCTTGTTTGTATTCGCCGACTTTTTGAGCTTCATCGCCGCTCAAATCATACAAACCGGCACCGCTGTGCGTATCGATATACCAATAGGGCTTGTCTTTGCGGTTGAAATATTCGAGGACGAGGAAGAGGGTAAAGTGCTTGAGCATATCGGCATGGTTGCCGGCATGGAAGGCGTGGCGGTAGCTGAGCATGATCGGGCTGCGGAAATAAAAATCCGATTATACCCCAAACCATCGCCATCACTGCTTTCAGACGGCCTTTGTGCTTGGAAAATGCTACAATATCCGCCTTATCGTACCATCGGAAAGAAAACATCATGTTTACAGGCATCGTACAAGGCATGGGCAAAATTACAGATATCGCCCAACCTTCGCCCGACTTTCGTACCCACACTGTCGAGCTGCCTCCCGAAATCGCCGACAATCTGCAAACCGGCGCATCTGTCGCCAACAATGGCTGCTGCCTGACCATTACCCGAATCGACGGCAACAAAGTCAGCTTTGATTTGATGGACGAAACCTTACGCAAAACCAATCTCGGCAGCTTGAAAGTCGGCGACAGTGTCAATTTGGAACGCGCGGCGCGGTTTGGCGATGAAATCGGCGGTCATGTGATGAGCGGCCATGTGATGGCGGTTACCCGAATTTCCCGTATTGAATCCAGCGAGTTCAACCGCACAGTTTGGTTTGAGCTGCCGGAAAACCTTAAGCCCTATATCCTGACCAAAGGCTTTGTCGGTTTGGACGGTTGCAGCCTGACCATAGGCGAAGTCAGCGACAGCGAATTTTGCGTACACCTGATTCCGGAGACTTTGGAGCATACCCTGTTTGGCAGCCGCAAAGAAGGCGACCTCATCAATATTGAAATCGATCCGCAAACCCAAGCCGTTGTCGATACCGTGATGCGTGTATTGGCTCAAAAGGCCGTCTGAAAAAAGAAAGCCGAAATGAAATTATCCAATTTTTTGAAAAAAGCTAATTCCGTTTTAAACCGTCTGGATTTAATCCTGCCTGACGAAGCCGGTAAAACCGACTGGCGCGCTTTGGCCTTCCGTTGGCACAGCGTGGGAAAAAAAGGCATTTTGGAAAGCCTGCCGCGTCCGCATACGTTTCCTTTGAGCAGATTGGCGGCAGTCGGTTCGCAAACCGACAGGCTGAAACGCAATACCGAGCAATTTTTGGCAGGCCGTCCGGCAAATAATGTCTTGATGACCGGCGCATGCGGTACGGGTAAATCCTCCTTGGTTAAAGCGTTGTTGCACGAATACGCCGAGCGCGGCCTGCGATTGATTGAGGTGGATAAAAGCGATTTGATCAGCTTGCCAGCTTTATTGACGTTGTTGTCTGAACGTCCCGAGAAATTTATCGTTTTCTGCGATGATTTGTCGTTTGAAACCGGCGATGAAACCTATAAAGCCTTAAAAACTGCTTTAGACGGTGGACTGTCGCAACGTTGCACCAATGTTTTGGTTTATGCCACTTCCAACCGCCGTCATTTAATTCCTGAATACATGGATGAAAACGGCGGTACTACGGGCATTCGCGGAGAAATCCATCAGAAAGAGGCCGTCGAGGAGAAAATTTCCCTTTCTGACCGCTTCGGCTTATGGCTGAGTTTTTATCCTTTCGATCAAAACGATTATTTGACCGCCGTAGCCAACTGGTTGGACGATTTCAATGTGCCTTTTGACGATACAGCGCGCCAAGCCGCGTTGCAATGGGCGCAAATGCGTGGCAGCCGTTCAGGCCGTTCGGCATGGCAATTTGCCTGCGACTGGGCAGGCCGGTTGCCGGAAGAAAGAGTGCTGGATTAAGGCTGACAAAGTAAAGGCCGTCTGAATATGGTTTCAGACGGCCTTTTTGTATTTTTATTTATCCATCAGCGCAAGCATGAAGACAACCATTGCTGGCGTTGGCGCGGATTGAGCAGATGATAGAAGCGGTATTGGATTTCCATTTCATCCACCGCATAGTCCATGCTGGAGAGGTAGCGGTTTTCAACATAATCGCGAGCGGCGTTTGAGTCGAATGAGTCGCCGGAGAGGATTTTGATGATGGTTTGACGGCGGTTGCGGTCGGAGCGTACGGTTTTGCGGTAGGCTTTATCGTTGATTTGTTTGAAGTCGGTACGCAGACGGCGCAAGGCGGCGTGTTGGTCGGCGGATAGATTGAGCTGTCGGATGTCGCAATTCGGGTGGAAGTCGTCCAAAGTGGCCAGAAATGGACCGGCATGTGCAGGCAGACTGGAACAGAGTAGGGCGAGTGCTAAGAAAATAAAAGTCGGATAGCGGGAAAGTGCAACAGACACGGTGTTTTCCTAATGTTTCATCAGGTTTGGAAATATAACCGATAAGCGTGTGAAAGGCAGTATCAATGCAGTTAACTTTTGTTAATGATGTTAGATTTTTTTGCACATATATGTAATCTAATAATTTATTTTCAAAGCCTTACTATGTGATTATAAGTTTCATTAATGTATATGAAATGTAAATTCATAAAAATGACGGCAGAGATATTGTCGGCAGCATACAACATAGGGTTAAAAATGCGATAATGACAAAGGAACACACTTTAGGAGAATAAACATGACCGACTACCGTATCGCCCCCAGTATTTTGTCTGCTGATTTTGCCCGTTTGGGAGAAGAGGTTGCCGAACTTATCCGCGCCGGTGCGGATTTGATTCATTTTGACGTGATGGACAATCATTATGTTCCGAATCTGACTTTCGGTCCTATGGTTTGCGCGGCTTTGAAACCGTATGCAACCGTGCCGGTCGATGTGCATTTGATGGTTGAGCCGGTGGATGATTTGATTCATGCGTTTGCCAAAGCCGGTGCCAATATTATTACTTTTCATCCTGAAGCCAGCCGCCATGTCGACCGCAGCTTGGGTTTGATTAAAGAATACGGCTGTCAGGCAGGTTTGGTATTGAATCCTGCTACGCCGGTCAATATTCTGGAAAACGTTTTGGACAAACTGGATATGGTGTTGCTGATGTCGGTCAACCCGGGCTTCGGCGGACAAAGCTTTATTCCGAATACGCTGGTGAAAATCCGCAAAGTGCGTGAGATGTTGGACGAGTATGAACGGCAAAGCGGCCGCCATATCGCATTGGAAGTCGATGGCGGCGTGAAGACAGACAATATTGCTGAAATTGCAGCGGCAGGTGCGGATACGTTTGTGGCCGGTTCGGCGATTTTTGGCAAACCGGATTACAAAGCCGTTATCGATGAAATGCGTCAGCAGTTGGCGCAAGTCGGATAACAAAGCCGGGATATTCTTGGTTTTAAAACTTTAAATAATCAATGTTTAATATTAAAGGCCGTCTGAAATGATTTTCAGACGGCCTTTTATTTTAGCCTAAACCCTTACAGCGGCCATTTCAATGCTGGATTGCTTTCAATGACTGCTTTGAATTGGTTTTGAATACGCTCAATCGCTTCTTGCGTATCCGCTTCAAAACGCAATACCAAAATCGGCGTGGTATTGGAAGCACGCATCAGTCCGAAGCCGTCAGGGAATTCAACGCGCAAGCCGTCGATGGTGATGATTTCGGTCGCACCTTCAAACTTGGCATTGGCAGCCAGCTCTTCAATCACTTTGTGGCCGTTGCTGCCTTCAGGCAGGTCGATGTTGAGTTCCGGAGTGGAAATGCTTTGCGGCAGGCTGTTCAACACTTCGGACGGATTGTCGAAGGCAGACAGGATTTCCAAGAGGCGTGCGCCGGCATACATACCGTCGTCGAAGCCGTACCAGCGTTCTTTAAAGAAAACGTGGCCGCTCATTTCGCCGGCAACCAGTGCGCCGGTTTTTTTCATGGTGGATTTGATGAAGCTGTGGCCGGTTTTTTCCATCACAGGTTCGCCGCCGTGTTCTTTAATCCAAGGGGCAAGCAGACGGGTGGATTTGACGTCGAAAATCACTTTGGCTTTAGGATTGCGGCTCAACACGTCTTGCGCAAAAAGCATCAGTTGGCGGTCTGGATAGATGATGTTGCCGTCTTTGGTGACCACGCCCAAGCGGTCGGCATCGCCGTCAAATGCCAAGCCGATTTCGGCATCGCTGTTTTTAAGCTCGACGATGAGGTCTTGCAGATTTTTCGGTTTGGACGGATCGGGGTGGTGATTAGGGAAATTGCCGTCCACTTCGCAGAAAAGTTCGGTCACTTCATTGCCCAAACCTTTGTAGAGTTTGCCTGCAAATGCGCCGCCGACACCGTTGCCCGCGTCAATCACGATTTTCATCGGGCGTTTGAGCTTGATGTGGCCGACGATGTTATTGTGGTATTCGCCGGAGATGTCTTTTTCGGTTACGCTGCCTTGTTTGTCGGCGGTAACAAAACCGTCTTTCTCAACAATAGCTAAAAGTTCTTGAATGGCTTCGCCTGCGAGCGTGTCTCCGCCGAGCATCATTTTGAAACCGTTGTAATCAGGCGGATTGTGGCTGCCGGTAATCATTACGCCGCTGCCGCCGCATTCGTTGATGGCTGCGAAGTAGAGCATAGGAGTGGCAACCATACCGACTTTGAGGACGTCGATGCCGCTGTCGGTAAAACCGCGTTGAATTTGTGCCATCAGGCCGGGACCGCTCAAACGGCCGTCGCGGCCGAGTGCGATGCGGGGAATGCCTTTTTCTAAGGCTTTGGTGGCAATGGCTTTACCGATTAAGTAGGCAGCTTCGGCAGTCAGGGTTTTACCGACGATGCCTCGGATATCGTAGGCTTTAAAAATGTCGCGGGCGATATTTGCCATGTGGATTTCCTTTAAATTTAAGTGGAAATAATGGGGTTTATTCTAACACGGCTAAAAGGCCGTCTGAAAAAATCAGACGGCCTTCTGTCGTTACATCAAAGAACAGTGTTGCTTGGACGAATCAATTGTTGAAAGTGTTGCACTGGTTGATGTCGCCGCTTTCTAAACCGCGCTTGAGCCAAGTCATGCGTTCTTCGGACGAGCCATGGGTAAAGCTGTCGGGAACGACATAGCCCTGAGCTTGTTTCTGCAAGCGGTCGTCGCCGACGGATTCGGCGGCAAGCATCGCTTTTTTAATGTCTTCGGCTTTGAAGATATTGTTGTTGACGGCGTAGTGTCCCCAAATACCGGCGAAACAGTCGGCCTGCAATTCGAGTTTGACGGAAAGGGCATTGGCCTCTTTCTTGCCGACTTGTTGTTGCATTTTGTGGACTTTAGGCAGAATGCCGAGCAGGTTTTGAACGTGATGGCCGACTTCATGGGCAATAACGTAGGCAAACGCGGCATCGCTGGCGGATTCGAGCTTGGTGCGCATGTCTTCGTAGAAACTCAAATCCAAATAAACTTTTTGGTCGCCCGGGCAGTAAAATGGACCCATGGCAGATTGGCCCGTACCGCAGGCGGTGGATGTACCGCCTTCATACAACACCATGGTCGTCGGTCTATAGCTTTGACCGTGTTGTTGAAAGTATTTGCCCCATGCTTTTTCCGTATCGGCAAGGACGACACGGGACAGTTCGTTCAATTCGGCTTCTTGTTGGCTGTCGAGTCGGGTAGCTTGCTGGGTAGGAATGCCCGTCGAAGATGAGCCACCAACCAAACCGCTTAAATCCACGCCGTAATATGCACCGACCAAAACCACGATAATGCCGAGTATGCCCGGCGTTTTGCCGCCACCGCCACCGCCACCGCCACGGCTTCCGCGGCGATCTTCGACGTTTTGGCTTTGTTCACGACCTTTCCAATCCATAATGTGTATCCTGTGTAGTTTTCATGCGGCGGATTATACTATGGAATGTCAAATGTGTTTGATCGAGTTGTGAATATTGCTTGAGGCCGTCTGAAAATGCGGCATCGGGAAAGTGAAAACGGCAGTATCTTTCAGACGGCCTTGGTGTTTGTTAGAATGAACCAACCTACTATTGGGAGATATAAGATGAAAGTCAGCAGTAAAGCTATTGTCAACGGTGAATTTGAAGACAAATACGGCAAGCGCGGCAGCCAGTTCAGCCCGAGCGGTATGCCTTCTTATTCGATTCCTTTTGAAATCGAAGATGCGCCTGAAGGAACAAAATCGTTTGCCGTGGTGTTGGAAGACAAAGATGCCATTTCAGCATCCGGCTTCGTATGGACGCATTGGTTGATTTCGGATTTGAAACGCACTTCCGTGGCAGAAAATGAGAGTATTTCTGCAACAGATTTTACGCAGGGCGCGAACACTTGGGCGAGCGCGTTGGGTAAATTTGAAATCGAAGAGGCTTCTTTTTACGGCGGTATGGCACCACCGAACAACCGTCATCGTTATGAGCTGATTGTGTACGCGCTGGATACCGTTTTGGATTTACCGCGCGGTTTCCGCTTTAATGAGTTGCATTTTGCCATACAGGGCCATGTGTTGGATTCGGCATGCGTGGTCGGTACTTATGATGTGTGACGGTATGCGTCATTATTGAAAAACAGCCTGTCTGGTTTTAATTTGGACAGGCTGTTTTTATGGGAAATCAAATCAGTTAAACCACTTCGGCTTTAGTGATGATGACAGGCTCGCTCGGTACGTCGTCGTGGTAGCCGTGACGTTTGGTAGAAACGCCTTCGATGGCATCGACAACGTCAAAACCGTCAACGACTTTACCGAATACGGCATAGCCCCAGTCTTGGACTACGGTTTTGCCGTACAGCTCTTTAGAACGGAAGTTCAGGAAAGCGTTGTCGGCGGTGTTGATGAAGAATTGCGCGCTGGCAGAATGAGGATCGGAAGTACGCGCCATGGCGATGGTGTATTTTTCGTTAGGCAAACCGTTGGACGCTTCGTTTTGAATCGGATCGCGGGTTTCTTTTTCGTTCATGTTTTCATCCATGCCGCCGCCTTGAATCATGAAGCCTTTGATGACGCGGTGGAAGATTACGCCGTCGTAGAAGCCGTCTTTAACGTATTGCTCGAAGTTTTTAGCAGTAACGGGGGCTTTGTCGAAATCGAGTTCGATTTTGATGTCGCCTTTGTTGGTGTGCAGGATAATCATGGGTTTCCTTTCGTTAGAATCCGGTTTTGAATCATTCGTTAAATTGTGTCTGAATGGCAAACTTCAAGGCCGTCTGAAAAATATTCTTTCAGACGGCCTTGTTGTTTGGGTCGATGGTTTACATCAGTACAACATAAGCCCATAGAGCAACCAATACCACGCAGAGGATGTTCAGCAATAAGCCGACATTCATCATCTCGCGTTGTTTGATTAAGCCTGTACCGAACACAATCGCGTTAGGCGGTGTGGCAACCGGCAACATGAAGGCACAAGATGCGCCGACACCGATGACGAATACCAAGACTTGTTCAGGCAGACCCATTTGCGCGGCAATGCTTGCGAAAATAGGCACAAGTAGGGCGGCGGAAGCTGTGTTACTGGTGAACTCGGTCAGGAAGATGATGAAGGCGGCAACCACAAAAATCACCAGCAATGCAGGAGAATGAGAGAACGTGGAAGCAACTTGCTGACCCAGAGCTTCAGATGCGCCGGAAGACTGCAGCAACGCGCTCAAGCTGATACCGCCACCGAAGAGCATCAATACACCCCAGTCGGTATTGCGGGCAACTTCTTTCCATTGCGCCACGCCGAATACGACGACGGCAACGGCGGCAATCAGGGCGATAACGGTATCAGGGTTGGAAATACCGAATGCGGCTTTGATTTTGGAGCTGAATACCCAAGCGATGGCTGCGGCCAAGAAAATCAACAGCGCGATAACGCGGTGCAAAGTCCAAGGGATAGATTCGGCTTTAACTTCCACGCGCTTGTTCAAATTAGGCTTGAGGATGACGTACATGGAGAACAGCATCAGCGGCAGAATCAACAGCATCATCGGCAGACCGAGCTTCATCCAGCCGACGAAGTCCAAGTTCAGCGCTTTGGCAGCAATCATGTTCGGCGGAGAACCGACCACGGTACCCAAGCCGCCGATACTGGCGCAGTAGGCGATACCGAGCAGGACGAAAACGTAGGTTTTGCGTTCTTTTTCTTGATCGAGGTGGCTCATCATGCCCATTGCCAAAGGCAGCATCATCGCGGCAGTCGCAGTGTTACTGATCCACATAGACAGGAAGGCGGTAACGGCAAACAGCATCAACACGGCAACTTTCATATTGCCACGGGACAGGCGCAACAGGCTGACGGCGATTTTACGGTCGAGACGCTGCATGTGCAGAGCGGTTGCAAGCGCGAAGCCGCCGAAGAAGATATAAATCGTCGGGTCGGAGAAACCGGCCATTGCTTTTTTGATGTCCATATCCGGGAAGCCGAGTACAACGGCAAGGATAGGGATCATCAGCGCGGTAACGGTAATGTGTACGGCTTCGGTAAACCAAAGTGCCGCAACGAAAAGCAACAGCGCGATACCTTTGTTGGCATCGGTACTGTAGGGAAGAATGTAATAAATGCCGAAGCAGACAACAGCAGAGATAATGGTCGTCAGCAGTCCTTTGAAGTCGGTAATCGGCTTCTGCGCACTGAGAAGCTCGACGTTTTCAGGATGCTGAGTCTTATCCTTGGCGTTTAAGTCCATGATGTATTCCTCTGAAACATGATTGGTTTTTCTTTTCAGCCGTACGTTCAGACGGCCTAATAGGTAACAGTATATTTGTAATTTAATGTAGTGTAAACAAATTGTAAATTATTTTTTAAAAATGAAATGAAAACCGGATAAGCAGCAAGAAAACTGCTTATCCGGCGGAATAAAGACCCATCGTGAGTTAGTAAGAATCAGGACAAATCGGTAAAACTGCCAAAATTACGGCCGAGTCAGTCATACTATCCTGATTTATATGGATTTAAACGTTTTACGCCAGATTGTCTTGTTCCCTAAACAACAAACCGCAAACGGCCAAACCAGCCGATGCCAGCAAGGCTCCGGCAATGCCGATATTGGAAAGGCCGAACCAGACGGTTACGTAATGCCCCAAAAGCGCACCGCCGCCGATGCCGACATTGTACAAACCTGAATAAATCGAGTTGGCCACATCTGTTGCATCCGAGGCGAAAGCCAAGACTTTCGATACCATGCCCAGGCTGACGATGACGATGGCCACGCCCCAAATAAACACCAGCGCGTACATCGCATAAGGGAAAGAGGCAAACGGCAGAAGTAGCAGGGCAGAGAGCAGGATGACCGCTACCGCGCCAAGCATAAACAGGCGTTGCGATTTGGCAAACCATTTGCCAAACAGATAAGAAGCGGCAAAGCCTGCCAAACCATATAGGCTCAAAACGATGGTAACTTGTTCAGCCTTAAATCCGCCAACTTGCAACACAAAAGGTTCGATATAGCTGTATGCCGTGAAGTGTGCCGTAATAATCAACACTGTCATGGCATAAAGCAACATCAGGTTGCGGCGTTTGAACAAACTCGGCAGGCTGCTTAAAGAGCCGGTATTTTGGCTGGGTAAAGCAGGCAGGTTTTTGGCTAATACCAGCATTACGCCGGCAGCGCAGACCCCGATCAGCAGGAAGCTGAGCTGCCAGCCGAAGTATTGCCCGATCACGCGCCCCAGCGGAATGCCCAAAACCATCGCCAAAACCGTACCTGTACTGAGCAAGCCCAAAGCCTGATTGGTTTTTCCGGTGGGCGCAAGCCGTACCGCCAAAGAAGCCGTAATCGACCAAAAGACCGCGTGTGTCAGCGCAATCCCGATACGGCTGACCAAGAGGATGTTGAAGTTCCAAGAAAAAAACGACAGCGCGTGAAACAGCGCAAACAGTGCAAACAGCATCAGCAATAATTTACGCCGTTCGATGTTTTTCGTCATCAGCATCAGCGGCAGCGATAGGAGCGCAACAATCCACGCATACACCGTAATCATCATGCCCACTTCCGTTGCCGGTTTGTCAAAGCTCTGACCGATGTCGCTCAAAAGCGCAATCGGAATGTATTCGGTGGTATTGAAAATAAACGCCCCCACCGCCAGTGCGCATACGCTAACCCATTGTTTGAATGTTGAAGTCATTATTATGTCCGTTTGATGAAGCAAAGAGCGTTATTGTACGCCTATCTGCATTTTCAGACGGCCTTTAATGAAGAATTTGCAAGCTGTTTGTGTAAGGAGTAAAGTGTTTAGCAACCATATTTGTTTGAATGAAAGGAAATACAAATGCAAACTGTTACCCTCAACATCGAAGGCATGACCTGCGGCGGTTGCGTGAAAAGCGTTACCAGCATCCTCGAAGGCGTAAACGGCGTGGACAAGGCCGAAGTGAGCCTGGAAAACAAGAACGCCGTCGTGGAATTCGACCCCGCCCAAACCAACCCCGCCGCGCTGATAGAAGCGGTGGAAGACGGCGGCTTTGATGCGGCTTTGTAAATCGAATCGCAACAAATCGACTGCAACACCCCAAAGGCTACCTGAAAACCCTGCTCCGCTTTTTTCAGGTAGCCCAACCACATTCAGAAGGAAGAAACTATGCAACAAAAAGTCCGTTTCCAAATCGAAGGCATGACCTGTCAGGCCTGCGCTTCGCGCATTGAAAAAGTGTTGAACAAAAAAGATTTTGTCGAATCGGCAGGGGTAAACTTTGCCAGCGAGGAGGCGCAGGTTACGTTTGACGACAGCAAAACTTCCGCTGCCGACATCGCCAAAATCATTGAGAAAACCGGTTACGGCGCAAAGGAAAAAACGGAAGATACATTGCCGCAACCTGAAGCAGAACACCATATCGGCTGGAGGCTGTGGCTTTTGCTGGCCATTAATATTCCGTTTTTAATCGGCATGGCAGGCATGATGATCGGGCGGCACGATTGGATGATTCCGCCTGTATGGCAGTTTGTGCTGGCAAGCGTGGTGCAGCTTTGGCTGGCAATCCCGTTTTACAAAAGCGCGTGGGCGAGTATAAAGGGTGGACTGGCGAATATGGACGTGCTTGTTACCATCGGTACGGTCTCGATTTACCTGTATTCTATCTATATGCTGTTTTTCAGCCCGCACGCGGCGCACGGCATGGCACACGTGTATTTTGAAGTAGGCGTGATGGTGATCGGTTTTGTGTCGCTGGGCAAATTTTTGGAACACCGCACCAAAAAATCCAGCCTGAACAGCTTGGGCTTGCTGCTCAAGCTCACGCCGACCCAAGTCAACGTGCAACGCGATGGCGAATGGAAACAACTGCCCATCGACCAAGTACAAATCGGCGACCTTATCCGCGCCAACCACGGCGAACGTATTGCTGCCGACGGCATCATCGAAAGCGGCAGCGGCTGGGCGGATGAGAGCCATCTTACCGGCGAATCCAACCCCGAAGAGAAAAAGGCGGGCGGCAAAGTGTTGGCAGGCGCGCTGATGACCGAAGGCAGCGTGGTGTACCGCGCCACTCAGCTAGGCAGCCAAACCTTGCTCGGCGACATGATGAACGCGCTTTCTGAAGCACAAGGCAGCAAAGCACCGATTGCGCGTGTGGCCGATAAAGCGGCGGCGGTGTTCGTGCCTGCCGTCGTGGGCATCGCGCTTTTGACTTTTATCGCCACTTGGCTGGTAAAAGGTGATTGGACGGTTGCGCTGATGCACGCCGTTGCCGTTTTGGTGATTGCCTGTCCGTGCGCGCTCGGTCTGGCAACCCCTGCCGCGATTATGGTCGGCATGGGCAAAGCGGTGAAACACGGTATTTGGTTTAAAGACGCGGCGGCAATGGAAGAAGCCGCCCACGTCGATGCCGTCGTGCTGGACAAAACCGGCACGCTGACCGAAGGCAAGCCGCAGGTTGCCGCCGTTTATTGCGTTCCCGACAGCGGCTTTGACGAAGACGCTTTGTACCGCATCGCCGCCGCCGTCGAACAAAACGCCGCTCATCCGCTCGCCCGAGCCATCGTTTCCGCCGCCCAAGCGCGCGGTTTGGACATTCCCGCCGCACAAAACGCGCAAACCGTTGTCGGCGCAGGCATTACCGCCGAAGTGGAAGGCGTGGGTTTGGTGAAAGCAGGCAAAGCCGAATTTGCCGAACTGACCTTGCCGAAGTTTTCAGACGGCGTTTGGGACATTGCAAGCATTGTTGCAGTCTCGGTCGATAACAAACCTATCGGCGCATTCGCACTTGCCGACGCATTGAAAGCCGATACCGCCGAAGCCATAGGCCGTCTGAAAAAACACGGCATCAACGTTTACATCATGAGCGGCGACAACCAAGGAACGGTTGAATATGTCGCCAAACAACTGGGCATCGCACACGCCTTCGGTAATATGAGTCCGCGCGATAAAGCTGCCGAAGTGCAGAAACTCAAAGCCGCCGGCAAAACCGTGGCGATGGTCGGCGATGGTATCAACGACGCCCCCGCGCTCGCCGCCGCCAATGTTAGCTTCGCGATGAAAGGCGGCGCGGACGTTGCCGAACACACCGCATCTGCCACGTTGATGCAACATTCGGTCAATCAGCTCGCCGATGCCCTGCTGGTGTCGCAGGCAACTTTGAAAAACATCAAGCAAAACCTGTTTTTCGCCTTCTTCTACAATATCTTGGGCATTCCGCTCGCTGCGCTTGGCTTTTTAAACCCCGTCATCGCAGGCGCGGCAATGGCGGCAAGCTCGGTTTCCGTGTTGAGCAATGCCTTGCGCCTGAAACGGGTGAATATTGAGTGATAATATAAAGGCCGTCTGAAGACTGTTTTTTCAGACGGCCTTTAATCCATATTTTCTGATTTCGAGACTCAAGCGGGAGTATGTCGTATGGACATGATGTTGTTTACCAATATTGTATTGATTGTTTTATGTATTTTTACCATGTTGTTGGTGTGGTCGCGCAACTGGAAACGTAAGCAGGCGTATTTTGAGAAAATCAAAAGCAACCCGGAAAACCTCAAATGGGTTGGGCAAAATCTGACCGGTCAGGAATGGAAGGATTTGAAAGCCGTGAGCGACCGTTTTGGGCTGCCCATGTTGCAGGCTAAGCAATTAATTGATTTTTATAAAAACAGTCAGCGTTAATTGATGATTTAACGATAGAACTTGACTGAAGTTAAGGCCGTCTGAAATAGCACTCTTATAATAATACAAGTGATATTTCAGACGGCCTTGCTGTTGATTCAAATAAAGGGAGGAGAACAAAAATGACCGTTTACTTAATCGGCGACTCCGTGCGGCTTGCTTCGGAGCCTTACACGCGCGCCGCTTTGCCTGATGCGGATATTGTTTCTCTATCGGAAAACTGCCGTTCGTCGCATGATGTGTTAGAGCATATCGGGCAATGGACAGAGGGCGCGACTGTGGGAGACATTATCCATATCAACTGCGGTTTGCACGACATCCGCCATAATCAAGGCTGTAATGAGCCGGTGGCCGATATAGAAACCTATCGCAATAACCTGACCCGAATTTTCGATTATCTGAAACAGACAGGTGCAAAAATTATTTGGGCGAGCAGTACGCCGTTTTTGGAAAGCGTGCACAATATCGTCAAACCCTCGCGCCGCTATCTGGCCGACTTGAAGGCCTATAACCGTGTGGCGGAGGATTTGGCAAGGCAATATGGCTTTGCCGTCAATGATTTATACAGTCTGATGTTTGAGCAGGACTTGACTGATGTGATGCTGTGTGATGGGCTTCATTTCAATGAGTTCGGCAGTAAGATGATAGGCGAGGCAGTAGCCGAAGCGATATTGAAACAGATGGACTAACCCTATTTAACTCGTTTTATCATGTTTTGTCTTTCAGACGGCCTTTAAAGTTGAAGCGAAGTCCCCGATATAAGGTGATGTAGCACTCATCCTATCAATATTTAATCCAGGAGTATGACCATGAGCGGCGAATTAGATAAAATCAGCGGTAAAGTAAAAGAAGTGGCTGGAGATGTATCCGGCAATACCAAACTTGAGGCTGAGGGCTTGATTCAACAAGGTGTTGGCAAAGTAAAAGAAGTGGTCGGCGACATTGAAGAAAAAGGCAGCGATGTTTTGCAAAAAGGCAAAGAAGAAGCCGAGCATTTGGTTGATGAAGCCAAAGAAAAAGCTGAAGGCTTGATTAATGATATTAAAAGCAAATTTTAATATTTAAAGAATAAAAGGCCGTCTGAAAGATTTTTCAGACGGCCTTTGTTTATGGTTTTAAAGCTTAGGCAAACTGTTTGCCAAATTCGATAAATTCGTCTTTTTTGGCTTTGGCTTTGCCGGAGTCGATGGCTTCTTGAGCAGCTTTGACGCCATCTGCCAGCGAAGTAACCACATTTCCTGCATAGAGCGCGGCGGCGGCATTGAGGACGACGATATCGCGTGCGGCACCGGCTTTGCCGTCCAGCACTTCGTTCATTTTTTGCAGGGATTCTTGCGCGTTTTCGACTTTGATTTCGTCTAAATTGCGGCGGACTTCCATGCCGAAATCGGCCGGGCTGATGTCGTATTCGGTAATTTTTCCGTCTTTCAGTTCGGCAACGCGGGTTTTGCCGGTCAGCGTGATTTCATCCAAACCGCCTTCGCCGCACACAACCAAAACATGTTTGGAGCCAAGCTGTTGCAATACGCGGGAAAGAATGCCGCACAAGTCGATGTGGAATACGCCCAAGAGTTGGTTTGCCGCGCCGGCAGGATTGGTCAGCGGGCCCAAGATATTGAAGATGCTGCGGAAGCCGAGCGAACGGCGGACAGGGGCAACATAGCGCATGGCGCTGTGGTGGTTGGGCGCGAACATAAAGCCGATGCCGGTTTGCTGAATGCTTTGGGCAACCTGTTCGGGGTTGAGGTTGAGGTTGGCGCCCATTTGTTCCATGACATCGGCAGCGCCACTGGATGAAGAAACGGAGCGTCCGCCATGTTTGGCGACTTTCGCGCCTGCCGCCGCCGCGACAAACATGGAAGTCGTGGAAATATTGAAGGTTTTGGCACCGTCGCCGCCCGTACCGACAATATCGACTAAGTCATCGGCGTTTTCAAGCGGCACTTTGGTGGCAAATTCGCGCATCACGCTGGCTGCGGCGGTAATCTCGGAAACGGTTTCAACTTTAATCCGCAGGCCGGTCAGAATGGCGGCGATTTGCTCGGGCGGAACTTGGCCGCTCATGATTTGGCGCATGAGGTCGGTCATTTCATCGTAGAAAAGTTCGTTGTTGCTGATGAGGCGTTCAATCGCTTGTTGAGGGGTAATCATGATTTTTCCTTTATTTGTGTCCGATGTGATTCAGGCCGTCTGAAAATGCGGTTTGAACACTGTCAAACACCTTTCAGACGGCCTTTCATTAAGATTTTTGCGGGCGATAGTCTTTGAATTCTTCCAGGAAGTTTTTCAGCATATCGTGGCCGTGTTCGGTCAGCAGGGCTTCGGGGTGGAACTGTACGCCTTCGACGGCATATTCTTTGTGGCGTACGCCCATGATTTCGCCGTCTTCCGTCCATGCGGTAATTTCGAGGCAGTCGGGCAGGGTGGCGCGGTCGATGGCCAGGCTGTGGTAGCGCGTGCAGTTGACCGGATTGGGCAGGTCTTTAAACATGCCTGTGCCGTGATGGAAAACGGGGGAGACTTTACCGTGCATCATTGTTTGCGCACGCACGACATTGCCGCCGAACGCTTCGCCCATGGTTTGATGCCCGAGGCACACGCCCATGACGGGGAGCCTGCCGGCAAAGTGCTGCATGGCTGCAACAGAAATGCCTGCTTCTTTAGGGGAACAAGGGCCGGGACCGATGACCAGATATTGCGGTTTCAGGGCTTCGATTTCTTCGATGGTGATTTCATCGTTGCAACGTACCAAAACTTCCTGCCCCAATTCGGCAAAGTATTGGACGATGTTATAGGTGAAGCTGTCGTAATTATCAATGAATAAAAGCATTTTGAACTTAACTTGCTGTAAATTAAAGAATCTTTGTTATTGCCGCCTGAATCATACCCGATTTAATACCCGCTTTTGATTTTCTGTTACGAAATTGGGCGCGTTTTAATCCAGTTTTCCACTTCGTCAGAACGCCATCTTGAGGCCGTTCCAATCTTGTACGGACGCGGAAATTCGTCAGCCTTAATCATTGCATATATCTTTGTCTTACCGCAACCTGTTTGCGCGATTACTTCTTTCATTTTGAGTAATTTCATTTTCTTCCCATCCTATATTTATTCCTGATCCAAATCGGCCAGTAATTCGTCCATCGGAACGTCCATTACTAAATCAATAAATTTTCTGAAGTTTTTACCGTTAAATCCTACTTTTTTCATGTCGTCTTCGTCAAAAACTCCTAGTCGGTCACAAAATTCAATTAACCAGTCTAACCGCTCGGAATCTTTCAACAATTCTTCAAAGTGTTTTAACGTTTTCAGTCTAGTATCGGGAATCATCTTCTGCCTGCCTTTCGTATCTTCATTAGGCGGTATTTACGCCGCCTGTCGGATTTCATTTGGTCTTCACCCAGCCTATCAAACGATTAACCCAAGATG
>NZ_KV821648.1:18933-19784 GCF_001815685.1 Neisseria sp. HMSC056A03
CCTATCAAACGATTAACCCAAGATGCCTTAGGCAGGACGGGAAACCTTGCCACAATTTCGCCCTCGTAAACCGCCGCAGCCTGCGCCCGAATCTTCCGCTTCGCCTCTTCAACGCTATCAGCAAATACAGATGCCACCCAATATTTACCGCCAAACTTATATTTAAATGTAAATTCTCGCTGCTTTGGATTTTTACTCATTTTCTTTATGCCTTTTATATAATTTCCGCTTGTACCAAGTCCTTGCGGAATTGGTTGTAATTAATCAGGCTGATTCCTGTGTTTTGCTCAAACGGAATCAGGATTTTTTGCATGGCCGTCTGAATAAAATCTTTCAGCCGGTCAAAGTCTGCCAGCACCTTGTAGCCGTCTTGTCGCAATTCAGGGATACTGTTAACAGGCTGAACGGAACTGTTACACTCTGCCACGCGGAAGAAGTGCCAAGCGGCATTTAATACTTCTTCTCGCAATACAGTTTCTTTTTCGTTTATCTTCTTGGCGATGGCTCGCAACGATTCGCCGTTGATGATGTCGAATAACGCCTGAATATAACGTTTTGGGCGCGTGTATAGGCTCGCTGTGTACAGTGCGATTTGTACGCTTGCGCAATACAGGCCTATTTTTGAAACTGTACGTTCTGGGATAATTTCGCCGTATGCTTCCTGATATTCCGTCAAGCGAAGAACAGGCTTCAGAATCTCACGGCGTTGGTTCGGTGATAAGTCGTCTGATTCTGATAGCTGTTCAATCGCTGCCTGTGCTTCGTTGGTCGTCTTGCTCAAGTCGCTATCTGAATAGATACAAGCGACAACACGCATGGCGCGGATAAGTTTCTCAAACACGGTTACACTG
>NZ_KV821649.1:0-412 GCF_001815685.1 Neisseria sp. HMSC056A03
CAAATTAAATTGAGCTTGAGCATTTCCTTGTTTCGCAATTTGAAGTGTTTCCTTAAAATCCGGTACATCATTTGCCAAAACCGCTTGCGCCAAGCCCAAAGATAACAGGGCTACCATCATTTTTTTTAATAATTTATTCATTTTAAAATCTATTACTTTCAAATTATTGTTTCTGTTTTATCCTAGTTTTTTCAGACGGCCTTTAGTAAAAATTCAATATCCTGCCTGATTCAATTCGCGATAAGTATCACAACCTTGTTGTAACCCATTATCACAAGCCTTACCAAACCACTCTTTGGCAATCTTATAGTTCTGACGAACACCTTGCCCATTGTAATATCTCACACCCAAATTAAATTGGGCTTGAGCAACCCCTTGTTCTGCAGCCTTGCGAAACCACTGCACTGCCTGT
>NZ_KV821650.1:0-644 GCF_001815685.1 Neisseria sp. HMSC056A03
GACTTCACAATCATCAGCCGATAACGGCGTGTCATTGTCCCATTCTTCAATTTTCCCTAAGGGCGTGGCATTTGAAACGACCTCCATATCTTCCTTTCCAGTTTCCAACCAATACGGGGAAACGTCTAACGCTTTGGCAATAGATACTAAATTTGTTGGGCGTTTGTTACGCCCTGATTCAATAGCTGCGATTGACGCTTGGCTTACTCCCAATAGCTTACTCAATCCTGCCTGACTTAAGCCTTTGTTTCTTCTAGCTTCTCTCAAGCGGTCTTTGATTTCACTCATGCTGCAATTCCTTATGTTGTTATAGGTACAAATGTACTACAAAAAATAATTACTTTGGTACTTGCTTCTAAGTATTTTTGTACTTATAATTATAAAAAAGTTCCACAGAAGGGAAAAAATGAAAGAGACACCACAGGAAATTGTCGTTTTTCTACGGCAATACAAAAGTTCTCTTGAGATTGCAAAAGCTGTCGGATGTTCTCAAGAGTTGATTAACAAGATAGCAAGTGGGGAACGTCAGAATCCGCGATACCAAATCATGGACGGATTGAGAGATTTGGCTAAGGCCGTAGAAAGGAAAAAAAATGAAGAAGCAGAACAGAAATCGCCTGTCAAAGAAAGACAGACGGCTGATT
>NZ_KV821651.1:0-280 GCF_001815685.1 Neisseria sp. HMSC056A03
CGGATAAGTTTCTCAAACACGGTTACACTGGTTCGGTCGTTTTCGTAAACCAACGCCTGATAGTGCATGAGATTTTTAATGTTTTCTGTCAGCTTGCTGTCTAAGTCTTGAGGTGCGCCGCTTCTCAAAGACAGCTTGTTTTGCACTTGGATTACGGCAATATTTGCCAGTTTGTTGCGGTCGGCGCGTTGGTTACCGATGTTGTCTCGTGCGTATTTCTTGACGGCTTGTTCTTTCTTCGCCGCTTTACGCGCGGCTAACATTTCGCTTGCTTTCATCG
>NZ_KV821652.1:0-221 GCF_001815685.1 Neisseria sp. HMSC056A03
AACACACAGCCGCCCGAAGGCGGCTGGTGGTTGGTTTGTTGGTTCTCAAACATTCGCTTTAGTTTCAACACACAGCCGCCCGAAGGCGGCTGGAACGCTTTTACGCTCAACTTACCTTGCCATACAGTTTCAACACACAGCCGCCCGAAGGCGGCTGGACCTTGACGGGATTTCGGTTACTGTTGCTCTTCGATGTTTCAACACACAGCCGCCCGAAGGCG
>NZ_KV821652.1:321-46035 GCF_001815685.1 Neisseria sp. HMSC056A03
CACACAGCCGCCCGAAGGCGGCTGGCTCAACTTACCTTGCCATACAGAAACGGCCACAGGTTTCAACACACAGCCGCCCGAAGGCGGCTGGATCTTTTGGCTTGTGCTTATAAGTACAAACGACAGTTTCAACACACAGCCGCCCGAAGGCGGCTGGAACCTGCTGAAACAGCTTCAGACGGCCTATCTGGTTTCAACACACAGCCGCCCGAAGGCGGCTGGATCTTTTGGCTTGTGCTTATAAGTACAAACGACAGTTTCAACACACAGCCGCCCGAAGGCGGCTGGAGCCTCTCTCAAAAGCCTTGCTCCATCAGGTTTCGCAGCCCCGATTTCGCTAAGCTTCTGAGAAAAGCGCGAACGCGAGTATAACACAGCCTTTTCCGTTACACCCGCATTCACAATATCCTGATTGTTAAAGAACAATCCCAATTCGCCAAACCTGCCGCATTTTCATGAGAACCGCAGGTTAGCGATTCACACAATCAACGTATCCTTAAACACATCCACCGCCGGTTTTGCGCCGTGGTGTTCCACTTTCCGTCGCCATTTGCTGCCCAGATGGTAAAAGCGCAGGCTGTCGGTTTCGGGGTTGTAGGTTTTCAAAAGTTTATCTTTTAAAACAACCCACTGATCGGGCGCGATGTCGCATTCGAACACCGAATACTGCACGCGCACGCCGTAGTCAAGACACAATTTCGCTACGCGCCGCAGCCTTGCCTGTCCTTCCGCGTCTTCCAGCGAAATATCGTAAGTAATCAGCATCAGCATTTTGTATCCCTATGTGCAGGCTGCTTTAGAGGTCGTCTGAAAACATCCAACCCATTTTCAGACGACCTGCAAACCTATCTCATCAAAAACGGCGGATATTCCGCCAAATCTCCACGCAAATGGCGCGCCAACAGCATCGCCTGAATATACGGCAGTAGCCCGATTTCCACTTCTTCGCCCAAAAACGGATGAACGATTTTCTCCTGCTTCTTCGCCTGCAAAGCTTGGAACAACAGCTTACGTGCATCGGCTTTCAAACTCACCGCGCCGCTTGCCTCGGCAACAAAATCCTGCGGTTTGATTTGCCCTCGGTTAATCAAGGAAAGTACCAACCTGTCCGCCCACCACGCGCGGAATTCTTCCAAAATATCCTGCGCCAAACTGTCGCGCCCCGGCCGGTCGGCGTGCAGAAAGCCTACCTGCGGATCCAGCCCCACGCCTTGCAGCGCACCGCTGATGTCCTTGCCCAACAGACTGTACACAAACGACAACAGCGCATTCACCCCGTCTCTGGGCGGACGGCGGTTGCGCCCGTCAAAAGTAAAGCCGCTTTTTTCGCTCAAAAGCTGCCCGAATACGCCAAAATAACGTGCCGCCGCATCGCCCTCAATACCGCGCACCACGTCCAGCTCCGCCGCGCCCTTCAACTGCCGCAGCGAAATGTTCAAAGAATCGACCGCACTTTGAATCGCCGCATTCTCGCCGTAATTGCGAATCTGCCGCTGAAGCACCCGCTTACTCGCCTGAATCTTCGCCGCGATGATATTGCGCGCAATCGGCACAGGATTTTGCTCCGACACTCGATACTGCGCCCGACGCAACAGCACATTGCCGCTCTGCCGCCCCTGAAGCCGCCCCAAGAAACGTCCGTTTTCGGTAAAAAACGCCAAATTCACATTATTTTCACCGCAAAACCCCAGCAAAAACGGCGACACCAGCACATTCCCAAAACAAAAAATATGCCCGATGGAATGCACCGGCAACTGCGCCACCTTCTTACGCTCCTGCTCCACCACCAGCGTCTCCCGCTCTTTGTGCAAATAACTGCCTTGGGTGGTGATGTAGAGCGTGTTTTGCAGTTTACGCATGGGAACTCCTTGGGGTTTGGGTACAGTTTTGGGGTGGTGGTCGGACTACCTGAAGATTATTGGTAGGTTGGGTTGAGCGAAACGCTGTAACCCAACACAACCCAAATATTATTTTCAGACGACCTTGACTGGATATTTCAACATTTTGTTAGGTTACGCCTACGGCTAACCTACTCTTGTTCAATTTAATAAATTACCTTTTAAAAGTTGTCCCCAAATCTAGAGCCTTAGTTAAACCATAAAATACTTGATATTCAGCTCCAGACTTAACTTTAGGTGAAATATTTGCATAATTTCTATCTTTGAAACACCAATGGAAATATGGTTTATTGTCATCTTCCGAGGTATCGATATAACAGATAACATTCATATCAAATAAAAATTGTAAAAATTCATTTGGAGTTGCCATAAATCTAGGAATATCTTTCTTAGTGGAATATAAATATTCTGTCAACTCATTAAATGAGTTTACATATTCTTGATATGAAAACTTATTACGACCATTTAAATATTCAAAGAATTTTAAGAATTTCTGATAATCATCTTGATTGTAATAAAACAGAAGATGATCTTTTATCTCTCCTAACAAATAATTTGAGTATTTTCTTTGAAATTCCGAATTTTCAAAATCAGAGCCTTTTACAAAAGGACAATCACCACTATGATTATCCTGTAAAAATTTAATCATCTGTAAAATATCTCTTGGTCTGTAATAAGAGTTCCTTAAAAAACTTACAAATGAAGTTTTAGTTGTATATTTGTCATATAAATTTGAAGCATCCCATGGAAAGTAATAATCCCACGAATCTCCATCTTCCATATCTTTACACTCTTGCTGTATTTTCAGCAAATGATCAAAAACATTAAAAATTCTTGATTCTCTATGAGAAACATAATTAGTTCTCCAATCCAAGAATACTGAATTATCTTGAATCTTAGTATTTTGATTCTGCAAACCTAATGACTCAAAAATATCAGGACGAATAAGCAGAACAATTCTAATTCTACCTTTACTCCCTTTAATGCTTGAAAAAACATCATTATTTAAAGACCATATTGCATTAGCAAGACCTTTAACGCATTCCTGATATTCATCAAATGGTATTTGTGATGGTCTAACATCTATACCATCGATAAATAGTAAATGATCATTTTTTAATTTTAATTTCGACAGTGCTTCTTTAAATTTCTTCTCGATATACATTAAATTTATCTGAAATTTATTTTCAGTAAACGTTATTTGATGTGATTCCTCCCCATTTAATTTTGCATATTTAAATAACAATTCTGCTGTTTCTTTTGAATTTTCAACAAAAGTTATCGCATTTACAATCTCTGGAGAAAAGGCATTCGCATAATATTCTCTAATTGCATCATCTAGTGATTTAAATTGTGAGTATGGCAACATATTTGATAAAAACCCAGCCTCTTTTTCTTTTATTTGATTAGATAATAACAAATAGAGAATAACTTTCCATATACTAATAAAATCGGAAACATTCAAATGTTTATCTCTTTTTAGCTGTATAAATTTTGAATAGTCTGTTTCTCTTACAAATCTAGTTGCGGCTGAAATATTTTTATAATTATTATTTGTCAAGTAAACAGCATATGCTGTTTTACCTGTTCCTTTTTCCCCTATTAGAAATGAAATGTCTGGCTCACACAATCGATCCAAATATTCACCCTTCACAAAGATCTTATTAAACAAATCTTTATTTTCTCGTTTTCTATAATTTGCAGCATCTGCGAAACCAAGTTCTAATTCTTTTATATTTTTCATAATAAACCTTTAGATTAAAATTACTTAAATATGAAATTGGGTAGCCCATATTTCATCCAATATTATTGTAAATCAAATTCATTCTGACCCAAACAACCCTACCACATACCCCACACTCCTATCCCGTTTCCCCAGCAACTCCGGCTGGCAAATCTCCACCAGCGAGCAGGCTTTGCAGCGTTTGCCGTAGTTGGGCGGCGGGGTTTGACCGCTATTTAGAAGTTCACGCACGGCGGCGATGGTGGCGAGTGTTTGGGCGCGTAGGTCGTCTGAAAACACGACGGGGACGCGGTGGCGGGTTTGCATATACCACAGTGCGCCCTCAGAGATGGTTTGCCCCGTCATTTCTTCCAAGCACAAACCTTGGGCGCAAAGCTGGATTTCGTCCATTGGGTCGGGTTTAGGCTTGCCGCGTTTGTATTCCACAGGTTTCAGACGACCTGTTTTCGTTTCCACTTCCACCAAATCCAACACGCCGCTGATGCCCAGTTTCTCCGCCGACACATGCACCGTCCGCTCAAAACGCACGCCCTTGCGCGTTTCCGGCTCACCCGAATCCACCCGCTCATGAAGCGCTCTGCCCTGCGCGGTCAAATAGTTCTCCGCCCACGCCTGCTCGTTGTGAATCAGCGCGCATTGGCGCGGACAGAAAGCGTAGTGTTGCAAGGCGGAGAGGGGAATCAGGCGCGTGTCCTGATTTTCCCCTTGGCTTTCGGTTAAAAGTGCGGTCATTTTTTAAATGTTTTAGAAGCCGTCGATTTCCTGCGGAGTTAAACCATCAAGTTTTTCCAGTTCATAGCCGCCATCGGCATTCACTTTCAGGCTGCCATGCACTTTGGCCGAAGAATATTGCCCTGCTTTGCTGTTGTGTTCCCACCAGATAAGTTTCAACACCTGCATGCTGCCTTCGGGGCGGGCGGATGATGCATCGCCTTCAAAGAGTTTGGTGAGTACGGCTTTGATTTTTTCGGCATCGTCGTCTGAAAAGCCAGTGCGCTCGGCAAGCTGCGGTGACATCGCGCCGAAGGCAACATACACGCCGTGATCGATGCGGTGTTTCATGCCCATGGTGTCGGAGCTTTTTTTCGTGCCATCGCCTTCGCCACTGACGCTTTTGGTGATCTGGGTGCTGGTGATGTTAATCGGCTCAATGCTGAATGCGGATTGAATGGTAACTGGGCCGCGCACGGCGATGGATATGCCGCTGCTGCCGTCGCCGCTGAATGCGAAGACCTGTCCGAAGCTACGTACATCCAGCCATTTTTCGCAGGCTTTTTTGGCGGTGTCGTCTTTGTTGGCTTTTTTGGCGTTAAAGGCATCTGCGCCTAAACCGACATCTTTGTCTTTGGCGCGGTTGGCCAGGCTGGTCATGCCGTCAGTTTTCTTTTCGTCCGATTGAACAAAAATGCTCTCGCCACTGTCTTGCAGGCGATCACGGATTTTGCGTTTCAGACACACGTCGGTCATTTCGCCAAAACCTTGAAAATCAGCACGCGGGCGGTTGCCGTTTAAGGGGTCGCCGTTAGGATTGGCGTTGGTTACTTTCAGGATTAAGGCGAAGTCGATTTTTTTGGTTAAGCTCATTTTAGTTTTCCTTTAAATGGGTTATTCGTGGGTTTTGGATTTGTTGGCAGAAAGCTCGGCAATGCGACGGGCAATTTCCATTTTTTGGCAATGGTAGCCCAAGAGAAATTCGCCGCTTAATTTGTCATCACAAACATAATCATCCCTTTGGAAAAGCTCCATAATTTTACCAATAGCCTGCTTATAGAAATCTTTTCCTTGACTAGTTAGATAATTTTGATACGGCACTAATTTCTCACTTGCAAGATTTCGCCATGTGCTGTATGGCCTTTGTGCAAACTGTTGGAAATAACGTTCTGCATTAGTCGCACGAATAGGCGTTTTTTTGCCGTTTTGTAGATATAAGGCATACCACTCCATGCTTTCTGCCTGTGCAATTAATCGGCCATACAAATAATCGCGTGAGCGGTTTTCAGTATCTAAACTCATAGGATAAGTTCTCCGTTGTGATAAATCGTGATGACGAGCGCACCAGCCTTTGTATAAGGCACAGGCAACGCCGATGTTTCTTTGCCATTCCCAGTTTTCGCCGCCGTTAGGATTACAGGCTACCTGAAAACTTTGACGCACCAAATCTTCAGGGATTGGCACGGATGTTCCGCCTGCGATAACAGGCAGAAGTCGGGCATAAAGTTGTTTTTTGAGCGTGTCGGACAGGGATTTGCCGTACACGGCTTCGGCAATGCTGTAAGGCGACGGCGGGACGAAACGCCATTGGGTGCGCTTGTCGGTTTTTTTGCCATTTGGGACTTCAATGCTGTAACGCTGATACCAAGAAAAATCGTCAATCCATGCGTCCAAATTGGCAAAATAATCAGCAGGCAAAAATTCTTGGTAATAAGTTAATGCCATGCGCCCCGGCGTTGCAGAATCGAGCATAATCAGGGAGATTTGTTCGTGGGCTTTCAATTCCGCCTGATAGCCATGCAGTTTCTTTTTGATAATTTGTGCAGCAGCACGCCCGATATTTACTGACCAATCGGGGGGTGTTTCCGAATTTCCAGGTAGCCTTTGGGCGGCAATTTCATCGGGATTTTCGACCGCACTGATGTCCCAGTTGCCCATATCCGCCCAATCCAGTTCGGCGGAAATGTCTTTCATCGGCGACGGAACGGGTTTGCCGCTGATTGCCCAGGCGACGGTAACTTGGTCGCCGTTTCGGATGCCTTGGCGGGAAATCAGCCAACGCAGCGCGCTGTGCGCCTTGGCGGATACGTCTGCCGATACACTGGCGGCTTCTTCGGCGGTGGCAAAACGCCCGCGAAAGGTGTAGCCTGATTTGTCGTTTGATGAAATTAATTTTGCTTTATCACCAGTATGACGTAATTTTGCTGGATGAAGCGTAGAGACGATGGCTTCTTTTCCCTGAATAAAGCAGAAACCTTTTTCTGAATCTCCCTCAGATACATAATCAATCCAAGATTGTCTTACAGACGAATCCTCCCATGTTCTACTTTGAACATCGCCTGATATTTCTACTTGCCAGCAAACCAGTGCTGCACCGAATTCAATTTCGCCTTTAGTTTTCGGCAGCACAGAAAAAATCGGCGGTGCGTCACCTTCAGCTTCCCACTTGTTTAAGACTTTGCCATCCGAATCAAGCATTAACACACCTGCCTTTACCAAATCAGCAATTACATTGCCTTTGGCAACATAATTCAATACAGCCACTACTTTGGGATGGCAAAATTCAGAATCACACCATTGTTTCAATTGAGTGAAGTATTCTTCAAAGAAAGCTGATTTACTACCACCGTAATCGATATAATCTCTCGCAACATATTGAATTTTATCTGCCAATGGATGTGGCGGCGGTTTAGTGCCAGACCTACTTTCTGATGACTCTGTTACAGGCAGCAAAATCGCCGTTTTCGGCGACATAACGCGTGCCGTCTGAAAATTGCCCTGACCGTCAATCACGATAACAATATGCGCGTTTTGGATGGTATGCCCGACCGGCGTCAGCGGCTCGGCATCATCGGTAACACCCTGTTCCAAAATGCTTTCATACGTCCGATAAAGTTTCTGCATCCAGCTCATAATTCCAGCTCCTTGGCTTCGTCTTCTACAGGCTTAACGTTTTCGCTGCGCTTGAACGGTTTTTCAGGCTGCATTTTGCGGATAAATCGGGTTTTCAGACGACTTTCTGTATCGTCGATGCGTGGAAATTCAATCACGCCGTTTTGCATATTCGCCATCCAAAAGCGGCTGACCAATTCGGGCTTTCCGGTTTCTTCGGGATAGCCGAAGCTGTGGAACATTAAACCAAAATCCAAATTGCCATATCCATCGTAAAAGCCTTCACCTTCGCCAAATTTACAAGGCTCGACATAGCCTTGGCAATCGCGCGTACCAAGAAAAATATCCTGCCGCCCGCCGCGTTCCAACATTCTTCTGGCAATGGCGATATGTTTGCCGAAATTGCGGTCGCCTGCCAATTCTTCCCAATGCTCGTTCCATTCAAAATGGGCTTCCACTTGGTATTCCACGTCCTGCAAAAAGGTGTAAATCGCCAAAGTGTTGCCGCCGTTCCAATCCAGCGGCTTAGTGGATTTGCTTTGGGTGCGGATGGGTTTCATCACGCGGATGCGGTCGATATGCCAAATCAACGTGGGTTTCCAATAAATGCTTTTGACAATGCCTTTAATGGCTTCGTATGTCGGCACTTGGTAGCTGAATTTTTCGCCGCCAATTTTGGTAACGGGGTCGGTAAACAAGGCTTGCCGCCCCCATACGCGGAAACTGATTTTGCTGTTCATATTGCTCCTATAAGTCGTAAAAAGTCATTTCGCTTGTTTCGTCTAAAGACAAACCGAATTCATCGTTGTAATAGCGTTCATTCAGATAATAAATGCCCGAGCTTTCAATGGTTTCATGCAGGGCGTTTTCTTTTTGCAATTTATCCCAAACGTTGGGGAAGACGTTCACACTGTAACGCTGGGCTTTTTGCAAAGTGCGGTGCATTTCTTGGGGACTCCATTCGCCACAGAGTTTGGCAATGAGTTCCTCGCCTTCGCCATACGGCACAATCACGGCGTGTGTCGGCGCGTCTATGGCTTGGAAAGCGCGCCCTGCGCTTTTGAAGGATTGCATCAGCAGTTGGATTTTTCCAGTTCTGCGGTTATTTATATTTATATTACCGCCAGGATTGTTTTTATTATCGCTCAGCCAATCCAGCAGTGAACCTGTTGCGCTGTTTTTGACGGAATACGACATTTCATCGCTGCGCTGGTAAAAATAGTATTCAAAATAACGCTTCATCGCTTCTGGTTGCAAAATATCCTGTCCGGCAAAATCGCGAAACACACGTTCGGCATGGTTTTTGCCTGCCTGAATATCGGGCAATATCCGGGTAAAATCCTGTTCCTGTAAATTCAACACCCAAACCTGTCCTTTACCTTTCTTCTCACCGTGCCGGTTACAACGTCCCGCCGCTTGGGCGATGCTGTCCAACCCGCCTAAGGCGCGAATCACGCAAGCCATGGAAATATCCACACCGGCTTCAATCAACTGGGTGCTAATGCAGATAACGGTTTTTTTGTTTTCCAGACGAGCTTTAATAGTGTCAAAGATTACTTTGCGGTGCGCTACGCATTGGTGGGTACTTAAATGAAACAAGGCCTCGGGCGGCACGTTCTGCCTTTGGCAATATTGATAAAGCTCCTGCGCCCATTTTTTGGTATTAACGATAAATAGGCAACTTTGAGTCGTCTGAAACTGTTTCAGTAAAAATGTGCCTGCTTCTTCTACATTCCAGCCGCCTGCTTTTTCGTTGAATCGGATTTCCACGCGCGATAAATCAGCAAATAATTTGTCCAAATCCTGATGCTTGCCCATAATTTCGGCGTTTTCAGGTAGCCTTAACAAGCCGCATGAAGCAATGCTTTCCATTTTATCTTCAGGAAAATTCCGCAAACCCGATTCACCGAGCAAAGGCTGCGTCGCCGTACACAAAATCGCCGTGCTTTTGCCAAATGTCGTCAGCCAGTTCAATACGTTGCAAAACAAATGTACGCATTTCACAGGCAGGGTTTGGATTTCGTCAAAAATCAAGACGCTATTTATCATCGGGTGGATATGGCGCGCACCGCGCGTACCGCCGCCGAACCAGGCATCCAAAAACTGCACCATCGTGGTAAACACAATGGGCTTGTCCCAGTTTTCGGACAGCAGCTTATCCTGCCAGCTTTGCTTTTCGGGTTCTAAATTGGAATGGTGTTCGAGCACCCAATCTTCGCCGAGAATTTCGCGCACGGCTTGGGCATTTTGGTCGATGATGGAAGTATAGGGAATGATGTAGATAATACGGTCGAGATTGTGCTTTTGCGCATGATGGAGGGCATAGCGCAGACTGGCCAATGTTTTGCCGCCACCGGTCGGTACGGTCAGCGTATAAATGCCTTGAGAATCGATCGCTCTTTTTAGGCAGTCATCTGAAATTCGACGGCGGATTTCGTCAATGGGATAACGGTTTTCAAAACCTGCTAATTTGGCTTCCAATTTATCAATCGCCGGTTGCCAATCTGGTTTCTCCGTCAAGCGGCGGACTTCTTTTTGCGCTTCTCGCTCAAAATCCGAGCTGTTGATACGGTCGGCATCAATCAGGCAACTGAATAGGAAACGGGTCAGGCAGCCAAGATAAAATTCTTTGGTTTTTTCATTGATTCTTGAGTCGGAAAGAATCGGCTTCACCGCTTTGAGCAGGCTGCGAATCAGGTTTTCTCCTGCCAATTCATCTGCCTTTTGCTGAACAGCTTTATCGGCATTTTGCTCGCATTCCGCCAAATGCGTCAATTCGTCCTCTTTTTCAAACCGTTTTTTCCATACGGCGTTGCCTTCGCCGTCCAAACAGTCAATCAAACCTTCGCCGTGGTGCGATGCAATGCACAACCCCAGCATTTGCCCGAACAATTCGCCAATGCCCTGCGCTGCACCGAATTTTCTCAATTCGCGGTAAACCCATTGCGCACCGGCGGTGGAATGATCCACTTTACTGCCGTTCGGCGTACTTTCTTCATCATCCAAATCAGGATTAAACAAACCTGTTTCATCGTGGATATATTTTTGGAATTTTCGGGAATATTTACCGAAATCGTGCATGAGTCCGAGTAACTCGCCCGCCTGATCCAAATCCAGTTTGGCTGCCAATGATTTGGCGATCTCGGCGGTTTCAGTTAGATGCGTTTGTAAAAATTGAGGCTGCCCGTCTACTTTGCGGACATGGGCTATATAGTTGAAATTCACATCGATTCTCCAAATTTGAAACGCGCAAAATTTAACGAACAAGCCATATAAATGGCTTGAAGTGTTAAAAAATCGAAAATCTGTGGAATGAGGTTGTCTGAAAAGCTGTCGGCGGTCAGTCGCATAACGGCGGCTTATGCGGCAAGTTCGGGCGGGGCTTTCCATTTATCTTCGGGCGTGAATATCCAGACAAAGCTGTTTTCAGACGGCCTTTTGCCTTCGCGGTTGCAACGTCCGGCGGCCTGGGCAAATGCTGTCTAAACCTGCTTCGGCGCGTATCACCAGCGGAAAATCCACATCCACGCCTGCTTCAATTAAGGAGGTGGCGATGACGCGGCAGGGTTCGCCGTTTTTCAGACGACCTCGAATCTCATCGAGCTTTTGGCTGCGGTGTTTCGCACACATTAAGGTGGTCAGGTGGAACGTGCCGTCAAGGTGTTTGGCTTGGTCGTACAGGCTGCGGGCGTGGCGGCGGTTGTTGACGATAACGAGCATTTGCGGATGTTCGGCAAGTTTGGCGAGCAGATCGGCGTCGGTTTGTGTGCCGATGTGTTGCACGGTGGTGCGGCGCAGTTTGTCGAAAAGTGCGGTCGGTTTTGGGGCTATTTCGCGCACGTTTTCAAAGCCGCGATAGAAGCCGTTTTCGGCTTGCACGGCTGGCTGGGTGGCGGTGCACATGACGACGCTGCAGCGGTAGTTTTGCGCCAATTCTTTGATGGCCTGCATGATGGGCAGTAAAAGATTGAGCGGCAACATTTGTGCTTCGTCGAGAATGATGACGGAACCTGCGATGTTGTGCAGTTTGCGGCAGCGCGAGGAGCGGTCGGCAAAGAGGGATTCGAAGAATTGCACGGCGGTGGTCACGACAATCGGCGCGTCCCAGTTTTCCGAGGAAAGGCGCAATTTGTCTTTGGTGGTCTCATTTTGCAATTTGCCGTCGTCGAAGGTGCTGTGGTGTTCCAACACGGCTTGTTCGCCTAATTCGCCAAAGGCTTTGCGAAATTCGGCGGCATTTTGTTCGATGATGCTGGTGAACGGGATGACATAAATCACGCGCCGCATACCGTGCCGTTTGGCGTGCTCCAGCGCGAATGCCATGGAAGTGAAAGTTTTTCCGCCGCCGGTCGGTACGGTGAGCGTGAACAGCCCTTGCGGTTGTGCCGCTTGTTCCACCGCATAATCAAGGATTTCGCTGCGTAGGCGGTTTAAAGCGGCATTACGTCTTTCGGCTTCGGTTTGCGCTGGCGCTTGGGCAACACGTCGTCTGAACTTATTGATAAATTGATTGAAATTGTGTTGTAAGGCGTTTAAATCGGGGGAGCTGCCGCGCTCGCTGGCTTTATTTTCTAGCTTTAGATAAAAGGCTTCGGTGTCGAGATAATCGGCATCCACCAAGCAAGAATAAAGCATTCGGGTGAAGAAGGCGTAGGAGAAAAAAGGATGATGCGCGTCGGCTTTGAGTGGCGGTGCTGACAGGTTTTGAGGGAGCTTGATTTCTTGTTGCCACAGGTTATCGAGGGCGGGAATATCTGTGCCGAATTGCAAGGCTAAACGATGCTTTAACGTGCGGCGGTTATCGCCTTCGCCATTGCCATTTGCAAGCCCCGCATGATGCCCCGCAATGCAAAACGCCATCAGCTTGCCGATAGCATTTCCCCAGCGTTCGACAGCAATTTTAGCTCCGGCAGTAGCGTGATCGACTGAGGAACCGCCGTGCAATCGGCGGTCAAATGGTTCCGAATATTTCCCTAAGTCATGAAGCTGTCCCGTCTGGCAGGCAATTTCCTGTGCACCAAATACCCGAGCAAACTCCGCCGCCATTTCACCAACATTTACCAAATGACTTTGTAAGGTTTGCCAGTGTTCGTAAGGCAAGAGATTACCGAGTTTGTCTTGGGCTGAATGGGCGTAGTAAATTAGGGGTTTCATATTGAAATTCTAAAAAATTCAAACTGATATCATGCAATGATAATATGATATTAAATTTAATATGTAAATAGAAAAAATGCCGTCTGAAACTTTTTCAGACGGCATTGTCATTGATTAATCTTTATAACTTGCTTCTAATATCCTCCACTGCTTTCACTAAAGCTTCGGAAAGCGAAGGATCAAAAGAAGAGTGGCCTGCTTGGACGATTCTCAATTCTGCTTCAGGGAAGGCTTGCGAGAGTTCCCACGCGCTTTGCATCGGGGTGCATAGGTCATAGCGGCCTTGGACGATGATGGTTGGGATATGGCGGATTTTGCCGATGTTTGCCAAGATGGCTTTATCGCCCTGTAACCAGCCTTCGTTCACGAAGTAATGGTTTTCCATTCTTGCAATGGCAAGGGAGGCTTGTGGGTCTTCATCCACGTCTTTAGGTTCAAACTGAATAAGGTAGCTTTCCCAATCTGCCCATGATTTGGCCGCTTTGAGGCGTGTGGCTTCATCTTCGCTGAACAGCATTTCATGATAGGCTTTAATTAGGGCTTGGCGTTTGTTTTCGGCCACGGGGGCAATGAATTTTTGCCATTGCGCCGGATAAATTTGGCTGACGCCGCCTGCTTCGTTCAACCATGCCATTTCAGACGGTCTACACAGGAAAATACCGCGCAAAACTAAGCCGCTGACGCGTTCGGGATGGGTTTCGGCATAAGTCAGCGACAAGGTGCTGCCCCATGAGCCGCCGAAAACTAACCATTTTTGAATACCGAGCATTTCGCGTACTTTTTCAATATCGGCAACCAAGTCCCAAGTGGTGTTGTCTTCGATACAGGCATAGGGTTTGGAGCGTCCGCAACCGCGCTGATCGATAATGACGATGCGGAAATGTTCTGGATTGAAAAAGCCGCGACAGGCAGGTGATGCGCCTGCTCCGGGGCCGCCATGCAGGAAAATCACGGGGTGGCCATCAGGATTGCCTGATTCTTCCCAGTAGATTTCGTGAATGTCGGATACGCGCAAAAGGCCGCTATTTCTTGGTTCTTGAATCGGATGCATGAGCTTTCTCCTTTGTCTGATGAATATGTTGATTGTAACACTTTGCCTGCTGATTTTTCAGACGGCCTACATAGGTTTATCGCTACAAATGGCGTAAAATAGCACTTTTTTGACAGGATTTTTTATGGCCGACAACAAACAAACACATGCTGCACCCGAAGGACAACTTTTATTGCGTACGGTAGCCATGCCGCGCGATACCAATCCTAATCAGGATATCTTCGGCGGCTGGATTATGTCGCAAATGGATCTGGGCGGCGGTATTTTGGCGGCAGAAATCGCACAGGGACGAATTGTAACCGTGGCCGTTCAAGAAATGAATTTCATCAGACCGGTAAAGGTCGGCAACGTTGTATGTTGCTACGGTCATTGCGTCCGCGTAGGCAATACTTCTTTGCAACTAAAAATCGAAGTATGGGTGAAGACTTTGATGAACGATATGGTAACGGAAAACCGCCAACTGGTCACCGAAGCCGTGTTCACTTACGTCGCCATCGATGCACAAGGCAATCCGCGCCCTATTCCTCGCGAAGGCAATGCAAAGCTGGCACATTTGTAAGTTTAAAAATTCAAAACAAGGCCGTCTGAAACCTCAACGTTCAGACGGCCTTTTTTAATACAGAAGCAAAATGTAATAATATTTCTTTTGAGCTAAAGCAGGGCGACGTATCTGTTTTTTAGATTTAATTCAGGCTGATTGATAAAACAAAGACCGTACACCGGCTCCTTATAACACTGCCCTACCGCGACAGTTTGCGCCACTTTTGAAACGGCGTTCCCTCCTCAACCCACTTTAAGGAACATCATGGCTTCGCGCGATTTATACCCACAGGAAATTTTACAGGTTGTTCTCGACAAAAGCTGCGCCAAAGCACAATCCAGCATTCCCACACTGGCAATCTTGAGCGTTTTAGCCGGCGGATACATCGGCTTTGGATATCTTGCCTATTTAAAAGTAGTCAGCGGCATACCTCATGAATGGAGTGGTTTTGCCACTTTACTCGGCGCAGCCGTGTTCCCTATCGCCTTGATTTGTATCCTACTTGGCGGCGGCGAGCTGGTAACCAGTAACATGATGATCATGTCTTTAGGCAGATTGGCCGGACGGATTTCCTCCAAAATGCTGCTGCGCAACTAGGTTATCGTCTGCATGGGCAATTTGGTGGGTACGCTGGCGATGGCGTTTTTCCTCGGATACTATGTCGGCATGATTGAAGGCAGCGTAGCAGAAAAAACCATTGTCGTCGCGGAAGCAAAAGTCCATATGGATTTCGGTCGCGCTTTTGTATCGGCGGTCGCATGTAACTGGATGGTCTGCATGAGCGCGTGGCTGCACTTTGCTGCTAAAAACACAACCGGACGAATGCTGGCTATTTGGTTCCCCGTCATGATTTTCGTATTAAACGGCTTCCAACACCTTGTCGCCAATATGTTCGTTATCCCCGCAGGTATTTTGGCAGGCGCAAACATCACATGGGGACAATTTTTCTTCAATATGATTCCCGTATTCTTGGGCAATGTCGTCGGTGGCGCATCCTTTGTCGGCGCATCTTATCTTTATACCTATAAAGACACGCTGAAAGATAGTACCAAATAGCCCTGCTTTATAATAAACAACAAAACCTGCTTTGAGAAAGCAGGTTTTGTTTCAGACGGCATTGGTATTAAGTTTTAAAATCCATTCGGATACATTATTCAGATAAATCATCCAAACGAAAAAAGAGCCGTTTTTAAAACGGCTCTTTCCAATTCTTTGGTCGGAGTGAAAGGATTCGAACCTTCGACCCCTTGCACCCCATGCAAGTGCGCTACCAGACTGCGCCACACTCCGACTCGATAAGCCGTGAATTTTAGTTTCAAACGCTGATTTTGACAAGTGCTTTTTAAAAAGGGAAATTTACTCGTTTGAAAACATTTGAATTATTTGTAAACAAAAAAAGGCCGTCTGAAATCGTTCAGACGGCCTTTGATTATTCAGTCAAATATCAAGCTTCGACCGGAATAATACCGATTTTTGCCTGCCATTGTTTTGGCGCAATGGCGTGAACCGATTCGCCGTTGCTATCCACCGCAACAGTCACAGGCATGTCTTTGACTTCAAATTCGTAAATCGCTTCCATACCTAATTCTGGGAACGCCAAGACTTTAGATGCTTTAATGGCTTTGGCAACCAAATATGCCGCGCCGCCGACAGCCATCAGGTAAACAGCTTTGTTATCGGCAATGGCTTGACAAGTCGCGGCGCCGCGTTCGGATTTACCGATCATACCCAGGAGGCCGGTTTGTTCCAGCATTTGGCGGGTAAATTTATCCATACGAGTGGAAGTAGTCGGACCGGCCGGGCCAACAACTTCGTCACGGACTGGATCAACCGGGCCGACGTAGTAAATCAGTTTGTTGGTGAAATCTACCGGCAATTCTTCGCCTTTATTGAGCATATCAACCAAACGTTTGTGCGCGGCATCGCGGCCGGTCAGGATTTTACCGTTTAGCAACAATACGTCGCCGGTTTTCCATGTGGCCACTTCTTCTTTGGTCAGGTTGTTGACATCGACTCGTTTGCCGTTGTCAGGGCTGTAAGTCAGATCCGGCCAGTCTTCCAAAGACGGGGCTTCCAATTTGGCCGGGCCTGAGCCGTCCAATTCAAATTCGATGTGGCGAGTAGCCGCACAGTTTGGAATCATGGCAATCGGTTTAGAAGCCGCGTGGGTTGGATAGTCAAGGATTTTGACATCCAGCACGGTGCTCAAACCGCCCAAACCTTGTGCGCCGATGCCCAAGGCATTTACTTTTTTGTAGAGTTCCAAGCGCAGGGCTTCGGTAGTAGACAATTCGGCACCGGAATCGGCTTTTTCTTTGAGCTCCTGAATATCGATATGGCTCATCAGACTTTCTTTTGCCATCAACACTGCTTTTTCAGGCGTACCGCCGATACCGATACCCAAGATGCCCGGAGGACACCAGCCGGCACCCATTTGAGGAACGGTTTTCAATACCCAATCAACGATATTGTCTGAAGGGTTGAGCATGGCAACTTTGGTTTTGTTTTCAGAACCGCCGCCTTTAGCTGCGCAAGTGACTTCGACTTTGTCGCCTTTCACGATTTCCATATGTACAACGGCAGGCGTGTTGTCTTTGGTATTTTGACGTTTGCCAGCCGGGTCGGCCAATACGGAGGCGCGCAGTTTGTTGTCAGGATAGGTATATGCACGGCGTACGCCTTCGTTAACCATTTCCTGTACACTCATCTCGGCATCCCACTGTACATCCATGCCCACTTTCAAGAATACGGTCGCAATACCGGTATCCTGACAAATCGGACGATGGCCTTCAGCACACATACGGCTATTGACCAAAATTTGCGCCATCGCATCTTTGGCCGCAGGGTTTTCTTCTTTTTGATAAGCCTTATACAAAGCCTGAATGTAGTCTTTAGGATGGTAGTAGCTGATGAATTGGAAAGCGTCAAAAATACTTTGGATAAAGTCTTCTTGCTTGATGACGGTCATGATTGTGTTCCTTTTCGGAGTCATGGTAGGGAGGATTTGTTTATTTCTTTAAGAGACCGATTTTTTCAGACGGCCTTCAATAGTGTAATAGTGCTTTCAAATGAATGACCCAGACAATATCATTTTCATACCTTATTGATTTAAATGAAATTTAATATCGCATTAAATTACTTGGTTATTGATAATCTATATCCACTAGCCATTCACTTAAATAAAAGTAAAATTACATTGTTTTTAAATGATAATCTTATTGCAAGGCCGTCTGAAAATATTTGCCTTAAGTATCTGAGAAAGAAATTTAGTAGCTTGTATTTAAAAGGAAACCACCAAAATTTCAGACAGCCTTTCTTATTTTCCAATACAATACACAATTGTAAAATCCGTGTCATTTTCTCCCTCAATCTTCTTGACTGATATCAAACTTGTTTGATTTTCTGAAATTTTATAACAGTCTTTTCACTTGCTTACGCAAAAAAATATTATTCAATATATACAACAATCTATGCAAAATTATCTAATATATAACAATGATTTTTACTAGCAAATAGACGAATATCTTTAAATTTATATTAAAAAGTAATTTTATTTCATATTTAAAATCAAATAATTGAAATGAATTTGTCTAAATAATAGGCATATTTTGTTTACAATCATTTCTCTATAAAACCTTAGGTTATCCCTATCATCAAAACCACTAAATTCTAATACACTTCGACTCATACAGATAAATATTGATTTTAAAAGAATTTCTGAGTAAATAACTTGGATATTTCCTCACACGCAATAAATGTAATAAAAATACAATTAATTAAATTATCCACTATTCCAACTTCCAATTTCACAGGAACAAACCATGAGTGAAAATTTGTTAACCCTGACCATAGACGGCCATGAAGTCAAAGCCTCCGCCAACTCGTCAATCATTCAGGCCTACGCCCGTGCCGGCAGCGCGATTACTGCCAACGTCGGCTGCATGGGGCAAGGCGTGTGCGGCTCCTGCCGCTGCATGATCCGCAAGGAAGGCGAGCGTGAGGTAACGACTGCGTTGGCGTGTGAAACCAAAGTCGAAGAAGGGATGCAGGTCAGCTTCTTGGACTACTTCATTCCCGAGCATATCCAATATTACGACGTGAGCGAGGTCGGCGACGGCTGGAACTGGCTGGACGACACCGCCAAAGCCTTCCCCGAAGCGTAACACTGCCGTCATTGCGGCGGCTGCAACCGCGCCTGCCCCAAAGGTTTGGAAGTGGAAAACAGCGTGGCGCAAGTGGTATCCGGCGATTTCGGCGCGGCTGCGCTGACCTTCGACCAATGCGTGATGTGCAACCTCTGCACCCTTTCCTGCCCCGAACACATCCGTCCGAACCACTTAGGCTTGTTCGCCCGCCGCATGAAAGCGGCGCGCACGCTGCGTCCGGTGGATTTGATGCGCCGCCTGCAAGAAATCGACAGCGGCAAAATGAAAGTCGAATTTGAAGAGGAGGCAATGTGATGGCGAACAAAATCCAAGGCATAGACTACGAAACCGCCCTTGCCAACCTGCGAGCATCCTCATTGGAGCTGCGCGGCGATTTACCTGAAAAAAACGAATTACTGAGCCAATTTCATCCTGACTATCAGGCTGATGCACGTGTGAAACTGCCTATCGGCCCAAACCAAGGCGATTACTGCCATCCTGATTTGGCCAAACTCTTAATCAGTCAGCCTCTGATTGACGACTATAATTTGTCAGGTGCTGAACATTTAAACACTGACGTATTAGTCATTGGCGGCGGCGGTGCAGGCGCGGCGGCGGCATTGTCTGCCACTGAAGCAGGCGCGCGCGTGATTATGGCGAACAAGCTGCGTATCGGCGACAGCAATACCGTGATGGCCGAAGGCGGCATTCAGGCGGCGGTCGGCGCGGAAGACAGCTTGCAGCAACACTTTGACGACACCATCAAAGGCGGTCACAACGCAGGCAAAAAAGAATTGGTGGCACAAATGGTTACCGACGCGCCGTCCGCCATCCGCTGGCTGATCGGCTTGGGCATGACTTTTGACCTTGCCAAAGGCGCGGACAGCAACGGCATGTTGAGCCGCAAACGTGCAGGCGGTACGACCGTGCCGCGCATCCTGAGCTACCGCGACTTTACCGACCTCGAAATGATGCGCGTACTGCGCGAGGCAGTCGAACTCGACGAAAACATCACCCAGCCCAACCGCCACCCCGCCATCGAATTATTGTCGGACGAACACGGACGCTGCGTCGGCGCGATTTTGTACGATTTGGAAAAACGTTCCTTGGTATTGGTTCACGCCAAAGCCGTGGTCTTGGCAACCGGCGGCAGCGGACGGCTGCATTTGCAGGGTTTCGCCACTTCCAACCACTACGGCGCAACCGCCGACGGTCTGGTGATGGCATACCGTATCGGCGCAAAACTGCGTGACATCGACTCTTTCCAATACCATCCAACCGGCGTCGCCCATCCGCCGCACTTGGCGGGCGCGCTGATTTCCGAAGCCGTGCGCTCCGCTGGCACCAAACTGGTCAACGGCTTGGGCGAACGTTTCGTTGACGAATTACAGCCGCGCGACGTCGTTCCCGCTGCCATCCTGCGCGAATGCCGCGAAGGCCGCGGCGTGGTGCGAGACGGACAGGTCGGTGTGTTCCTCGACACCCCGCGCCTGATTGAAAACGATCCTGATGTGTTGAACCGTTTGGTTACGCTCGGCCACGTCGCCCACAAATGCGGCATCGACCCCGCCGTCGAACCCGTGATGATCCATCCGACCCTGCACTACCAAAACGGCGGTGTCGAAATCAACGGCGACGGCGCAACCTGCGTCGAAGGCCTCTATTGCGCCGGAGAAGTAACCGGCGGCATCCACGGCCGCAACCGCTTAATGGGCAACGCGCTTCTGGACATCATCAGCTTCGGCCGCCGCGCGGGTAAAGCCGCCGCAAATTGCGGCCTGCCGCTGAAAAAAGTGCGCGGCGGTGTCGGACACGTCCACGAACTGCAACGCGAAATGACCCGCGCCGGACTGACCAGCGACATCAAAGCCCCGTTTTATATCCCGACTACGGCAAATTCGATTTGCGCGAACACGCCGGTTTGCAGGAGCAACAATCATGAACCAAGCCAATCAAAACTTACTGCACCCGTCCCGCCAAGTCGGCGCGGATTTGGCCGTGTGGCGCAAAGTCGGCGGCGGCGAAGGCCTGCTGGCAGCGCTTGCCGATCCTCAAAGCATCGTTTCCAAGCTGCAAGACGCCAATCTTTGCGGCATGGGCGGCGCAGGTTTCCCGACCTGGCGCAAATGGGAAGCGGCCGTTGCCGCCCAAAGCAAACACGGCGACAAATACGTCGTCTGTAATGCCAACGAAGACGAACCGGGTACGTTCAAAGACCGCGTGCTGCTGGCGAAAACGCCGCACCAAGTCATCGAGGGCGTACTGATTGCCGCCGTCGCCTGCCGCGCCAACAAAGCGATTATGTATGTCAACCCGCACCAGACCGAATCCATTGCCGCCATCGTACCCGCCATCGAGCAGTGGAAAAAAAGCGATTTGTTCATCCGCATCGAAAACTATCTGGGCAAACCTTTAGACCTGAAATTGGTCGAAACTTCAGGCCGCTACATCGGCGGCGAAGAAACCGCCGTGATTTCATGGTTGTAAGGCGGTTTCCCGTTCCCGCGCCGCAAGCCGCCGTTCCCTGCTGAAAGCGGCGTAGCAGGCGAACCGACCTTAATCAACAACACCGAAACCTTCGCTAACATCCCGCAAATCCTTGCCAAAGGCGCGGAATGGTACAAATCGCTGGGTTTGGGCGATGCCGCAGGCACGAAACTCTACTCACTCTCCGGCGACGTATTGAATCCGGGTCTGTACGAACTGCCGATGGGCACGACCTTGCAATCGCTGATTTTCGACCACGGCGGCGGTATGCTCGAAGGTCGTACGTTTAAAGCCGTATTTACCGGTGGGCCGTCCAATACGCTTTTAACCGTAAAAGATTTGGATGTGCCTTTGGACTTTGTTTCCGTATGCGAACGCAAATCCAGCCTCGGCACGGGCGCGATGATTGTGATTTCCGAAGGCACCAGCGTGGTGCGTAAAGTGGCCGAATATGTGGAATTTTTTGCGTCCAACTCATGCGGTCAATGTCCGCCTTGTAAAGGCGGCACATTCCAACTTTCACGCCTGCTCAACCGCGTGGATACCGGCATCGGTACTTCCGACGACCTGCGCGCCTTGCAAAGCCTGTGCCAACTGCTGCCACGAAGCGGCCGTTGCGGTTTGATTGACGGCGCGGTTACCGTGTTGCAAAGCTCACTGCGTACCTTCCCCAAAGAGTACGGCCTGCCGGCGGAGCAGGATTAATCCGATACGGCGTTTCAGACGACCTTTTCTATATAGGAGGCCGTCTGAAAAATGCTCGTAGGTTGGGACAGAACCAACATGAAGATTAGGGTTTCAGTATTTGTTGGGTTTCGCAACCGAACCCGCTAAATCTGAGGTTTTGCCCTCTCCCCACCAAAATCAGGCACACGTCGTCTGGAATCCGATTTCCCCGATACCTCAAACTAGGAGACTCAACATCGGCTTCAAGCCAATTCCTGCTGCGGTTGCGCTCGCGCTGACGCTGATTATCTGGTTCGTCATCCCCGTGCCGCAGGGCGTATCGCCTGACGCATGGCATCTTTTGGCATTGTTTATCGGCATCATCGGCAAAGCCATGCCTATCGGCGCCATGGCGATTTTGGGCATTACCTTGGTTGCACTGACCGGCGTGACCAATGAAAAAGCCGCAGACGCAACCAAAGACGCTTTGAGCAGCCTCAACAACTCACTTATCTGGATGATCGGTATCGCCATCATCATCTCGCGCGGCCTGTTGAAAACCGGCTTGGGTATGCGTATCGGCTACCTCTTGATTTCCCTCTTCGGCAAACGCACGCTGGGCGTAGGTTACAGCTTGGCACTGGCCGACTTGGTCATCGGTCCGGTAACGCCGAGTAATACTGCGCGCGGCGGTGCGATCGTGCATCCGATTATGAAATCCATCGCACTGAGCTTCGACTCCGATCCTGAAAAAGGTACGGAAGGAAAAATCGGTAAATACCTTTCACTGGTCAACTTCCACTCCAACGTGATTACCTGTCTGATTTTTATCACCGCCACCGCCCCCAATCCGCTGGTAGTCGAATTGGTTGCCAAAGCCACTAATTCACAAATCCAACTCTCTTGGGGTACTTGGTTCTTGGCGATGGTCGTACCCGGCCTGCTTGCTATGTTGCTGATGCCGCTGGTGTTGTATTTCCTGTATCCGCCTGAAATCAAACAAACCCCCAACGCCACCGCATTGGCAAAAGAGCATTTGGCTGCCATGGGGCCGATGAAGCGTGAAGAAAAAAATCATGCTCGGCATTTTCGTGATTCTGCTGCTTCTGTGGGCAGGCGTTCCCGAAATGCTGTTCGGCGTGAAAGTTGATGCTACCGCCACCACCTTCCTCGGCTTGAGCCTGTGTCTTTTGACCGGCGTACTGACTTGGGAAGATGCGCTGAAAAAAAAAAAGCGCGTGGGACACCATCGTTTGGTTTGCGGCCTTGGTGATGATGGCAAACTTCCTCAATAAACTGGGCCTCATCAGCTGGTTATCCGACTCCATGCAAAGCGGTATCGCCCATCTCGGCTTGGGTTGGGAAGCCGGTTGTGCCCTGTTGATGCTGGCCTACCTCTACGCCCACTACGTTTTCGCTAGCGGCACGGCACACGTTACCGCCATGTTCGGCGCATTCTACGGCGCAGGCTTGGCCTTGGGTGCACCACCGATGCTGTTTGCCCTGGTTATGGCATCCGCTACCGGCATCATGATGTCACTGACCCACTACGCCACTGGTTCCGCTCCTGTCATTTACTGCTCCAACTATGTGACCATGACCGAATGGTGGAAAGCCGGCTTCATCATGAGTGTGCTTGAAATCCTGATATTCTGCACTGTCGGTATCTTGTGGTGGAAAGTTTTGGGCTACTGGTAACCCTCTGGCTTATTTAAAACACAGGCCGTCTGAAACTCCAATTTCAGACGGCCTTTTGTTACAATTTCATTTTTACCGAACACACTCAATTACCGTGAAAATACTCATCCTCGGCAGCGGCCAAGTCGGCTCGACCGTCGCCCAAAACCTCGCCTCCGTTCCCAGCAACGACGTTACCATCATCGACATCGACGAAAAAGCGCTCAACCGTATCAGCAGCCGTCTCGATGTCCAAACCATCGTCGGCAACGGCGCATCGCCCTTTACCCTCGAACAGGCAGGCGCGGCAGATTCCGACCTCCTGCTTGCCCTGACCCGCAGCGACGAAACCAACATTGTCGCCTCCAAAATCGCCGCCGACCTATTTAACATCCCCAGCCGCATCGCACGCGTACGCTCAAGCGAATACCTCGAATATCCGGTTGACGGCAGCGACAACCCCGAAGAAGGCAGCCTCAACATCTTCGGCATTACCGAAACCATCAGCCCCGAACAACTGGTTACCGAACAACTCGTCGGCCTGCTCAACTACACCAGCTCATTGCAGGTACTCAGTTTTGCCAACGATAAAGTGCGCATGGTGATTGTTCAAGCACGCAAAGGCGGTTTGCTGATCGGCCGTGAAATTGCCGACATCAACCAACACCTGCTTGAAGGCGTGGACTGCCAAATCTGCGCCATCTACCGCAACAACCGCCTGATCGTCCCCACCCCGCAAACCGTCATCATCGAAGGCGATGAAGTCCTGTTTGCCGCCGACATCAACAGCGTTGAAGCCATCATGCGCGAATTGCGTCCGAAAGAAGCGCGTACCCGCCGTATTATGATTGCCGGCGGCGGCAACATCGGCTACCGCCTCGCCAAGCAGCTCGAGTCCAAATACGACATCAAAATCATCGAATACAAACCCCAGCGCGCCGAATGGCTGGCCGAGAATCTGGACAACACCCTCGTCCTGCAAGGTTCCGCCACCGACGAAACCCTGCTGGACGAAGAATACATCGACGAAATCGACGTCTTCTGCGCGCTGACCAACGACGACGAAAACAACATCATGTCCAGCCTGTTGGCAAAAAACCTTGGTGCCAAACGCGTGATTACCATCGTCAACCGCTCAAGCTACGTTGATTTACTCGAGGGTAACAAAATCGATATCGTCGTTTCCCCCCACCTGATTACCATCGGCTCCATTCTCGCCCACATCCGCCGCGGCGACATCGTTGCCGTCCATCCTTTGCGCCGCGGTACAGCCGAAGCCATTGAAGTGGTGGTACACGGCGATAAAAATACTTCCGCCATCGTCGGCCGCCGTATCAGCGGCATCAAATGGCCGAGCGACTGCTATATCGCCGCCATCGTCCGCGGCGCAACCGGCGAAGTCATCATGGGACACCACACCGAAACCATCCTCCAAGACGGCGACCACATTATCTTCTTCGTCTCACGCCGCCGCGTCCTGCCGGAGTTGGAAAAACTCATTCAAGTCAAAATGGGCTTTTTCGGTTAAACCCGAAATCCGTTTGCTTGAAGCCATAAAAAGGCCGTCTGAAAAGGTTTTCAGACGGTCTTTATTTATTGTTTTATTTATGCTTTGGCAACACTGTTTTTACGTCCAAACCAAACAAAACCAATCACACCCAATACAATCATCGGTACGCTCAACCATTGACCCATGGACAAACCCAAAGTCAACAGGCCGAGATAGTCGTCAGGTTGACGAGCAAATTCGGCAATAAAGCGGAACAAACCGTAACCGCCCAAGAACAATGCCGCCGTTTGTCCGGCCGGACGTGGTTTTTTCGAGAAAATCCAAACGATGACAAACAGGCAAATGCCTTCAAGGGCAAACTGGTAAAGCTGAGACGGATGGCGCGGCAGCATGCCGTATTGTTGCAACCATTCAGCCCACAAAGGATTGTGCGCCGCAGCTTCCGCATCTTCGTAACGCGCTTGCGGGAAACCCATCGCCCAGAAAGCATTGAGTTCGGTCACGCGTCCCCAAAGTTCGCCGTTGATAAAGTTGCCGATACGGCCGGAAGCCAAGCCCAGCGGCACGAGCGGCGCAACGGTATCCATCAATTTTAAAATGCTGATGTTGTGCTTGCGGCCAAACAGCCACATGGCAACGACCACGCCCAAGAAACCGCCGTGAAACGACATACCGCCTTCCCACACTTTGAAAATATCCAACGGGTTGGCCAAATAGTCGGAAAATTTATAAAACAAAACGTAGCCGATACGGCCGCCCAAGATCACGCCCAAGATACCCCAAGTCAGGAAATCGTCGAGTGTTTCTTTGGTAAACACAGAATTGCCCTGCGCGATACGGCGGCGGCCCAAAATCGTAAACAGGATAAAGCCGACAATATAGCTCAAGGCATACCAGCGGATGGCAAGCGGGCCGATGCTGAACAGCACCGGATCAAACTGGGGATGTATCATCATAATGTGTGTTCCTTATCTCAAAGGCCGTCTGAAAGCCTGAACTTTCAGACGGCCTGTATGCAGTGTCGGACGGTTTAACGCAAATCGCCAACCACATTCAAAATAGCAGACAACATGGCCTCGCCCAAGCGCAGCGAGCGTTGGCCGTTCCAGCCGAAATCGTCGTCCGGCAGGTTGGCATTGTCTTTAAACGGCATTTCCAAAGTATAGGCAAGGCAGTTGAAATGATTGCCGACCCAGTTAGTCGCCAAAGTCATGTTTGCCTGACCCGGCGCATCTTTGTCATAGCCGTAATCATCTTGGAAATCGGGGCTGGCATTGAGCAGCGCAAGTTTGAATTGGTCTTCCAAGGCTTCGATGCGCTCGTTGTAGTTCGGCACGCCTTCGGTACCGGCCACAAAGACAAACGGCAGACCTTCATCGCCGTGAATATCCAAGAACAAATCCACGCCGGTTTCCATCATTTTTTCGCGAACGGTAAAAACTTCGGGGCTTCGCTCCAAAGTCGGGTTTTCCCATTCGCGGTTGAGGTTGGCACCGGCGGCATTGGTGCGCAGATTGCCCAGCACAGAACCGTCCGGATTCATATTTGGCACGATGTAGAAAGTTGCGCGGTCAAGCAGCATGCGCGCGGTCGGATCTTGCGGATCAAGCAGGCGGCCCAGCAAACCTTCAACAAACCATTCCGCCATGGTTTCGCCCGGATGCTGACGGGCGATAATCCAGACTTTCATATCGCTTTCGACTTGGTTACCGATGGTCAGAAGATTGATGTCGCGGCCTTGAACGGTACTGCCCAAGTCGTCGATACGGCACAAACCGCTGCCCTGCGCATCGCCCAAAAGGTTCAAATGCTGCTCGTTGGAATAAGGCTCGAAATAAGCGTAGTAAACGCTGTTGGACAAAGGCGTATGGTTGATGGTCAACACGCCGTTTTCGTAGCTGGTCGGCACGCGGAACCAATTTTGGCGGTCGTAAGAAGCGCAAGCCTGATAGTCCTCCCAGCCCAAAGGATACGCAGCGTCCGCCGCATTTTCAAAATGCATCACGCAGTTTTGATAGGCCGCACCCTGCAAACGGAAGTAAAACCATTGGGCAAACTCCGAAGCATTGTCGGGACGCAGGGCGAGACGGATATCGGCAGGGTTGCTCAAGTCTTTGACAACGACCGAACCGGCATCGAATTGGGTGCTGATTTTCATCATTGGTATCCTTAGTAATCGGCAAAGAGGCCGAAGCAAACCGTCATTTTACCGTTTGCATGAGGCTGGTTTCAACCATTTAACTGATTTAACAGGATTTCAAGCGCTTGGAAATATTGTTTCAGACGGCCTTTGGGATTAAGATAAAGGCCGAAATCATGAAACAAGGTTGAAACCATGACTCAGCAACAATCTGTCTCCTCTGCGATCAAAGCGCGCGTCCTTGCCGAATCTTTACCTTATATCCGCCGTTTTTCCGGCTCCATCATCGTCATTAAATACGGCGGCAACGCCATGACCGAACCTGCCTTAAAAGAGGGCTTCGCACGCGATGTCGTCCTGCTCAAACTGATCGGCCTGCATCCCGTCATCGTTCACGGCGGCGGCCCGCAAATCAATGAGATGTTGGAAAAAGTTGGCAAAAAAGGAGAGTTTGTTCAAGGCATGCGCGTAACCGACAGCGAAACCATGAACATTGTAGAAATGGTTTTAGGCGGACACGTCAATAAAGAAATCGTTTCCATGATTACCACCTTCGGCGGTCGCGCCGTCGGCATTACCGGCCGCGACAACCACTTCATCAAAGCGGAAAAACTCCTAATCGACACGCCCGAACAAAAAGGCGTGGACATCGGCCAAGTCGGCACAGTGGCCGACATCGATACCCGTTTGGTGGAAGGCCTGGTCGAGCGCGGCTGTATTCCTGTCATCGCACCCATCGGCGTAGGTCAAAACGGTGAAGCGTTCAACATCAATGCCGACTTGGTTGCCGGTAAACTGGCGGAAAAACTTCAGACCGAAAAACTGCTGATGATGACCAATATCCCCGGCGTACTGGATAAAGAAGGCAAATTACTGACTACCCTGACGCCAAGCCGCATTGACGAACTGATTGAAGACGGCACGCTGTACGGCGGTATGCTGCCTAAAATTGCCTCTGCCGTCGAAGCTGCCAAAAGCGGCGTCAAAGCCACGCATATCATAGACGGTCGCGTTCCCAACGCCCTGCTTTTGGAAGTGCTGACCGATGACGGCGTAGGCTCAATGATTTTGGGCGAAGGCTAATCCGCTATTCAGACGGCCTTATGCCTGATTTAATCAGCTTTTCACCCTAAAAAGGGTAAAAAATGTTACACTATACGGCTTATGTTTGTTTGAGCGATATTGACGTGAAACAAACTTACAGTCAGTTTCATACCGACTCCGATACCATACTTGGCAAAGACGGTATAATGTCTGCATTCATCAGACTTTGGCAATCATCCTTAAGGCCGTCTGAAACGTAACAAAGCTACTTTTCTTTTACCATCCTATTTGGAGATATTCATGAGCGCAATCGTTGATATTTTTGCACGCGAAATTTTGGACTCCCGCGGCAACCCTACCGTAGAGTGTGACGTATTGTTGGAATCCGGCGTCATGGGACGCGCAGCCGTACCTAGCGGCGCATCAACCGGCCAAAAAGAAGCTTTGGAACTGCGTGACGGCGACAAATCCCGTTACTTGGGCAAAGGCGTATTGAAAGCCGTTGACCACGTCAACAACCAAATCGCACAAGCCCTCATCGGTATCGATGCCAACGAACAATCTTATATCGACCAAATCATGATCGAATTGGACGGTACTGAAAACAAAGGCAACTTGGGTGCCAACGCTACTTTGGCCGTTTCTATGGCCGTAGCACGCGCAGCTGCTGAAGATGCAGGCCTGCCTCTATATCGCTACTTGGGCGGCGCAGGCCCAATGGCTCTGCCTGTTCCGATGATGAACGTTATCAACGGCGGCGAACATGCCAACAACAGCCTGAACATCCAAGAATTCATGATCATGCCTGTCGGCGCAAAATCTTTCCGCGAAGCTCTGCGTTGCGGCGCTGAAATCTTCCACGCACTGAAAAAACTGTGTGATGCCAAAGGCTTCCCAACTACTGTTGGCGACGAAGGCGGTTTCGCACCTAACCTGAACAGCCACAAAGAAGCCCTGCAACTGATGGTTGAAGCAACCGAAGCCGCTGGTTACAAAGCAGGCGATGATGTCTTGTTTGCTTTGGACTGCGCATCCAGCGAGTTCTACAAAGACGGCAAATACCACTTGGAAGCCGAAGGCCGTTCTTACACCAGCGCAGAATTTGCCGAATACCTTGAAGGCCTGGTTAACGAATTCCCGATTATCTCCATCGAAGACGGTATGGATGAAAACGACTGGGACGGCTGGAAACTCCTTACTGAAAAACTCGGCAGCAAAGTACAACTGGTCGGCGACGATTTGTTCGTAACCAATCCGAAAATCCTTGCCGAAGGCATCGAAAAAGGCGTGGCAAACGCATTGCTGGTCAAAGTCAACCAAATCGGTACTTTGAGCGAAACCTTGCAAGCGGTTGACTTGGCAAAACGCAGCCGTTACGCCAGCGTAATGAGCCATCGTTCGGGCGAAACCGAAGACAGCACCATTGCCGACTTGGCCGTCGCTACCAACTGTATGCAGATCAAAACCGGTTCATTGAGCCGCTCCGACCGCATGGCGAAATACAACCAACTGCTGCGCATTGAGGAAGAATTGGCAGAAGCTGCCTACTACCCCGGCAAAGCCGCATTCTATCAACTGGGCAAATAAGAAAAGGTATTGATGTATGAAGTGGGTAACTGTTGTTTTATCCATCGCGCTTGCTTACTGCCAATACAGCCTTTGGTTTGGGAAAGGCAGTATCGGGCATACGGAAGAATTGCAGGAACAACTTTCCGTGCAGGAGGAGAAAAACCAGACGCTCACTTTGCGCAACAATTTCCTTAATGCAGAAGTTGAAGACTTGGCACACGGACAAGAGGCCATTGCCGAAATTGCCCGCGTCGAATTGGGCTATGTCCAAGACGGCGAAGTGTATTACCGAATCATCGACCGCCGCTAAACCCTGCAAAACAAAGGTCGTCTGAAAACATATTTTTCAGACGGCCTTTTTTATCGCAATCGCTATATAATCACATATCCCAAAATCAAATCACACCCATCATGTATGACGTAAACACCCACGATGTCCGCCGATTCTTTGCACACGTCTGGCAACACAGGCTCGCACCACTCCAATTGGACGGCCTGCAACAAAAAGCTTTGCGCATTATCGAAGCCCATCCCGAATACGGACACTATCTCGAAGACATCGAACAATATTTAGATAAAGAATGGTTGCCCGAAGACGGCGAAAGCAACCCATTCCTGCACATGTCGCTACACCTTTCCCTGCAAGAGCAAAGCACCATCGACCAGCCCCCGGGCATCCATGCCATCCACCAACAACTTTGCGCCCGTTACAACGGCGACTGGGTCAAAGCCGAACACGATATGATGGAAGCATTGGCAGAAACCATCTGGGAAGCACAACGCTACGGACGGGGCCTTGACGTCAATGCCTACATGACCCGCCTACGGAAATTGGTCGGCTTAGGCCAAGAAGAAAAAGCCCGCCTCAATCCCCATGAAGTCGGCTTGATGGATACAAAGTAACTTCTTTTCAGACGGCCCCAACCCATACAAATCCTTACGCTTGCCAAAGCCAATGTTTCCATCTTTCATGCTAAATCACTTTTTTGAAACCCGCATTACAAGGAAAAACAAAATGCTCCGCCCAGCCCTTACCGCCCTACTGCTAGCCGTCTCCCTGCCCGTTGCAGCAGAAAGCCTCAATTACAATATCGTTGAATTTTCCGAATCCGCGAATATGGAAGTGCCACGGGATACCATGACCGCGCATTTCAGCATCAACGTAGAAGGTAAAGACCGTCAAGCCGTCAACCAAGCCTTCATGAAGAAATTCAACCAGTTCAACAAAATCTCCCAAAACAACAAATTTAAAGCCGAGCTGATGGAGCGCAACTCGTCCCCACGCTATCAATACACCAACGGCAAACGCACCCAAACCGGCTGGGAAGAACACGCCTACTTCAAAGTAGAAAGCAAAGACTTTGAAGCACTCAACCGCCTAATTGCCGACAGCATCAATATCGCCGTTTTGGAAAGCTCCTCATTTTCCGTATCCAAAGAAAAACGCGAAGAAACCGTCGACCAACTGAGCAAGGCCGTCATCCTGCGCTTCAAAGACCGTGCCCAAAACCTCGCCCAAACGCTCGGCTTCTCCAGCTACAAAATCGTTAAACTCAACCTGGGCCACATCGGCAACCGCCAAGTCGGCGGCGATTTCGCACGCGCCAAAATGCTTCGTGCAATCCCTGCTGCAGAAGTGGCTGCAGGAATAGAAGATGGCGTACCAACCTCTCCGGGTTCAGAAGAAATCAGCCTGACCGTCAGCGGCTCAGTGCAAATGTAGGATTTTCTTTTAAATCATTTTAAAGGCCGTCTGAAAGTATATTTTTCAGACGGCCTTTGTGTTGCTCAACAATTAAAACGGAATATCGTCGTCGATATCATCAACCGGAGCGGTCGGTTGTGCCGGAGCAGGACGACGGGCTGGGGCGGCTGGGTGTTCTTGAGCCGGGGCAGATTGGTATTGCTGCTGTGGCGCTTGTTGGTAGCTGCTTTGGCTTGAATGACCGCCTTGATTATAGCCGTCATCGTATGGTGCGCCGCCGCTGTTGTCGTTGCGGCCGCCGAGCATTTTCATTTCGTTGGCGATAATGTCGTAAGCGGTGCGCTCGATGCCGTCTTTGCCTTGGTATTTACGGCTTTGGATACGGCCTTCCAAATACACTTGGCTGCCTTTACGCAGGTATTGACCGGCGATTTCGGCGAGTTTGCGGTACATGGTGATGTTGTGCCATTCGGTACGTTCTACGCGTTGGCCGTTGCGGTCGTTCCACGTTTCGCTGGTGGCAATGCTGAAGTTACAGACGGCCTCGCCGTTGGGCATATAGCGGACTTCCGGGTCGCGGCCGAGACGGCCGATGAGGATAACTTTATTCAATGACATTTTACACTCCTGTGATAATTTTTTCGGCGGCTTCTTGGTCAAATCCTTTTTGCAAGGCCTTGATATAAATGGTTTGTTTGTCTGCGCTAAAGCTGATGCTTTCAACGCCTTCAATTTCGGTCAATTTTTGGTAGAGCAAATCCGGATTTTGTTGCCATTCGGCGTTAAGCTGATAGCTGAGGTTTTTGACGGGTTTCGGTGCAGGCGAAATGACTGCCAATACCAGCCACAGCAGCATTAATACGCTACAAAAGGCAAATACGCCTGCAAAACCGTATTTTTGGAACAATAAACCACCGGTTGCGCCGCCGACAAACAAGCCGACCGACTGCATGGTGTTATACACGCCCATAGCGGTGCCTTTCAAATCGGACGGAGCGATTTTTGACACCATAGACGGCAGGCTGGCTTCCAACACATTGAAACCAATAAAGTAAACAATCAGATAAGCGGTAATCAACCATACCGAGTGCATTCCGAACAGCAAACCGATTTGCGCCGCGGCAATGCAGACGATACCAAGAATAAACACTTGTTTGAGTTTGTTGCGCGTTTCGCCGACGATAATCAGCGGCACCATAATAATCAGGCCGGTAATGGTTGAAGGCAGATAGACTCGCCAGTGATGGATTTTTTCCAAACCCAACTGCGTCATGGCAAACGGCAATGCGGTAAATAAAGCCATTTGCGCCGCATGCAAGGCAAAAATACCGAAGTCGAGATTGAGCAGTTGGCGATTTTTCAATACCTCGCCCATACGAGAAGGCTGCGCCTGCGTGTCTTCATGCATTTTTGACACTTCCGGATCAGGCGTCATCCAGGCAACCACGCCAATACTGATTACAGTCAGAATACCGGTCAGCGCAAACAGGCCGGATACGCCGATAAAGCTGGCAATCATCGGGGCCAGCACTAGGCTGACGGAGAAGGTCAAGCCGATACTCAGGCCGATCATCGCCATCGCACGCGTCCGCACTTCGTTACGGGTCAAATCCGCCAGCAAAGCCGTTACCGCCGCACTGACGGCACCCGCACCTTGAATGGCACGCGCGGCAACCAACATCTGCAGGCTATCGGCAACTGCGGCCAAAAAACTACCTGCCGCAAACACAATCAAGCCGGCATAAATCACTTTTTTACGACCGAACTTGTCGGAAGCCATACCCAAAGGCAGCTGCAGCAAAGCCTGTGTCAGCCCGTAAATACCCATCGCCATACCGACCAGCGCTTTATTGTTTTCTGCGCCGGGCAACGAAGCGGCATACATCGCCAAAACAGGCAACACCAAAAACATCCCCAACATACGCAGTGCGTAAACGCCGGAAAGTGTGGTACTGGCACGCCATTCGTGCGGAAACATTTGAATGCGGTTATCTCTTGCCATAAATAATGTTTCAGACGGCCTTAAGTTTGCGAAAGGCCGTCTGAAAGTGTGAATTAACAGATTTTCTGATTATACAGGATTCAAAGGAATTGCATGGAGTCAAATCGCAAGCCGTTTATCGCAAACCTGCTTCATCGGTATAAAACGGTTTTAACAAAAAACAACATCACGCAAGATCTGCCCTATCCCATTTATCCCGAATCAACCCCACTGCCATCTATTTCGCCACGCGCCTAACACGGCATTTGAATATTTGTTACTGCCCAAACTGCCGTTAAACCTTGCCAAAGCGCGGACAATATTGCCTTTTTCGATATTGTTGTAATGGCGAAGAATGGTGCAACCATAGCGCAGATTGGTGCGGATATCGAAAAGGTTGTGCGACGGATTGCCAATATAGTTTTTCCAAAACGGCATCACCTGCATCAAACCGCGTGCGCCCACGCCGCTGATGGCATATTGGCGAAACGCGCTTTCCACTTCAATCAAACCCAGAATCACTTGAGTGTTGAGTCCGGCACGACTGCTTTCGTATTGAATATTAATCAACAAACGGCGGCGCTCGCCCTCATCGGGAATAAAGCGTGCCAATCGGGAAGACATCGCCGCCAACCAACGTTCCCCTTCCCTCGAATCGGCAAACACCAGCCGCGCTGGGCTGGCGCTATTAATCGAACTGCGCATCACGGAAGCCACATCATCGGCCAGCGTTTCTTCACGTTGAGCCCCCGCCCATGCGGTCGCAGGCGTCAAAAGCATGGCTCCGCCGACTTGCAACAGGCGGCGGCGCGATAAAAATAAGGAATCTTGGTTTTCCGATTTCATGTGTTTTCTCTTTTTAGGCCGTCTGAAAAGTTCAGACAGCCTTTGATATACTTGCTTAAAATCAGCATTATAAAATACATCTATGAGCAGAATCAAAGAGCTGTATACCTTTTATTGTCAAGTGATACCGCCTCAAGTAACATTTAGGTTTTTCTAATCAACCGGTATTTTTTATGACCACCACTCCCGCCAACGTTTTAGCCTCCGTCGACTTGGGTTCCAACAGTTTCCGCCTGCAAATTTGTGAAAACAACAACGGCCAGCTGAAAGTCATCGACTCGTTCAAACAAATGGTTCGCTTTGCCGCCGGCTTGGACGAACAAAAAAACCTGAGCGAAGCCTCTCAAGAACAAGCATTGGAATGTTTGGCAAAATTTGGCGAACGCCTGCGCGGATTCCAACCTGAAAACGTGCGAGTGGTGGCCACCAATACTTTCCGCGTCGCCAAAAACATTGCCCAATTCCTACCCCGTGCCGAAGCGGCGTTGGGTTTCCCCATCGAAGTCATTGCCGGCCGTGAAGAAGCGCGTCTGATTTACACCGGCGTAGTGCATACCCTGCCGCCCAAAGGCGACAAAATGCTGGTTATCGACATTGGCGGTGGTTCGACCGAATTTGTCATCGGCTCGGATTTGCAACCGCTGACCACAGAAAGCCTGCCTTTGGGCTGCGTAACGTACAGCATGCGCTTCTTCCAAAACAAAGTGACCGCCAAAGATTTCCAAGCCGCCGTTTCCGCCGCGCGTATCGAAATCCAGCGCATCAGCAAACTGATGAAGCGTACCGGTTGGGATTTCGCCATCGGCACGTCCGGTTCGGCAAAATCCATACGCGACGTTTTGGCAGCCGAATTGCCGCAAGAAGCCGACATTACCGCCCAAGGCATGCGTTATCTTGCCGATAGGATTATCGAAGCCGGTTCGGTTAAAAAAGCCAAATTTGAAAACCTCAAACCTGAACGCATCGAAGTTTTTGCAGGCGGATTGGCCGTGATGATGGCCGCTTTTGAAGAACTCTCGCTGACCAAAATGACCGTTACCGAAGCTGCCCTCCGCGACGGCGTGTTCTACGACTTAATCGGCCGCAGCCTCAATGTCGATATGCGCGAGCAGACAACGGCGGAGTTCCAAAAACGCTACCACGTCAGCCTCAACCAAGCCAAACGCGTTGCCGATACCGCGCAAGCCTTCATGAACAGCCTGTGCCACGCCAAAAACGTAACTGTTCAAGAGCTTGCCTTATGGAACCAATACCTCAGCCGCGCAGGCCGTCTGCATGAAATCGGCTTGGATATTGCCCATACCGGTTATCACAAACACTCCGCTTACATTCTCGAAAACGCCGATATGCCGGGCTTCTCACGCAAAGAGCAAACCATTTTGGCGCAACTGGTTATCGGCCATCGCGGCGATCTTAAGAAAATGGCGGACATTATCGGCAACAACGAAATCATGTGGTGTGCCGTATTGTCCCTGCGCCTGGCAGCCCTCTTCTGCCGCTCGCGCCTGCCGCTTGATTTGCCGCCGCAAACCCAGCTTCGCGTCGATGAAAACAACCACAGCTTTATCTTGCGCATCAACGCCCAATGGCTGGAACAACATCCCCTCATCGCCGATGCGCTGGACTACGAAAGCGCGCAATGGCAAAAAATCGATATGCCTTTCTCGGTTCAAGCACAATAAACCGCGCTCCGTTATAATAGGCAGCTTTTCAAAATCCAAACCGCAGGCCGTCTGAAAACGACAGCCTGCCATACATCAAGGAAAACCATGAGAAAACCCCAACGCGGCTACGCCCGCCAAGACCGTGTCAAAGAACAAATCATGCGCGAACTTGCCGAACTCGTCCGCACCGGCCTGAAAGACCCGCGCGCCGGTTTCATCACCATCAACGAAGTCGAAGTCACCCGCGATTACAGCCACGCAACCGTGTTCTACACCGTCCTCGACGACAGCACACGCGATATTACTGAAGAAGCTTTGGAACACGCCAAAGGCCATTTACGCAGCGAATTGGCCAAACGCATCAAACTCTTCAAAACGCCCGAGCTGCATTTCAAATACGACGAATCACTCGAACGCGGCATGAGCATTTCCAGCCTGATCGACCAAGTGGCGGCGGAAAAACCGGTTGAAGATTAAGAAATCTATGATGAAAAAATGGCTTGTATCTATTTTATTTGCAACAGCGTCCTATGCCTTTTCCACGCCTTTATCTTTTAATTGGAAGCAAAATAAAGCCGAAGTAACAGAGATAACTGATATTCCATATGGCGTGACAGAAACAAATGATGTTTCATCCAACGTGATAGAGTATAGGTATTTCATTCAATTAACCAAACGGGGAATAAGCAACTTTGTACTGTCTTACGGCAACCGTAATATTATTTCTATCAATGATTACAAACCTAGCGAAGAAGATGTACTCTCTTTGCAAACTCTGCCACCCCTTGTTTTACTAATTAATCAATCAGGACAAGCTGTTGATATTATCAACTGGAAAGATTTTTACACTCAATCAAAGAAAATAAGCCTTGAGAAGAAAAGTATTAGTAAAGATGACTTGGAGGAATTAAACAATCTAGAAATACAAAATGCCATAAAACAAAAAAAGATGGACAATCCATGGGGTTACTGGATATGGCTTTGGGCGGATATTAACCCTGACAAGCTACCTGCCCCATCTCAGAAAAATTTTTCTATCTTAGGCATACCGTATATTCAAACAAGTTCTTATGAATTGATAAATCAGACTGATCAAGAGATAACATTACGATACCAATCTCAAGTTAATATGGATCAGACTGCCGATATCAGCAACGAAAGCTTCTTGAAAGCAGATAAGGTAACTACGAAAGAACTGATAGATGCAGACCAACTTTTCAAAAGTGTAACGGTAACCGCAACATTGGCAAAGCAAACCATGCAACCAAAATCTGTAGAGGTTTCTGAAGTTTCTTCATTTCCATTTATAAAAATCAAGCGGACAACTTATCGCTTTAAATGGTTCAACTGATAATAAAATGCCGTCTGAAAATATAAAACTCTTTTTTCAGACGGCATGTTCCTTAAAAAAAACGCTATGACAGCCAAACCCACCAAACGCCCGGTCAACGGCGTTCTTCTCCTCGACAAACCCGAAGGCCTTTCCAGTAACACCGCCCTGCAAAAAGCGCGGCGCTTGTTCCGTGCCGAAAAAGCCGGGCATACCGGCGTACTCGATCCTTTGGCCACAGGGCTTTTGCCTGTTTGTTTTGGCGAAGCGACCAAGTTCGCCCAATATCTGATTGATGCCGACAAAGCCTACACCGCCACGCTGAAACTGGGAGAAGCCAGCAGTACGGGCGATGCAGAAGGCGAAATCGTTGCCACCGCACGCGCCGATATTTCATTGTCCGAATTTCAGACGGCCTGCCAAGCCTTAACGGGCGATATCCGCCAAGTGCCGCCTATGTTTTCCGCCCTCAAGCACGAAGGCAAACCGCTGTACGAATACGCGCGCAAAGGCATTGTTATCGAACGCAAAGCGCGTGATATTACGATTTATTCCATTGATATTACTGAGTTTGATGCACCCAAAGCCGTGATAGACGTACGTTGCAGCAAGGGTACTTACATCCGCACCCTCAGCGAAGACATCGCCAAACACATCGGCACATTCGCCCACCTGACCGCCCTGCGCCGTACTGAAACCGCCGGATTTACCATTACCCAAAGCCACACGCTCGAAGCCTTGGCAGAATTGGACGAAGCCGAACGCGATGCCCTGCTGCTGCCTTGCGATGTCTTGGTGCAACATTTCCCCAAACTTGAGTTAAACGACTACGCCGTTACCATGCTCAAACACGGTCAACGCCCCCAGTTTACCGAAGACATTTCCGCCGAGCAGCCCATCCGCGTATACAGCCGAGACGGCACATTTATCGGGCTGGTGGAATATCAAAAAGAAATAGGCCGTCTGAAAGCCTTGCGTCTGATGAATACCGCCGAAAAATAACTTACTACAAAGAGAGCCGATCATGAAAGTCTATACCGCCGCCCAAATGCGTGAACGCGAACAAGCAGCCGTCGATAAAGGCACGAGCTTCGACCAACTAATGGAAAACGCCGGCAGCTCTGCCGCCCGAGACCTCATGCAGCGTCACCCTCAAGCCGGACGCGCCCTGATCGTTTGCGGCAAAGGCAACAACGGTGGCGACGGCTTAGTCATGGCAAGATATATGCAGGCGCAAGGTTGGCACATCGATATTCTGTTTTCACTCGGAGAAAACCTCTCCCCCTTGGCTCAAACCAATCGGGAACGCCTCAACGGTTTGCCCCATATTGAATTGATATCCGTACAAGAACTGGCAGGCCGTCTGAAAAAAGGTTACGACATCATTATCGAAGGCATATTCGGCACAGGCTTCAGCGGCGCGCTTCCAACCGAAATCGCCGCCCTCTGCCGCCAACTCAATCATTCAGACGGCCTGAAAGTCGCCCTCGATATTCCCACCGGCCTCAACTGCGACACCGCCGAAGCCGATCCCGACACATTCCGCGCAGACCTGACCTACACCTTTGCCGCCTACAAACCGGCACACTTAAGCGAGTCCGGCAAAACCTATTGTCAAGAAACCGTCTGTTTGCCTATTGGCATTGATTAAATGCCTATAAAAAACAACAGGGTGCAATTTTGCACCCTGTTGTTTTTGCTTACTTCCAAATCTGCGCCAATTTAATCCCCAGCGCCGTCAAACCAAACGAACCGAAAACATGCAGACAGGTTGCCATCAAAGCCATACCCCAACGTTGCGCCTGCATCAAACCCACCATCTCCAATGAAAAACCTGAAAATGTGGTTAAGCTGCCGAGAAAGCCGGTAATCCAAAGCAAACGCCATTGCGGATCGGTTAAGAGTTCCGCCAATACACCGATCAGCAGCGCGCCCAGCCAGTTTGCCGCCAAAGTACCGATAGGAAAAGGCGCAGAAGACACCAGCACCAAGCCAAACAGCCAACGCAATACAGCCCCGATAGCGGCACCGCAAACAATGGGAAAAATATAAGCAAACATAATAAGTTAAACATTCAATTCAAAAAACAGACAATCCGGTCATTAGGCCGTCTGAAAACCAAGCAAGGATGCCTTCATGTCTTACTGCCAAATCTTAGGCGCGGATTTCAAATACCTGTCGTCATCGAAAGTACAAATCCATTGCGGCTTGAGCGCGATAAAAATGGCTGTTGAAATACCGCTCAAAAATGCCTCTGCCCAAGCGATTAAGAAGAAAACAGGAAAAGCGGTTTTCCACAATACAGCCGTATCAAACACATCCGCCCAGTCCAACAAACCGACCAAAACCACACCGGTAAACACCATTCCGACCGCCGCAGCCCAAAAACCATTCAGAAAAATAAAGATAAAGATATTGGCAGGCAAACGCGATACCCAATGGCGGAAACCCAAGTTCACCAACAAAGGCGGAAGCAATACGGACAAGACGTTGATGGAGAACATATGCCAATCGCCCCAAAGCCACAAATACGGAAAAAACAGCAAAACGCCAAGGCAGAATGCGGCAGAGGTGCCCAGCATTAAAGCTGTCAGGTTCAAGGCGAGCAGATGATAGCTCATGCCGGCCAGTTGTCCGCTTTCCGGGGAGGCATTCAAACTCCAAGCCAGCGGCAACATCACGGCAGCCACCAAGAATGCGGAACGATGCTGCGATACCGACACCCATGCCTGCTTTGCACACAAAGCAAAAATCACCAGCAACACAGGCCATGCCGCCATCACGACACCAACGGGAAACCATCCGTTTTGAAAAATCATCATCTCATCCGCAAAATGTTCAGACGGCCTATTATACGCGTCTCAAGCCACAGCTTTGACAATCCTGTTTGCCTTTGCCGTTAAAGCTTGTTTCGGCTGGTTTTGTTTACCCGAAAAAAGCGTTAGAATAACGGACTTTGCCGTTTAATTAAGGGGATGGACGCATGCTTTGGACAATATTGGCTTTAATTCTGCTGGCTGTCATAGCCGGCTTGTTCTGGTGGCGCCAGAAACAAGAGCAAAAGTGGCGCCATGAATTGGCCCGACTCAGTGGCGACGAACAAGAAATAAACGAAGAAGACAGCCCGGTCGGTTTTTTCGACCAACTGGACAGCCTGAAACGTTTGTTCAGCATGAACAAGCGCACTGCCGACAACCATAAAATTGCCCGCATCCGCCTGCTTTCCGTGCTCGAACACAATAAAATGAAACGCGCCGAAACAAACGAAGAGCACGCAGCAGAACCGTTTACCGAAGAGCTGGAACACATCACAGCTACCGAAGAAGAAATCAAAGTTGCACCTAAAACCCGCAAATCTGCCAAACCGGAACGTATTCCTAAAATAACGCCGTTTGCACAGATGGAAACGCCCGAATACAGCCCGTCTTTGGTGCAAAACAGCAATTTTGAAGAAATCACATTAGAAGAAGCCACCCGTTCCCTGCACGAAGCAGCGGTTGAAGAATGGAACGAGCATTTGGCCGAAAAAAATGCGCCAATTTACAAAGACGAAGTCGAAACCCCATTATTGCGCGCTTCATCCCTGCCGATGACCGGCATGGAAATCATCGACTATAACGACCCTATCTTGCGCCGCACACGCGAACGTGCCTTGGCGCGTGCCAATAATGTCCGCGTGGCAGAAGCCAATGCGCCGCATATCGAAACCGTTCAGACGGCCTTAAGAACTGCCGAAAAAGAAGCCATCCTCCCCTATACTTCCATGCAGGCATTCCCTTCTGAAATCCAAGCGGAAGATATTCACAACAACCTTGCCCGCCGCACCGCCGCCCGCCACAAACTGGCCGAGGCCGTCGCCCCATTGCGCGGCTACTCTCCGCGCACCATCGAAAATGACGAAATTTTGGCCAACTTGGGACAAATCAGCCGTCCTGCCAGCTTGCGCCGTCAAGTTCGCTATACCGAAGCGGCCGCCGAAAGATGGGCGCGTAAACAAGCTGCCACGGAAGCTGTTGCACCACGACCTGCCGCACCGGCAACGCCGTCCCGTCCGAAACCGGCTGCGCCTGTTAAAAAATCCCCTTATATCTCCCGACCTGCCACGCCAAACGCAACCGTAGTCGAGCCGCCTGCCGTACCGGTTGTCCCTATGGCTAAAACCGATATTCCTGAACCGCCTGTTTTCCAAACCTCAATCGCGCCAATTGATATCCCCGAGCCGCCTGCTTTTGAACATAAAATCCAAGTGCCGATTTTTGATGCACAAGTCAATGCGCATGTCAGCAATCAGCCTGAACGCAGTATCCACGATTATTTAATCAGCGAATCTGCCGTCGAAGAAACGGAATTCGATAGTGAGCCGGAAGCAACTGTACAACCGGAAGCAGAAGCTATTCAAGCGGTTGAAGCTATTGAACCCGTTGAATCTGTTGAAACAATCTCAAGGCCGTCTGAATATACACAGACAGCCGTTGAAACGCCTGTTCAAACCGTAGAACCAAGCGTTCAAGAGAGTACGCCAAGCGTAGTTCTTCCGACTTCGGCAACACTTACCGAAGCATACCTGCCGACTACCGCCCTGCTTCTGCCGCCGCAGTTTGACCCGAGCGCCTCCCAAACTGAAGAACAGTTGCTAGAAAACAGCATTACCATCGAAGAAAAACTGGCCGAGTTCAAAGTTAAAGTCAAAGTGATGGACTCCTATTCCGGCCCGGTCATTACGCGCTACGAAATCGAGCCTGATGTCGGCGTGCGCGGCAGTGCCGTTTTGAACCTCGAAAAAGACTTGGCGCGCTCGCTTGGTGTGGCTTCTATCCGCGTGGTGGAAACCATCCCCGGCAAAACCTGCATGGGTTTGGAATTGCCTAATCCGAAACGCCAAATGATCCGCTTAAGCGAAATCTTCAATTCTCCTGCGTTTACCGAATCCAAATCCAAACTGACCCTCGCTCTCGGCCAAGACATTACCGGCCAGCCTGTTGTGACAGACTTGGCCAAAGCGCCGCATCTGCTGGTTGCCGGTACGACCGGTTCGGGTAAATCCGTAGGCGTGAACGCCATGATTCTGTCCATGCTCTTCAAAGCAACGCCTGAAGACGTGCGCATGATTATGATTGACCCGAAAATGCTGGAGCTGAGCATTTACGAAGGCATTCCGCACCTGCTCGCCCCCGTCGTGACTGATATGAAGCTGGCCGCAAATGCCCTGAACTGGTGCGTCAACGAAATGGAAAAACGCTACCGCCTGATGAGCTTTATGGGCGTGCGCAACCTTGCCGGTTTCAACCAAAAAATTGCCGAAGCCGCCGCACGTGGCGAAAAAATCGGCAGCCCGTTCAGCCTCACGCCTGAAAACCCTGAGCCATTGGAAAAACTGCCGTTTATCGTGGTCGTGGTAGATGAGTTTGCCGACCTGATGATGACTGCCGGCAAGAAAATTGAAGAACTGATTGCCCGTCTTGCCCAAAAAGCGCGTGCAGCCGGCATCCATTTAATTCTTGCCACCCAACGCCCAAGCGTGGATGTCATTACCGGCCTGATTAAAGCCAATATTCCGACACGCATTGCCTTCCAAGTGTCCAGCAAAATCGACAGTCGCACGATTCTCGACCAAATGGGTGCGGAAAACCTGCTCGGCCAAGGCGATATGCTGTTCCTGCCGCCCGGCACCGGTTATCCGCAACGCGTACACGGCGCATTCGCATCCGACAATGAAGTACACCGCGTAGTGGAATATCTGAAACAATTCGGTGCGCCTGACTATATCGACGATATTTTAAGCAGCGGTTCGACCGAGGACTTTACCGGCACCAGCCGTAGCAACGACAGCGACCTTGACCCCATGTATGACGAAGCCGTTTCCGTTGTCTTAAAATCGCGTAAGGCCAGCATTTCCAATATCCAACGCCAACTGCGCATCGGCTACAACCGCGCCGCCCGCTTGATTGACCAAATGGAAGCCGACGGCATTGTTTCACCGGCGGAAAACAACGGCAACCGCACCATCTTGGCGCAAAGCAGCGACCATCTGGATTAATTTATCCTTGTTTAAAATTAAGGCCGTCTGAAAACTTTTCAGACGGCCTTTTTAAATCAGATAATGGGTTCAGAGATTTTGATCAAATTAATAATCTGTAAATAATATTACCTACAAAACCAAATGCTTTTACATTAACGGTATTTGCTTCGCTATCAAATAAACCCAGCCTCAATAAACAAAACTCAACCTGCAAGATATATCTCCCTATCCATTTGTCGCCCTTTTCAGACGGCCTTTTGTCAAGACCGGAAAAAAACAGGTAAATCCGTTTTTCGCTTAGAAACAATCTTATTATGATTCATGCCTTCGGCAACACCCCACCCTTTACAAGGAAAAACAAATGAAAAATATTTTGCAGAATTTTTCGGCACTTTCTGGCTGGTATTCGGCGGCTGCGGCAGCGCGGTTTTGGCAGCAGCTTACCCAGAACTTGGCATTGGCTTTACCGGTGTCGCTTTAGCATTCGGTTTGACCGTACTGACCATGGCTTACGCTGACGGCCACATTTCCGGCGGCCACTTCAACCCTGCCGTTTCCGTCGGCCTTTTCATCGGCGGCCGTTTCAACGGTAAAGACCTGTTGCCTTACATCGTATCCCAAGTGATCGGTGCGATTGCCGCTGCGGGCGTTCTGTATCTGATTGCTTCCGGTAAAACCGGTTTTGATGCTGTTGCTTCCGGCTTTGCCAGCAACGGTTTCGGCGAGCACTCTCCTAACGGTTACGACATGATGGCCGCTTTGCTGATCGAATTCGTCCTGACCGCATTCTTCCTGATCATCATCATGGGTTCTACCGACAAATTGGCTCCGGCCGGCTTTGCTCCTATCGCCATCGGCCTAGGTCTGACCCTGATTCACTTAATCAGCATTCCTGTAACCAATACTTCCGTTAACCCTGCACGTTCTACCGGTGTTGCCTTGTTCCAAGGTGGCTGGGCTGTTGAACAACTGTGGTTGTTCTGGTTGGCTCCTATTGCAGGTGCAGCAGTTGGCGCGACTATTTACCGCTTCGTTTTGGCTAACGACGACAAATAATCTTGACGGAATGACATTCCCGGTGCGGCTGACACTCTAAACTGACCGCACCCAAGTTGCCGAGATACAAACGCACTGCCTGACTCAGACGGTGCGTTTGTTTTTGCCATGTTACAATACTTTCTTTTCCCACATTCTCAAACCATCATGCAAACCTTACCTTTTCAAACCGATATCGCCGCCAGAATGCTGGTCAATACCGAAAACGAAACCATCCATCCCGATGCCGTATTTGTACAAACGCAAAACGGCTACTGGATTGCTTGGCACAACCAACAAGCCGCCCTACTTGCCCCCGACACACCGCCCGATATTCCCTGCTTTTGGGTAGAAGGCGCAGAAAGCTTGGAAGAGCTGGTAAGCATGGTAGAAAACGGCGAATTTGACGAAGTTGAAGAATTTGACGGCGATGATGATGCTTGGCAAGAAGCACTCGGATGCGGCCATCATCACGAAGGACACTGCGGATGCAGTCATTGAGATGCACCAATCGCCTGATTCCGGTACTTGCCCTTTGCCTGACGCTTAACGGCTGCGTTGTAGGCGCGGCTGTCGATTTGGCCGCCACAACCGTCCTGACTGCCGGAAAATTGGTTGTTAAAGGAACCGGGGCAGTGATTGACGCCGCCATTCCTGACGGTAAAAAAGACAAGGATAAAGAAAAAGAGAAGGAAAAGAGCAAAGAAAAGCTAAAATCGGAAGAAATCGTCTATAAAGAAGAATCCTCCGACGAAGTAACGCAATAATCCTTCAGACGGCCTCAGCAAGGTAACCAATCCTACTGAGGCCGTCTGAACATTCATCCTTACATATAGCCCTGTTCGCGCAAAGAGCAGGTTTCTTTTGCCGTCACGATAAAATGGTCCAACAGCGTAATATCGACCAAACTTAAAGCCTGTTTCAAACGCTCTGTAAACTGCACATCAGATTCAGACGGCCTTGCCGAACTGCCCGGATGATTGTGTGCCAAAATCAAACTGTCGGCATATTCATCCAATGCCAATTTGACAATTTCACGGATATAAACCGTATTTTCCGCCACCGTACCGCGCGACAATTCCCGTACCGCAATCAATTGATTTTGACGATTGAGCAGCAAAGCAACGCTGACCTCGATTTTTTCATGCCCAAGATGCAGGCGCAGATAATCCGCAACCGATTTCGGGTTTGACAAAATAATCTGCTCCTGCAAATCCTCACCTAAAATCCGCCGCCCGATTTCTTTGACCACGGCAAATTGAGTATAGCTTGCCAAACCCATGCCCTTATAAGCAGCGAGTGTTTTGGCATCCGCACTCATCAGCTTCCCCAAACTGCCAAACTCACTCAACAAATAACGCGCCAAATCAACCGCGCTCATACCGCGCGTTCCAACACGCAATAAAATTGCCAGCAACTCCGCATCACTCAACGCCGCCGCACCATGCGCCAAGAGCTTCTCGCGCGGCCGCTCCCCCTCGGGCCATTCTTTGATACTCATATTTTCCCTTTTATTTTGGGGCTGACGTAGATTAGCCCTAAATTCCACACCAATCCCGCAGGATTTTAAGCTGCCGCGACGGTGTGCCGAAGTTAAATCGAAATTCGCATTCTTTCAAGAATAGCGGGAAAGATTTGCGATCGATTCCGTTGTATTTTCGCAAGACACGTTTTGCCTGATTCCAAAAATTCTCAATGCCGTTAATGTGGTTCTGACGGTCGGCAAATTCCTTGGAATGGTTGATGCGGTAATGGATGAAACCGCTCACATCCAACTTGTCGTAGCTGCTCAGGCTATCCGTGTAAACAATGCAGTCCGGCATGATTTTCTTTTTGATGACAGGGAGTAACGTTTCAGACTTGGCATTATCCACCACAACGGTATAGACCCGTCCGTTGCGTTTC
>NZ_KV821653.1:0-342 GCF_001815685.1 Neisseria sp. HMSC056A03
CTGGACAGCCCAAAATTCCAATACAAAGAACACTGGTTTGCCGCATTGACCGAGTTCGTCCGCACCGAAATGGCCGCCCACCCCAAACTCGTCCTGCTCGGCGACTTCAACATCGCCCCAGCAGATGCCGACTGCTACGACCCCGAAAAATGGCACGAAAAAATCCATTGCTCCTCCATCGAAAGACAATGGTTTAAAAACCTACTCGACCTCGGCCTGACCGACAGCCTGCGCAAAATCCACCCCGAAGGCGCGTTCTACACATGGTTCGACTACCGCGGCGCCATGTTCCAACGCAAACTCGGCCTGCGCATCGACCACATCCTCACCAGCCCCGAACTC